>NZ_JBHVPH010000005.1:0-66651 GCF_042887425.1 Kitasatospora sp. NPDC057940
CCCAGGTGCCCTCGAACTTGGCGCGCACGCCCGCGAAGTCGTGGATCTGGGACGGGTCGCCGGCCGCCGATGGCCGTCACCCCCGCTGGGTGACGGCCACCGAACAGGGCTCACACCGTGGTCTCTAGCACGGCCAGGGCGTGGTGACGTGGCCCGTCGCGGTGTCCACCGCCACCGTCCTGCCCTCGCTGGGAATGCAGAAGTAGTAGGTGGGATGCGGGTTCTGCACGACGGGCTCATTGAGGTACAGGGGCTTGAACGCGCCGGTGTGCCCGGCCTTGACGGCCAGATCGTGGGCCTGGACCTCCGTCATGGTGAACGAGGAGATGGCCTGGATCCCGATCGGGACGCTCCACGGCTGCGTGCTCTGGTACTGACCGGTGGTCGAGTACTTGTACTCGAAGGACGGCTCCGAGCCCTTGGCCCGGAAGCGGATCCACCAGGCCTGGACGTCATTGGGGTTGGTCGTGGGTGCCAGCAGGACGGCGTCCGCGTCGTAGAACTGCGAGCCGGGGTGCTCCTGCTGCGCCTTCACCTTGGCCTCCCGCACGATCTGTGTGAGCGGGAGATGGGGTGCCGCGCTGGCGGTGGACGGGGCGATCGGCAGCAGCGACAGGGCCGTGGCGGTCGCGGCGAGCCCGATCCGTGCCCGAAGGCGGCGGCGTGATGTCCGGCACCCGTTCAGTGCGGGTGTCGCGGGCGTGCGGGCGGTGCGCGTGGTGTTCATGTCCTTCATCTCCTTCGACCCGGACCCTGCGTGGTCACGGTGGAAGTCGACTGCCGGGTTCGGCGTGAGCGGTGGCCGACGGGCGAGAGGTCCTCGGTCGGGCTCCGCGGGGATGCAGCCTCCCCGGGTCCAACGGTAGGAAGGTCTCCGGGCGCCGTCTCCTGGCCGTCATCCTCGCTGAGCCGAACAGGTGAACCTCTCACCCGGAGCGCTGCCCGTCCGGGGTTTCGCCGCGCGGTCCCGGCCGGTGGGCCCGACCCTGTGCCGCTCCTTGATCATCGCTGACTGTCACAAGGTGGTGACACGATCTTCTCGAAGTAGGCGTGGGTCGCCGGGGTGTCGAAGCCGGCGGCTTCGAGCACTGCGGCGATCATCCGCTGGCTCTGCCCCTCCAGGAGGAGCTTGCCCATGTAACGGACCGTGGACCTTTTACGTGTTCGACGTGAACAACTGACCTACGGGCAAGACCGTTTGACCACCCCGAGAGTGGTCGCGACAGCAGCCGAGCTGCCGACAAGGATCTGAAAATCGGCCCCGCGCGTGCGGGGATGGTCCCGCTGGGATCACCGCCGTCGGCCCCGCGCGTGCGAGGCCGACGGCGGCAGAGGCAGAAGGTCGCCCCGCTGGGTGCGGGGCCGGTGCGCGACAGGCCGGGGTGAGTCGAGCGGTGTCGGGGCGGTCCCGGCTGAGGCCAGGCCTGGAGCATCGATGTCACATACTCCAGAGTCATCCTCGCGAGTGGCGGGGCAGAGGTGATGCTACCTCTGCCCGCCGCGTCCGTTCAGGGGCGGGGCCCGCTCTGCCGCACCAGTACCAGCCCGCAGCCGTACGCCCGACCGGAGCCGAGGCCGTCCGTCAGGGTGCGGTGGAAGGCCTCGGGGTCGACCACCACCAGCTGCCCCCGCACCTCGGAGCGGGTGATCTTCAAGCCCGCATGGTGTCGGCTCGTCACCGGCGGCAGCATGCGGATCGCGAGCGAGCGCCGGTCGATCTCCGCCCCGATGAACCGCACGCCGCTGTCCGCCGTCGAGCCCGGCCCCTCGACGGTCGGCTGCGACCGCTTCGTCAGCCAGTCGCGGACCTGGTCCGGCCTGACCGCCGGGACCTTGCGGGAGCGCCCCGTCCCGGGCCGGCCGTCGGGGCGGGCGGTCAGTGCGCTCAGGACCGTACGAAAGGTGAACTCATCGCCCTTGCGAAGGGGTTGGTCGACGCTGATGGTTTCGATCCTGCTGGTGAGCGCCTCCCGGGGGATGAGCGACCAGTCCGGGGTGACCTTGGACTGCACGACCAGGAGCAGGGTGTCGGTCTTGAGGTCGACGTTCCACGTCGACAGGATCCCCATCTGCGCGCGGGGGTCCGACTGGCCGTCCTCCACCCAGCCGCGGAAGCCGCTCATCACCAGGCGGTGCATGTCCTGGGCGTCGAGCAGGCTCCGGGCCGCGACGGGGTGCCGGGCGTCCAGGGCGATGATGCTGTGGCAGGTGATCAGTCGGTTCGTCATGGGATGAGGTCCTCCCAGCGGATGGCGGCGTCCGGGTCGGGCGTGAGGCGGGTGCGGGTCTCCCAGCGGACGGCGTGCATGCGCTGCTCGGGGTCGAAGGTGACGGGCTGGTCGGTGGTCCGGCTCGCGCCCCTGGTCCCCGGCGGGACCTCGCACCAGAACCACGGCGCCTCCGCCGTGGCGTTGGGCAGTGGCGCCGTGGACCGCAGGACCGTCTCCAGCGTGCCCGGGTGCACCCCGCCGGCGATGGTGCCGGACGGCGGGCAGGACTTCCGCCCGAGCCAGAGCAGCCTCTTGGGCTGCTCCAGCGCGCCGGCGATCCGCTCCAGCAGGTCGCGGTCCCGGCTCTCGAAGGCCACGACGAAGGCGGCGTCCGCCAGGTACCAGCGGTAGGTCTGCATCGGGTCGCGGCGGAGGTTCCCGGCGAGGAGGACCCCGGTCCGCTCGTCCGGTGCGATCTCCTTCGGCGCGCCGTACCAGGAGGCGAGTGCGGTGCCGGCGGCCCGGCCGAAGGTCGGACCGCGCTCGCCGTCGAGGCGTGCGGCGGCGGCATCGGCGCGCCGGTGGTCCGTGATCAGGTCGCGCGGCCGGAGCGGCATCGGTCCGCCACCGACGACCTGGTAGTCGTGGGCGGGCGTGCCGGGGCGGTCCGCGCGGACGCCGAACCGCAGCGCGGCCAAGTGGCCGATGTCGTCGGTGCGGTCGAGGCCGAGGGCGGCGGCGACCATCCCGACGCACCCCGACTTGGTGGGGTGCAGCTGGGTGTCACGCCGCTCGAAGTGCGAGCCGCTCCCCCAGGACTGGAGGGGCGCCGCGAGCCGCGCGAGGAGGACGGACTCCGTCACGGTCGGGTCAGCTCCTCGATGGTGTCGACCTCCGCACCGGGCAGGTTGCCGTTCTCCGCTTCTGCGCCGAGCAGCCGCTCGACCGCGAGGTCGTAGGTGAGCAGGCGGGCCGGGCTGATGTCGTCGCGCTTGCGCAGGACGAGGGCGTGCTGGGCGAGGAGGCGGCGGGCGGCCTCCAGGGAGGCCGGACCGTCGGCCTCCTCGAAGACGGCGTTCTCGAAGGCCAGGCCGTAGTTGAACGGGCGCTTGCCGTCGAAGGCCATGACGAGCTTCGGCAGGGAGCCGGTCGAGGCGGTGGTGTTGGCCTTGGCCCTCGGCTGGGAGTTGACGAAGGCGTCGACCACCTCCAGCTCGGCCGCGGCCGCCGCGGCCTCGATCCGCTCGGCCGTCATTCCGGCGGCCTTCAGGTTGGCGCGCAGCTTGTGGCGGTCCAGGACCGCGTGGCGGTAGAAGGTCCCGGAGATCAGCGACTGGTACCCGGTCATGCCCGCGCCGGAGTCCTCGGCGGCGTCCAGGTAGTCCAGGGCGTTGGCGCGGGAACGGTTCCTGCGGTCGAGCTTGGCGTCGTCGGCGGCCGAGTAGAAGTCGTCGATGTGCTCGGCCGGCTGGACGGTGAAGGCGTGGGCGGTCTGGACGGCGCCGTCGACGTCGGGCGAGTCGGCGATCCCGGCGAGGAAACGGCCGTAGAGGGCGATGTCGATCGCGTCACCGGGGGCCAGGGCGGTGAGGACTGCGGACCTCAGGTCCTTCGGCAGGCCGGGCAGCTTCTCGTCCCCGGCCTCGCCACCGCTCTCCTGCGGCTCCTCCGCGGGCACCCGCCCCTCCTTGCGGTCCTTGGCCTGGGCACGGCGCTTGGCCGCGGCCTTCGCCTTCTTCTCCGCCGCGGCGTCCTGCGCCGCCACGTACGCGCTGCTCCACTCCGCGACGGCGGCGCGGTGTTCGAGGAGCTTGTCGGCGAGGACCTTCCCGGCGTTCTCGGGGGCGAACAGCAGCACCTTGGTGAGATCGGCGGTGTTGGGCTTGTCGCCGAACTTCAGCCCGATGCCGCTCAGCACGGCCTTGGCGGTGGCCAGGGCCGTCCCCGGCTCCCAGCCCCCGGCCTCCAGTTCGGCGGCGGTGATCTTCGCCCACTCCCGGGTGCGCAGCCCCATCGTGTGACCGGCCAGGGGCCCGTCGCCGGTGTTGGCGCGGTTGCGGGAGTAGGTGCGCTCCGCGCGTCGACGGGCCTGCGAGGTGATCATCGTCCGGAGGTCGCCGCCGAGGCTGATCGACTTGGGCATGCCGTTCTCGTCGCGCACCGGCAGGACCGCGACCATCGTCTCCAGGAGGTGCAGCGAGAGGTACTGCGCGCCGGTGAAGTCGGTGGCTCCGGCGGTCGACGGCGCGGCCCCCGTGGTCAAGGAGGCGGCTTCGGTGGTCGAGGGCTCTACGGTGCTGGTCACTTGCTGTCTCCGATCGGATCGGCGGCGGGCGCGGTCCCGCGCGGCCGGGGCACACTGGTCGGGGTCTCGGACGTGGAGGCCGGGGCGTAGGTCGGGGTGTAGGTCGGGGTGTAGAAGGAACGGGCCCACCGGTACTGAACCGGCCGCCCCCGACCGGACCATCCGGCGAGGTCCTCGGTGAGGACCGCCCAGGACGGGGGGACGGTGTCGCAGGACCTGGCGCGCTCGACCACGTGCTGGAGGTGGCGCCACGGGACCCTGCGGGAGGCCACGACGCGGTCCAGCAGCCGCACCGCGCCGGGGTTGGCCTGGCCGCGTCCCGCCCCCGTGCCGATGCGGCCGAGGGCGGCCCCGGTGTCGCCCGATCCCGGGGACGGGTCCAGCCGCCCGGCGTGGTAGCGGGCGAAGAGGAAGGCGACGTGTTCGAAGACCGGCCGGGTCTCCTCGGACGGCGCGAAGTTCGCGGCGATGAGGCGGGCCTGCGTCACGGCTTCCGGGCGGCGCAGATCGGCCAACTGCCCGTACTGCCGGGCGCGGACGAGGCCGCAGAGCCAGGCGGTGAGCTGCTTCCCGGGGTCCGGCTCGGGCTCTGCGGGCGCCGGGCGCACCGGTGAGGGCTCGGTCATGGGGTGGTCTCCTTCAGCGGGTTCGGCGCGTCGGGGCGGTCCAGTTCGACCTGGAGCCGCTCCGTGGCCAGCGTGTGCGCCTTCAGCTCCCGGCCGGCCGGACGGAGGCTGTCCAACCTGGCCTTCAGGGCGGCCGTGGCGAGCGTCCTGATCCCGGTCCCGAAGTGGGACAGCGCGTCCGCGACCGGGTGGCCGTCCGCGACGGCGTCGAGCATGGCGTGGAACTCCGCGCCGGCGCCCGCCCACAGCTCGGGCTCGCCGTTGAAGCGGGCCACGTGGGCGGACCGGTCGCCGGCGCCCGAATAGACGTGCTCGCAGGCGGTGGTGGCGGCGGCTCGGAGCGCGCCGGCCGCGTACTCGGCGACGGCCGAGCCCTGCTCGCTCGCCTGCCGGAGGCCGGCCTCGCGCCCGGGGACGAACGGGAAGCGGTCGTCCACCCAGGTGATCGGCTGGCCCTTGTCCGCCAGCAGGCCGACCGCCCACAGCTCCGGGCGGTCGCTGCGCAGCATGGCGAGGCGCCCGTACAGGTCGTTGCCCTTGACGCGTTCGGCGACGGCGGCGTACAGCGCGTGCGACTCGCGCCACAGCTCCCGGGAGGCCTGCGGCTTGAGCGTCACCGGCTTGCCGGCTCGCATGACCATGACCTCGTCCTGGCGGTAGACGTCGGGGAGTTCGGCGAGCGTCTCCCCCGGTCCGACGAGGACCCGATCGACTCCCGGCTCGCCGTCCGCCATCGCCACGGCGCGGAGCGCGACCGAGCGGCCGAGGACGGTGTGGAGGTCGGCGGGGCCCTCGGGCCTGCGGGTCTCGTGGGCACCGGTGCGGCGGAACGGCCGGCGGGAGCGGTCGCCCCAGGTCAGGTTGAGCGCGTCCGGCCTTCCGTCCCAGGGGGCGAGGTTGAGCCGCAGTGTGTCGCCGAGCGTGGGGCCGAGCGCGAGGACCCGGATGCGCGAACCCAGGCGGCAGGTGGACAGATTGGTGAACGGAGCCGGCAGGCCCATCTCCTTGGCCGGGATCCGGGCTCGACGGCCCTGCCCGAAGGCGTGCTGGGTCAGCATCGCGCGCCAGGCGGCGTCGGCCGGGAGCGGTTCGGGGTGGTGCAGGTGGTGGTGGTCGAAGTGCTGGTTGTAGTCGCCGGCCTGCTCGATCACCAGCTGGGCCGGCCCGACGCCGAACGCGTCCAGGTGCTTCAGCAGAGCGGCGTTCTGGCCGAGCGGACGCTCGGCGTCGAACAGGTCCCACACGCCCTCGTGGCGGACGAGCCAGTCCGCGGCCTCGGTGAGCGGTTCGCGCCTCTCCACCCAGGCCAGCCACTCGCCGTACGTCTCCGGGCAGCACTCGGCGGCGTACAGCACACCGAGCAGCCAATCGAGCACCGCGACGGTCTCCCCCGGGGTCCGTCCGTACACGGCGGCGATCCGGTCGGCGTACCGCAGTGCCTGGACGACGGAGACCTTCGCAAGGCCGGCCCGGCTCGGTTCGTCCCCGTTCTCCGGGCTGGACCGCAGCGGTTCACCCTCGTCCGCGGGACCGGGCCGAACCGGGACTCCGTCGATTGTCAGTACCGGGATACATGCTTGGTGGCGTGGATCCCATCGCATGTCCGCTCCTCCCCTCCGCGAGGTCGCGCCGTCTCGGCGAACCGGCGCGCGCGAGACGTCACTTCCTTCACAGACTCCGTTGGGTTCGTCCTCGCGGCACGACAGTAGCAGCTCCCGGATGTGGGTCTTGACACTTCGACAGTTACTCAATGTTCCGACGCACCACACCATTTGGGGAAAGACCGACCAGCGGCGCCGATCCCGAGGAACCGGCGGTCCGGCATGGAACCCGCTCACGGCGCACGTCCTCGACACGGCCGCGTGCACCGGGCAGCTGTGGGACCGGTACCTCACGCCCGGGATGCGGCTGCGGCTCGCGGAGGCGTTCGGGGCCGGCGACGAGGAGACCGCGCGCAGGACCGTGATGCTGCTGGCCGGCCTGCACGACCTGGGCAAGGGGTCCGGCTGCTTCCTCCGTTCCTTCGGAACGGGCCGCGACGACGACGTGTTGCTCAGGGGCCGCGAGTTGGAAGCCTGGCGGGAGCAGGCGTCCGCCGCAGGTCTCCCCGGTGACGCTCACCCCGACGGGCAGGCCGACGCCCGGCACGAGCACATCACGGCGGCGCACCTGCCCCGGATCCTCGGCTGCGGCTGCAGGCCGCGCTGCGGAGGAGCCGGGGACGAGTTCCCCGGCCTGCACACCGTCGCCTTGCTGCTGGGCGGCCACCACGGCCACATCCCCGACCTCGACACGGTCGAGCGGGCCTCCGGCGCCGCCCCGATGGAGGCGTGGGAGCCCGTCTACCGCAGCCTCGTCACGGAGGCGGCCGAGCTCATCGGCGTCTCCCTCCCGGCCCTGCCGGCCCTCGTCAGGCCCGAGCGCCCCGCCGTGCTGGCGATGTTCACCGGTCTCGTGATCCTGGCCGACTGGATCGCCTCCAGCGACGACCACTTCACCTACCGCCGGCTCGGCACCCCGGCGGCCGACTGGTGGACCGCGTCCCAGCACCAGGCCCGGGACGCGATCTCCGACCTCGCACTCGACCGGTGGCGTCCGGAACCCCGGACCTGGCCCGAACTGTTCCCCGGCACCACGCCCCGCCCGTTCCAGAGCGCCGCACTCGCCGCCCTCCCCGAGGACGGACCGGCCCTGGTCGTCATCGAGTCCGGCACCGGGTCCGGCAAGACCCGCCTGGCGTTCGCCATCGCCCACCACCTCGCCAGGACCTGCGGCCACCAGGGCCTGTTCATGGCCATGCCGACCCGGGCCGCCACCAACCAGGCGGCGGGCGAGCTGGAGAAGTTCGTCCGGCGCTCGACGGGCGGCGCCACGACCAACAACCTCGCCGTCGTCCACGCCGCCGCCGAAGCCACCGACCTGGTCCACCGGTTGATCGACGCCTCCGCCACCCGGCAGCAGAACGCCCTGCGCTCCCTGCCCGACTCCGTGGCCGTGGCCGCGCACGACAGCGGCGAGGCCGGCGACGGCAAGCCCGACGAAGTCGTCCTCAACCCCTGGTACCTGCGAAGCTGCCTCGGCCTGGTCTCGACGTTCGGGATCGGCACCGTGGACCAGGTCGTCCTGATCCCGCAGCGGAACCGCCACTGGATGCTGCGCTTCCTCGGACTCGCGGGGAAGACGGTCGTCATCGACGAGGCCCACGCCTACCAGCTCTTCCAACAGGGAATGCTCGGCGCGGCGGTCGAATGGCTCGCGGATGCCGGGGCGTCCGTGGTCGTCCTCTCCGCGACGCTCCCCGCGCCGGTGCGTGAGGCGCTCGTCCGAGCCTGGTGCACGGGGCACCGGGCCGTCGCCCGGGACACCGGGGGGACCGGTCCCGTCACCGTCGTCGACCAGGGCGGCACCGTCCGCCGTGCCGGGGACGAGGACGGTGTGGCACCTGTCCAGCCCCGTCGGGTCGGCACCGAGGTGCGCCTCCAGCCGCTGCCCGGGCCGACGGGCCTCGCCACCCAGCTGCTGCGCGAGGCTGCGGACGGAGGCATCACCGCGGTGGTCCGCAACCGGGTCGCGTCCGCGGTCGAACTGCACCGCACCGCGCGGGATCTGGGGCTGCGGAACGGGTGGCGGAAGGACGAGATCATCCTGCTGCACGGTCGGCTCATGGGCCGCGACCGCCTCCCGCTCGAAACCCGGGTGGTCGACGCCCTCGGCCCCGGCCCGGACACCGGCGGGCCCAACCCCGGACGCCCCCGCCGACTCCTCGTCATCGCCACCCAGGTCATCGAACAGTCCCTCGACGTCGACTTCGACCGGCTCTACACCGACCTCGCCCCGATCGACCTGCTCATCCAGCGCTACGGGCGCCTCCACCGGCACCACCACAACGCCCGGCCCCCGTGGTTCCGCGAGCCCGCGCTCACCGTGCTGTGGCAGCCCGACGGCGCCGAACTGCCCGTCGTCGAGCCCCCGGACCGGAGCAACGGGAGGCCGCACGGAAACCCCGACGGAGGTGTCTACGCGCCGTACACGCTCGCCGCCAGCTGGCACGCCCTCGACCGACGGGCGGGAGAGGCCGGCCGGTTCGTCCTGGACGCCCGCGAGCACGGCGCCCTCATCCGGGAGGTCTACGGCCCCTCCTCCCCACAACCCGGCGCGCTCGGGCAGCTCCTCGGCCGAACCGAAGAGGACTGGCACGCCGCGATCACCAATGAGAACGGCGAGGTGACCGCCCGCCAGGTCCGCCCCTACGGCCGGCGGGGCCGGACCCCGACCACCGCCTACGACCTCGCGTCGGGCAAAGCACACGGCGGCGGCCGGGACATCGGCGCCCCGGGCATCGCCGCGCTCTCCCGCGTCGGCACCCCCTCGATCGAATGCCTCGCCCTCTACCAGCAGTCCAACGGGGCGCTCACCTACGACCGCGCCGGCCTGCTGATCGCAGACACCCTCTACCACCCGGCGGACAGCCGCGATCGCCGCAGCCAGCAGAAGGACTACCTCCTCAACACCCTGTCCATCCCGGTGACCTGGGTGTCGGACCGCAACGGGATCCCGCGCCCCAGTACCTGGCCCACACTCCACCGCCCCGCCCTGCGCTACCGCCGTACGGCCCTCCTCGACCCCACGACCGGCAGGTGCACCAGCGGGCCCCTCGGCATCACCTACACCCCGGAGGAAGGCCTCAGCCGATAGTCCCGGACGCTCGGGTAGGGACGCCGCCACGCACGGCGGGGCGGCGTCGGCCCTGCGCACATGGAGCTGCCGATCGGAACTGACGTGATTGGTCTACGCTGAGTCGAAGCGCCCCAGGTCAGGAAGCGTCAGCCCCGCACCCGCGGGGATTGCTCCCCCCGGCTCCACGGACCGAACGCCTCTAACCCGTCAGCCCCGCGCCCGCGGGGATTGCTCCCCCGCCGATCTCCGCCAAGAGTCGGTAGGCGGGTCAGCCCCGCGCCCGCGGGGATTGCTCCCCGGTGCGGTCCCTCTCCACCCACCTGATCGCGTCAGCCCCGCCCATGCGGGGATGGCCCCGTGTGGTCGTCCACCTGCAGCTCGCGCGGTGCGCAGGCCCCGTGTGTGCGGGGATGGCCCGACCGGTGTGACGGGGGGCGAGGCATGCGGCTGTTCTTCGGTGTGTAAGTGTCGGGGCGGGGCGGCGGGATTCATGCTTCGGGGGGTGTGCGGGAGCGTCGTGGTACGTGGTCGTGCGGGGGCAAACGATTGGCCGGTTTGATTCGGGGTTCGGGGCGGCGTAGTTCGTTCACCCGGCGAGTCGGAACGGGCGGGGGTCGGGGCCGTACCTGCTGTTCATTGCTTGTTTATTGCCAGAAGCCAGAGTCATTACTGATCTTCCTGACTCGGGCGGCCGGACGGTGCCCGGCAGGCAACTCTGGAGAACGCACATCATGCCGCGCAAGCCACTGGGGACCCTGGTCGCCGCCGCTGGGGTGACCGTCGGGCTCACGCTCGTCACACCGGCCATCAGCTCCACCGCCATTGCCGCGGGGTGGGATGTGTCGGCGCAATCAGCACGCCGATCGTGCGTACACCGACCCGGGTGCTTCGTGAAGTCGCTGATCGGCGAGGCCGGAAAGAGCGTCGAAGTTCGGAGAATCCAGGCCGAGTTGCATGTGGGCCTGTCCAGGATCCCGCGACAGCTCGCCATCGGCGAGTACGCCATCAGCATCTTCCGGTGAGACCAGGGTTTCCAGGTCGGGCGCGACGCGGGCGGAGGCGATCGCCGAGCCGTCGCGTCACGGTCGAGGCCGGACATCGACGCGGGCCAAACAGAACCGGAGACTCCACTTCCCGCCGTCCGCCTGACCGGCATTCTCCGAACGGCGACGACGGTCCCGTACGTCAACACATATAAGGCGACCGGCCCTCAGCCCGGTCGTACCACCGGTCGACCGGGTTGCCTACCCCACAGGCCTGGCCCGACCGACCGCGCCAGTGCGTTCGCATCCTGTTACCCCCACGAAGAAGGAGGGTTTCCACATGACCGAGATTTCCACGCTTGCCGTCGTACGCTGCCTCGGCGGCTTTTCACTGGACTTGGGCGGACTCCCGGTCAGACGCTGGCGGGCCGGCAAAGCGCGCACCCTGTTCCTCTACCTGCTCGTCAACCGGGGCCGCACGGTCGACCGCGACGAACTGCACGCCGCGCTGTGGCCGGACCGCACCCGGTCGGCGGGCTCCAGTTCCCTCAAGGTCGCCAAGCACGCGGTGCACCAGATACTCAGCGGGCAGCAGGCCTCGGAGGAACAGCCGGCCGCGGAGATCGTCTGCAGCGAGTACGGGTACTCGCTCAAACTCCACGACGCCTGGCTGGACTTCGAGGAGTTGGAGCGGCTGTGCAACGAAGGGCACCGGGCGGCGGCCCGGAGTGATTCGCGCGCGGCGGCCGAGTACTACCGCAGCGCGCTGGACCTCCACACGGGGGACTTCCTGCCCGGTGAGACCGCCGACTGGGCCAGGGAGCAGCGGGACTGGGTACGGTCCCTCGCGGTGGGAGCGGCGGACTTCCTCCTCCAGGAGGCACTGGACCGGGGTGAGCTGACGAAGGTCATCGACATGTGCCGCCGCACGCTGGACATCGACCCGTACCAGGAGGACGTCTACCGGACCCTGATCCAGGTACACGGCGACCTGGGCCAGTTAGCGCAGGCCAGGTCCTGGTACAAGCTGTGCCGGGCCCGGATGTCGGACGGTCTGGACATCGATGTCAGCCCGGACACCCAGCGGCTGCTGGACCGGGTCCTGCGCACCCAGGACGCGCCCGCCCGGACGGCGGACCAGACCTCCGGCCCACGCGTAACCAATGCATAACCCACGCATAACCAGCCCATAACCAGCACATAACCGCCCTGTCTAGACTCCGAAAACCGCGACCGGTCAAGGAGATTGGTGTAACCGTGCTGGAGACGAACCAGGGTTCCGTTCTTTCGGTGGAGAATCCCGGTGTTGGTGCCCCAGCCGATGCCGGGCCCCTGATCGTCGGCATCGGGGGCACCGTCCGCTCCGGTTCCTCGACGGAACGGGCGGTTCGGGCGGTCCTCGCGGCCTCCGCGGCGGCGGGGGCCCGGACCCTGCTGCTGGGCGCCGAGGAACTTCAACTGCCGCTCTACGCACCGGGGGAGGCACTGCGCACCCCGGCGGCCCGGCGGCTGGTCGAGGCCGTTTCCCTCGCCGACGGCCTGGTGATCGGCACGCCCGCGTACCACGGGGGCGTTTCCGGTCTGGTGAAGAACGCCCTCGACTACCTGGAGGACCTGCGTGAGGACGCGCGCCCGTATCTGCACGGCCGCGCCGTCGGCTGTGTCGTCACTGCGCGCGGGGCGCAGGCCGCTTCGACGCTGGCGGGGCTGCGCTCCGTCGTGCACGCCCTGAGGGGCTGGCCCACTCCCCTGGGCGTGGCCATCAACACGGAGAGCGTCACCCTGGCGTCCGACGAAAGCGTCGGCGACAGCACCGGCAGCGGCACCGGCAGCGGCACCGGCGACCCGCATCTGACCGCGCAACTGGCCACCGTCGGACGGCAAGTGGTCGAGTTCGCCCGGATGCGCACGCCGGTCGGCTGAGCGTCCGGGGCCTGCCGCCGACCGCGGCCGCCCGCCGTACGTCCCCCGTACGTCCCCCGTCACGATTCCCGCCCACCCCTTTGGTTCCGGCTGCCCTGACACCGGATCCTTCGCATCCGCATTCCCACGTCCGACCGTGATTCCGAATGGAGCGCGCCATGGAAGACACCGCGAAGTCCACCGCGAAGTCCACAGAGCCCGAGGAGACCACCGAGGGGACGGAAGCCCCCCGAGCGGAGACCGCCCAAGCGGAGACCCCCCAGGCGGAGACCGCCGAGGACACCGAACTGGACGCGCTGGACGAGCTGGACGACGTCGACTTCGACCTCGACGAGGTCGAGAACAAGATCGCGCCGCTCGCCCTCGCCACCACCGAGCCCTCGCGATGGTGACGCGGGCGGCCGAGGTGAGCCGCGCATCCACCGACTCCGTCCTGGTCGACGTGAACACCGGCCCGGCCGCCTCGTACACGGGGCTGCGGGCGGGCATCGACGCCCTGCGCGCCGAGGGCGCCGACTTCACCGGCCTCGCGGCCGGGCACCCGTCCGAGTGGGCGGAGCTCTTCCCCGCCGAGACCGCGCCCGGCACCGCGCCGCTGGAGGAGATCGCGCTCGCGCCGTCCGAGCGGCGGCTGCACCGGGAGAGCGAGCAGGTCTACCGCGTGCTGACGGTGGCCGCGACCGCCCTGTGCACGGGCACCGCGCAGTTGGGCAGGCCCCTGCTGCTCAGCGGGATGGGCGGCACCGACCTGTCCTCGCTGCGCGGTTTCATGCGGGCCTTCGAGCACGCGCAGCTCGTCGAGGGCGCCGAACTGCGACTGGAGGCGCCGACGTCCGTGCGCGAGCCGGTCGGCCGGTACGCCGACTACCGCGCGGAGCGGGTGCGCTGCCTGCGCCGCATGGGGCTGCCGGTCACCGAGGGCGACCTGGTCGTGGACCTGGGTACGGCTCCCGACGCCGGGTTCGCGCCGGTGTCCGAGGAGGGCGAACTCTTCCTGCGGGCAAGGGACTCCGAGGGCTCCGCCGTGGACCGGGTGGCCGCCGCACTGGCCTACTGCCGCCGGGCGTTCTTCTCCACGAACTGGGAGGGCATGGCGGTCGTCGCCGACGAGGCGATCGGGCTGCTCGCCGGCATCCCCGAGTCGGACGTACCCGGGCTGCTCGCCGAGGCGGAGCGCGAGGGGGAGCTCGTCCACGCCATCGAGTTCGAGACGGCGATCCTGCGCGGCACCGCCGACGTACGCGGTTTCCTGCTCAAGGTGCTCGGCATCCAGGCGGGCTTCCGCGGGGACCAGGACACGGCCCTCGCCTGCTTCCGGGCCATCCGGGAGGACGCCGCCGGCCTGTCCCCGGAGCTGCGTGCCCAGTCGCACCTGTACTCCGCGCTCACCCTGTCCAAGCGCAAGAACCGGCTGGCGGAGGCCGTCGCCGAGGTGGAGCAGGGCTTCGAGGTCGTCGCGGAACGTCCGGGCGAGGCCGAGAGCGTACGCCGCGAGCGCGGCTGGCTGCACAACCTGCGCGGGCTGACCCTGTTCGCGGAGCGGCGTCTCGGGGCGGCCTTCGAGCACGAGAAGCAGGCGCTGGCCTGCATGTCGGGCCTGACCGACGCCAGTGCCGCGCATCTGCGGATCAACCTGTACTCGAACATCAGCGTGCTCCAGGAGAAGGCGGGCAAGCACGCCTCGGCCCTGGCGACCTGGGAGAAGTTCAAGCAGGCCGCCGGCTCGTCCAACGCGGGCTTCCGCAAGCACCACGCGTACCGCAGCGCCGGACTGCGGCTGCTCGTCGGCGAGCGGGACGCCGCCCTGGCGGACCTGGACACCACGCTGGTGAACGCGGCCGAGCTGGGTGACCGCTTCCACGAGACCGAGGTGCGTCTCGAACTGGGCATGCTGCACGCCTCCGGCGGTGACGCGAGGGCGGGCGCCGAGCAGTACGAGCGCGCCGAGTCCGCGGCGCGACTGCTGGGCGACCCGTACCGCATCGCGCTGGCCCAGGCGGGTCGGGTGATGACGACCGGCTCCGTGGCCGCGGCCGGGTCGGTGGCGGCCATGGCGCCGCTGAGCCTCACCCGTCCCGGGGCGGCGGACGCCCTCGCCAAGGCCGTCGCCGACGGCGGTGACCTGCAAGGGCTGCTGCCCAAGCCGCGGACCAAGCTCAACCGCCCGTTCGACCTGATCAACTTTCAGGACTGAGGCCATGACGGACCATGCGACCCAGGGGGAGACGGGCCAGCGGGCCCGGTGGCAGCTCTACGATCGGCTGCTGCTGCGGCGGGCGGGCTTCGGCATCGGCCTGCTGACCGCTCTCGGCGACGGGCCGGCGGGTGCCGCGGCCGCGGAGTACCGGGAGGCGGTGGCGCGGTTCGAGCGGAGCCGCGCCGGGCTCCAGGAGGCGATCGCCAAGTCCGTCACCGGCGCCGACCGCGAGCGGGACCGGGCCGGACTGCGCGAACTGTCGAAGCTGCGCGGCCGGGTGGGCCGCCGGCTGCCGGTGGAGCCCGACCCGCGCGGCGGCGACGCGGCATCGGCGGTGACATCGGGAGTGGCATCGGCAGTGGCGTCGGCGGTGGCATCGGCCGTCGACGGCTACCGCGCGGCGCACTCCGCTCAGCAGCGGGCGGGCGAGCGGCTGACCGCCGCGCTGGGTGAGGAGGTGCTGCGGCGGCCGGAGCGGGTCCGCGACCTGCTCCGCGACGAGCGGGTGTGCGACGCCCTGCTCCAGCTGTCGCCGTCCTTCCACACCGAGGCGGTGCGCTGGGTCGACGGCTGGCAGCAGCAGGACAGCGCGACAGGCCGCAACCGCGCCAAGGACCGGTCCTTCTACCGCCGGGTCTACCTGTACGGCCAGCGGCTCGGCGCGAAGAACGAGACGACCAGCTTCTTCGGCCCGCTGGTGCACGGCCGGGTCGACCGTGGGGCCCAGGGCACGGCCCTCGGCCCCGAGACGGCCTGCGGCTACCACGTCCTGGCGGCGCAGACCGCGTTCTGGGCGGTGTGCGAGCTGGCCAAGCTCATCGGCACGGACCCGCAGGTACGGGACCGCCCGCCCGTGGCCTGGATGCCGTCCTGCCGCAGGACACCGGGCGAGGTGCCGGGCGGGACACCGAACAGGACACCGGGCGGGACGCCGGGGACGGGGTCGGGGTCGGGGACGATCCAGTCCGCCGACGGCCGCCGGATCACCCTGTCCGGCGTACGGTGGCAGCTCGCCGAGGCCGTCGACGGCCGGCGCTCCCCCGTCGAACTGGCGGCGCTGGCGGGGCTCGACCTCGCGGAGACGCGCCGGGTCCTGGACCGGCTGCGGCAGGCCGGGGCCGTCCGGCTCTGGCCCGAGCCGCCGTCCACCGCGGCACGGCCGCTGGACTGGCTGGTCTCCTGGGCCGACCGCTACGCGCAGGGCACCGCCTGGCCGGTACGGCTGCGGGAGCTGCGCGACCTGGGCGACGCCTACGCGGCGGCCGACGGCCACCGCGCCCGGGCGGCCGCGCTGGAGCGCGTCGAGGAGTGCTTCACCCGGCTCACCGAGGTCGACGCCCGTCGCGCCGGCGGCCGGATGTACGCGGACCGGCTGGTGGTGTCCCTGGACGCCAAGGGCGACCAGAGCCCGGTGGTGGTCGGTGGCGACGTGGCCGGGCGCTGGGAGTCCGAGCTCAGCCCGGTGCTGGACGTGGCCGCCCGCTACGGCGAGCTCCAGCAGCACGCGGCGGCCGAGCTGTGCGCGGGCATCCTGCGCGAGGCCGGCGGCGGCGCCATGCCGTACGACGAGCTGATCCGCCGGATGCGCTCCTCGGTCGAGGCGGGCGGTCTGGACCGGCTCGCCGGGCCGCTGATCGGGTTCAAGCGGGACTACGCGGCGCTGGTGGAGTCCGCCGTGCAGGGCCAGGAGGCCCGGCTCTCCCCCGCCGAACTCGCGGCGTTCGCGCCCGAGCCCGGCCGGCCCCGTTTCGTCAGCCCTGACCTGATGCTGGAGAGCCGGGAGGACGGCGCCGAGCTGCTGGTGCTGGGCGAGCTGCACCCGTACGTCTTCGCCTGGGGCTCACAGGGGCTGTTCAGCGACGAACAGGACCGGATGCTGGGCGACTTCGCGGCGGGTCTCGAACCGTGGGGCGGCCCCGAGCGGCTGGCCACGGTGATCCGCCGCAGGCGCCACAAGGGCCTGGTGGCCGACTGGTTCCCGGGCCGCTTCATCGAGATCACCTCGGTGGCCACCGACGACCGGGAGCGGACCGTGCCGCTGACCGATCTGAGCGTCGTCCTGGTGGACGGCACGCCCCGGCTGCGCACCCCGGACGGGGAGCTGACCCTGTACGCCGGCGAGGACGACCACGTGCACCTGCGGGCGTTCGCCGCACCCGGAGTGGGGCTGCCGCTGGTGCGGATCGGGGACTTCGCGCCCAGGATCGTGGTCGGCGACCTGCTCGTGCAGCGGGCACGCTGGTGGTTCGACCGGGCCGACCTCGGGGTCGACGCGGCGCGCGACCCCGCCGCCGCCTTCCTCGCCGTCCAGTCGCTGCGGGCCCGGCACGGCGTGCCCCGGTTCTGCTTCGCCTCCCTCGCGCACGAGCCGAAACCGGTCGGAATCGACCTGGACAGTCCGCTGGCCGTCGACGCACTGGTGGCGATGGTGCTGGCCGGTGACAGCGCGACGGTGTCGCTGGCCGAGATGAGGCCGGCGCCGGACGCGCTGTGGCTGCGCCACGGCGGGGCCCCCGTGACCTCGGAGTTCCGGATCGCCATGAAGCGAGCGTCGTCATGACCCACCGATCCGACCGATCCCGCCGATCCGACCGATCCGACCGGTCCGACCGGTCGCCCAGGGAATCGGCGGCGCGGCGGCACGGCTGGGAGCTGCTGCCCACGGTCGTCCTGCGCAGCGCCGGGTTCCCCTGGCAGATGGTCGAGCGACTGTCCTGCGAACGGACCCGGCTGCTCGTCGAGGAGCTGTTCGCCCTGGAGGCCCGGTCGGCCGACGTGGCGTCACGGCTGCACCCGACGGGGCGGCTGTCCCGGGGCCAGCAGGCCAGGTTGCGCGGTCTGCGGCCGCTGCCCGCGTCGGACAACCTGCCCGCCGACTGGCTGGCCGAGTGGAACGCCGCGGCGGAGCGGGTGAGCGCGGTGCGGGAGCGGCTCGCCGCCACCGTCGAGGCCGACACGGCGGCGGTCGACGAGGCGCTCGCCGCCGTCCGCACCGATCCGCGGGTCAACGACGCCATCGTCTGCTCGTCGCCCGCCGTCCACCGCGATCTCGCACGGGGTGCGGCCGGCGGCCGGATCCGGCGCCAACTCGCCTCCTACGCCCAGCGGCTGGCGTCCAAGAGCGAGACGATGAGCTTCTTCGGGCCCATCAACTACGGCAGGCTCGACCCCGGCTCCGACGCCGCCACGGCGCTGGTCTGGGAGGGCCACACCGCGATCCGGGTCCGCCAGGCGCACACCGCGGCCCGGGTCAACGACGCCGTGCAAGGCCTGCTGCTGGGCGATCCGGCGCTGGCCGAGCGGCTGGCGCCGGTGCGCAAGACGATGACGGGGCCACCCCGCGGTACGGGCGTCGGGGCGGCGCTGCTGCGGGAGGCCGACGGCGTACGGACGGTGGCCGGGATCGCGTCCGGGTGCGGCGCCGGCGCCCCGGAGGCGGTGGAGGCGTTCGCGGCCGCCGTGGCGAAGGGGACGCTGACGCACACGCTGTGCCCGCCGGCGACCGTCGTCGACCCGCTGCGCTGGACCCTGGAGCGCATCGACGCCTCGGACCCCGAGACGGCCGCCCACGCGGCCGGGGTGCGGGCCCTGCTGGTGAAGGTGCTCGACCTGCTCGACGGCTACCCGTCGGCGCCGCCCGAGCGGAAACTGACCGTCCAGGCCGAACTGGAGTCGCTGCTGCCCGTCGCCGACCGCTCGGCGGAACGCGGCCGCTTCTACAACGACCGGGTCGTCATCCACGAGGCCGCCGTCGGCACGGCCGGGCTGGAGGTCCGTGGACCGCTGGCCCGCGACATGTGCGACGCCGTCGCGCCGGTGCTCGACCTGCTGGCCCACGAGGCCGAGGCGACCCGCGTACGCACCAACCGGGCGGTCGCGGCCCGGCTGGGGGCGGGACGCATCCCGCTGCTGCGGGCGCTGCGGGAGTGCGCGGACCTCGCCATCGAGCCGGGCGGGGAGCTCGGCGCCGAGCTGAGCCGGGTGATCGAGGCCGCAGGCGCGGACCGGGCCGAACTCGACGTGGCCGGGCTGCTCGCCGTACCGCCACCGCCTGTCGCCCCGGTGCTGTGCTCCATCGACGTCCTGATCGCGGCGCCCGACCTGGCCGGGTACGAGCCGGGGGTGACGCCGCTCGTGCTCGGCGACATCCACGACGCGGCGCTGCTCACCCCGTGGGCGCTGCAGTTCCACCCGGACGCCGCGGCGCTGCTCGCCGAGCGGGACGCCGGGGTGCGCAGGGCGCTGGGCGACCAGCTGGCCGTCAACGTGATCTCGCGCCGTACGACCGGGCTGCCGCCGCTGGAGTTCCCCGGGGTGGTGCTCGAACTGGGCGGCCGGGCCGGCGCGGACCGGGAGCGGATCGGCCTGGACCAGCTGTGGCTGGAGAGCGACGGCGAACGGGTCGTCCTGCGCGGCGACACCCACCCCGGCCGGAGCCTGCTGTTCCACAACGGCGAGCTCGACACCGCCGTGCACACCGCGCTGGCACTACCCCGGATCCGCCGCCCGGTGCTGCCGGACCTGCCGCACGTGCCGCGGCTGCGCTGGGGCAACGTGGTGTTCTCGCGGCGCCGCTGGGCGCTGCCGAGCGCGGCGCTGCTGGAGGCGCACGGCAGCCAGCGGGAGGCCGAGCGGCTGCTCGCCACCGCCCGGCTGCTCCGGGAACGGGGCCTGCCCGACCGCTTCTTCGCCAAGTCACCGGCCGAACGCAAGCCGGTGTACGTGGACGCCGCGAGCCCCGAACTCCTCAAGGGCATGGCCCGGTTGGCGGGCACGGCGGAACAGCTCCTGCTGTCCGAGACGCTGCCCGCGCCCGAGGACGCCTGGCTGCGGGACGGGGAGCTGCGCTTCGCCTCCGAGCTGCGCTGCGTGTATCTGCGGGGCGGTGGTGAGCGGTGACGCGCCGGGTGGTGCTCCCTCCCCTGTTCGATCCGAGTCTGGAACCGGAGCTCGGGCCGGACGACGAACTGATCGATGTGAACGCGTACTTCGTCGCCCGCCTCGCGGGCACCGGGGCACTCGCCGCACTGGCCGAGGACTACGACCTCGGCAGGCGCGGCGGGGCCGACCCCGCGGAGGACCGGACCAGGGCGCTGTTCGCTCGGGCCGCCGCGCAGGTCAGCGCGCAGGTCACCGCGCAGGTCACCGCGCGGGGCGGCCATGTCGCGGGCCGGCTGCGGGCCATGGGCATGGCGCTGCGGCTGGCCGGCGAGGCCGATCCGGCCCTGCGGCTGGCCGCGGACGACGTGGAACTCGTCGGCGGCACCACCGAGTGCGGCGCCGATGTGGTGCTGGCCGCGGAGCGGACCGAGCTGCTGGGGCCCGAGGCGCGGTGGACGCGTGCGGCGGCCCCGGACGGGCGGGTGCACCTGGTGATCGAGACCGATCAGCAACTCCCGGCCGCCGCGGTGCTCCTGAAGGCGCTCGGCCCCGCACGGGTCGTGCTGTGCGGGCGGTTCGCCACCGCGCACCGGGAGGCGCTGCGCGCGCTCGCCCCGTTCTCGGCGGCGGCGGGCTTCGACGACTGGGCTCCGGCCTGGCGGCTGGGCAAGGAGTGGTCGGGGGACGGCACGCCGGTCCGCTGGGTCCGCCGCGCGGCCGACTGGCCGGCCGGCGCCCCCTGGGCGGGCTGGCTGGCCCCGGACGAGGCGGCGGCGCTGCCCGCCGAGGCGTGGCGCGACTGCCGGGGCGCGGCGCTGACCGTGGCACGGCTGGAGTCCTGGGCCGAGGTGACGGGGGCGGACGGCCGCCGTACCGATCTGCGGAGCGTCCTGGACGCGGCGGACGGGGCCCTGCTCCGGGTCGAACTGCTCGTCGGGGCGCCCGGGGTGAGTGTCGAGGAGACGACCGGCACGGCGCGGAGCCTGCTGTCCGGGCCCGGCCCCCGGCTCGCGGGGCTCAGCCCGTTCCGGCTGCCGACGGCCCGGGGCGGCACGGCACCGCAGGCCTGGGGCGGTGTGCCGCTGATCCGGCACCCGGCCCCGGGGCACGACCTGCCCCGCTGGGACCGGTTCAGCGGGCCCGGGACGCTCGACGAAACGGCGCGCACCGCGGCGATCGGCGCGCTCAACGCCGAACTCGGCGCCGTGGCCGACCTGTTCCCCGGCCGGTTCGCCTGCTGCGTGCTCGCCGCACCGGACGGGGCGGCGGTGTGGGAGCCGTCGGCCGCCGTCGTGGCCGGGCAGGGGCCCGGCCCGGACGGCCGGGGCCCGGGTTCGTTCGTGGTGAACCTGCGGACGGGCAGCGCGTTCCGGCTGCACCCGAAGCTGACGCCGGTCGTGGAGCGGCTCTCGTCCGGCGACACCGCCGTCCTGGACCGGATCGGCGACGCGGCCCGAAGGAAACTGACCGACCGGCTGGTCCAGGCCGGTGTGATGCGGAGGAGCCAGTGAGCCGACAGTGGCGCATCGGGCGGGAGTTCATCCTGCGCCATGCGGGAATGCCGTTCGACTGGCTGGAGGAGCTGGGCGCGCCCCGCTCCCTGCTGGAACTCGCGGACGAGCTGCTCGACCGCGAGCGGACCGTCCTGGAGCTGGTGGAGACGCAGTTCGGCGGGCCCCGCGCCGAGTCGCTGCGCTCCGACGTGCTGCGCGGACGGGCGCGGCAGCTGCCGGCGTCCGGCGGGCCGCAGTGGAGCCGGGCGGTGAGCGCCTGGGCCGACGCCTGGGAACGCTACGCGCTCGCCTGCCGGCAGGCCGACGACGAGGCCGGCAAGCGGCTGCGGGACCTGCTGGCGGATCCGGGGGTCTCCGAGGCCGTGTTCCTGTCCAACCCGGACGCGTACCGCAACATGCTGCTCCCGCTGCTGGCGTACGAAGGCCCGCTGACCTCGCGCTGGCGCCGGGTGCGCCGCCAGATGTTCACGTACGTGCAGCGGTTCTGCGCGAAGAACGAGACGGTGAGCTTCTTCGGGCCCATGGCGTACGGCACGGTGGGCGAGGGCGAGGGCGCCGTGCTGCGCGACGACGTGCCCCGCGTCCGCCGGGTGTTCTTCTCGCACTGGGCGGCGCGTGCGCTGGCCACGGCGATCGCCCGGGACCCCAGGATCCTTCCGCATCTCGCGTTCCACTCCACCGGACGGGGTGACGCGGCGCGGGAGCCGCTGCTGCCGCTCGTGGCCCCGGACGGAACGGTGTTCCGCGACGTGGTGCGCGCCGCCGGACAGCCGGCCCGGGACGTCGCCAGGACGCTGATGCGGCTGGTGGCCGAGGAGGCCGTCACCATCGGCCTCGGCGGCGGCGACTACGACCTGGAGCCGCTCGCGACCCTGCGGGACCAGCTCTCCGCGCTGCCCGCCTCACCGGCCCGCGAACTGTGGCTCGGCCGGACCGCCGAACTCTCCTCCCTCATCGACGAGTTGGCGCAGGCGTCGCTGGAGCGCAAGGCGGCCGCCGTCGCCGCCCTGGAGGAGCGGTTCACCGAGTTCACCGGCAGGCCGGCCAGGCGGGGCGCCGGTGCGGCGTACGCCGACCGCGCCGTGTTCTTCGAGGAGTGCGCGTCGCCCTTCGCGCTGACCCTCGGCGCCGGGCTGGTCGGCGACTGGGAACGGCAGCTCGCCCCCGTGATGGAGGTGTGCGCCGCGCACGGCCAGTCCGCCCAGCGCGCCGCGGCGGCCGCGGTGCGCGACGCCTTCACGGACGAGACCGGAGGAGGGACGGGCCCCGCCGGGGCGCCGGCCACGGAGTTGGACCTCCTCACGTACGCGACCCGGGCGGCCGCGAGCCGGTCCGACTCGACCAGCACCTTCCAGGCGGCCCACGCGCCGATCTACCCCGGCGCCGACTGGCGGTCCGAGGTCGAGCGGCTGGCCGAGGAGGCCGGGGCGCTGGCCGGCGACCGGTACGCGGTCATCGACCTGTGCCCCGCGGCGCCGGACGCCGCCGGGCTCGGCGCGGACGCCCCGCTCGTCCTCTCCCGCGCCCACCACCACCTGCTGGTGCGCAGTTGGCTGGGCACGATGCACCCGGATCCGGACCGGCTCGGCGCGGACGCCGCCGCCTGGACGGCGGCGCAGGACGGCGCGGTCGTCGGCCTCGACTTCGGGCGCCGCAACAAGGGCTACTACCGCTTCCCCGGCCGTGAGGTCGCGATGCGTCCGCTGACCTGGACCGACCACGACCAGCCGGAGCTGCTGAAGCCGGAGGACCTCACCGTCCGGATCGGGCCGCACGACGTGACCCTGCTCGATCCGGACGGCAAGCCGGTCAGCGCGTACGTCCCGCTGAGCGACTTCGTCAAGTACGCCCCGATCGCCGCCCTTTCGCATCCGCAGGTGCTCCACCCCACCTTCACCACCGAGGACGCGCAGCCCGAAGTGGCCCTGGGGTCGGTCGTCCTGCAGCGGTCCCGGTGGCAGGTGCCCACGGCGGCGCTCGCGGCGCCGGAACCCGAAGCTCGGTTCCTCGCGCTGCGCAGGCTGGCCCGGGAGACCGGA
This sequence comes from Kitasatospora sp. NPDC057940, assembly GCF_042887425.1. Lineage (NCBI taxonomy): Bacteria > Bacillati > Actinomycetota > Actinomycetes > Kitasatosporales > Streptomycetaceae > Kitasatospora > Kitasatospora sp. NPDC057940. The sequence goes on from NZ_JBHVPH010000005.1 coordinate 23,356, forward strand.
ACGCGGTTCGTCTTCTGCCGCAGCGCCCATGAGCGCAAGCCGTACCTGATCGACCTGGCCTCGCCGCTCGCGGCGGACCTGATCAGCCATGTGGCGCGCGGCGCCGAGCAGTTGGGCGTGGAGCGGATGGCGCCGGGGCCGGACGAGCTGTGGCTGCGCGACGGCGAGGGCCGGCGCTACACCAGCGAGCTGCGGATGCAGATCATCGGCAGCGACGACAGCAGCGGCACCAGCGATGGGAGCAGCACGCGATGACGCACACCACGCTCTTCGCCGAGCACTCGCTGCGGATGCGGGCCGACGTGCTCCCGGACGGCGCCGTCTCCACCGAGCGGACCTCGGTGCGCGGAATGAGCGTCGAACGGCACCTCGACCGGGGCTTCACCGAGCACCGCTTCGCCGACGGCGACGACCTGCTGGCCTCGGGCGCCGCCGGGGCGGGCCCGGAGGCCGCCGACGCGCTGCGCGCCGTGCAGGAACGGCCGCTGTTCGAGCTGACCCCCGAGCTGCGCGCCGAGCTGGCCGGGATCGCCGCCGAGACCGGCGCGGAGCTGACCCTGGGTGTGGCCCAGCAGCACGTCGCCGCCGGCAGCGCGGACGGCGTCGCCACCACGGAGCGGATCGTCACGACCCTGGAGACCAGGCTGACCGGCGACGACGGCACCGTCCACTCCCGGTCGCTGCTGTGCGCCCCCGCGGGCTCCGATCCGGGCGGGCTGAGGGAGGCGGCCGTGCGGACGGCCGACGCGGTGCGCGAACGCCTCGCACTGCCACTCGCCGCCGAACTCCCGGACGGCGCCGACCTCGTGCTGCTGCCCGGTCTCGCCGGGGCGTTCTTCCACGAGATCGTCGGGCACCCGATGGAGGCCGACGTGGTCGCGTCCGGAACGAGCTACCTCGGGGCGCGCGCCGGGCGGCCGGTCGCACCCGGGTGGCTGTCGGTGCTCGACGGCGGGGCGCACGACGGGCCGGGCTACCGCAGCCCGTTCGACGACGAGGGCACCCCGTGCCGCACCCTGCGGCTGATCGACCGGGGCACGGTGGGGCGGCCGATGACCGACCGGGCGCTCGCCGCCCTGCTCGGCGGCGGCCCCGGCACGGGCCACGGGCGCAAGCAGAGCTACCGGCATCCGGCGATCCCCCGGATGACCCACACCGTGGCCCTGATCGAGGCCTCGGCCGAGCCGGAGCCGCCCTCGGGCGACTGGATCGCCCCGTACGGGCTGCGGCTGGACATGATGAACATCGCCTCGGGCGCCTTCGTCTTCCACGCCCCGTTCTCGCTGCTGCACCGCGCCGACGGCAGCACCGCCCGGCTGGGCCCGCTGACGGTGACCGGTGACGGAGCGCGGGTGCTCGCGGGCCTGCGGCCCTACGAGCACCGGGTCGCCGCCTACCTGCGGGCCACCGGGGGCTGCGGGAAGCTGGGGCAGTACCCGGTGCCGGTGTCGTTCGCCAACGCCGGATTCCGGCTGCCGGCCGGACTCGTCGGGCTGCGGGCGGTGGCCCGTGGCTGAGACCAGGACCCGTGCCTCCGGAATCGTCACGCCCACCCGCGGCGCGGCGCGGCTGACCGTCTCGCTCGACACCCTGCGCCTCGAACGGGACGCGACGGGCCGGGTCACCGGCTCCCGCCGGGTCGCCGGGTCGCCGGACCAGGACGCGGGCAAGGAGACCGGGCTGCTGCTCACCGAGGCGGCCGAACGAACCGCGTCGGCCGTCGCCGGGCTCCAGAGCGCGGTGGCGCAGGTCCACGAGTGGCGTGACGGCGACGGCCTGCCGGTGTCCAGGCGGGCCGAGTTGCTGGCCCGGGTCGAGACCCCCGGCGGCCCCGTGCTGCTCGGCACCAGCGGCCCGGGGGATCCGGCCGGGCTCGTGGAGGCGCTGCCCTGGGACGAACTCGGGGCGCTCTCGGCGCCGTTCGTCCCGGCCGACCCGCCTGAGGACTGGCGCGAGCGGCCGCTGCTGCTGCGGCCCTCCGCGGCGTCGGTGCTGGTGGCCGGTGCGGCCTTCTCGCTGACCTCGCGCGGAGGCCGCGCGACCGCCGCCCGGCTGGCGGGGCGGCGCATCCTGCCGCAGCTGACCCTGACCGACCTGCCGTCGGCGCCGCCCGGATCGGGGCCGGACGGGCCAGGGCAGGACGCTTCGGGGCTGGACGACCGGGGTGACCCGGCGCTGCCCACCGTCCTGGTCGACGGCGGCCGGATCTGCCCGCCGCCCCCGCTCGCCGAGGGCATCGCGCTCGGCCGGGCCGTGTGGGACCACGACACCGGCGGGTTCGGCCCGCCGCCGCTGGCCCGGCTCGAACTCGACGGACCCCGGGCCGAGGTGCCCCCGGACGCGGTGGAACTCGTCTGGTGCGTGGAGGGCCTCCAGCGCTACCACGGCGACGGCACCGTCCGGCTCCAGTGCCTGGCCAGGGTCGCGGACCGGCCCGGCGGCTGGTTCCGCCTCGCCCTGCGGGGCAAGCCCGTCCACCTGCTGCGCCGGGCCCGCGGCCTGGCCGGCCCACCCATGGCTGTCCACAGCGACAGCGACGTGACCACCCGCTCGCTGGTACTCGCCGGCGCGGCCGAAATGGAAGGTGCAGGACATGCCGTCGTCACCGTCATCACCCCCTGACTTCACGCTCGTCGGCGGAGGGATCGTCGGCGCCTGCCTCGCCGAGGAGTTGAGCGACAGCGGGGCCTCCGTCCGGGTGCTCGACTCCGGTGCCGAACCCGGGCACTCGACCAACCGCGCGGCGGGGGTGGCGGTTCCCTCGCTGCGCTACCTCACCGACCGGGAGTTCTACGACTGGCTGCGGACCGCCAAGCGGGACCTGGACGCCGACGTCGCCCGGCTGGAGCCGGAGTACGGCGCGTTCAGCGTGGCCAGGCCCATCCTGCGCGCCCTGCGCGAGACGGACGTGCAGGCCCACGGCGACGTGCTCAGCGGGCTCGGCGTCGGCGACTGGGTGGAGGACGGCGCCCTCGCGCAGGCCGCGCCCGGGCTCAAGCTGCCCACCAGCAGGCGCTACCTCCTCGACCCGGACGGGCTGATGATCGACGGCCGCCGTTACCTGGACGCCGTACGGCGCCGGTGCCTGGCCCGGGGCGTCGACTGGCAGCAGGGCGTCACGGTCCGGGAGGTGCGCGAGGAGGGCGCGGCCGTCTCGGTGGTGACCTCCGACGGGACGCTCCGCGCGGACCGGGTGGTGATCACCGCCGGCGCCTGGAGCTCGGGCAAGGGCCTGGCCGAGGCGACCGGAGTCCGGCCGCAGCGCGGGCAGATGGCGGTGCTGCGGACCGACGAGGAGCTGAACTGCATCCTGTCCTCCGCCTACTACCTCGCGCCCGGGGTCGGTGACGACGTCATCGTCGGTGCGACGGAGGAGGACACCGGGTTCGCCGAGCACGTGACCACCCAGGGCATCGCCAACCTGCTGCGGTTCGCCACGACCGTCATGCCGGGGCTCGCGGACTCGGTGCCCGTGGAGCTCCGCGCCGGACTGCGCCCGGTCTCCGGCACCGGACGGCCGCTGGCGGGCGCACTGCCCGGCCACGAGCGGATCTTCCTGTCGGCCGGCCACGCCGGGCACGGGCTGCTCTCGGCGCGCGCCACCGGCAAGGGCATGGCGGCCGGCCTGGTCGGCGACGACTGGGAGGCCCTGCCGTACAGCATGTGCCCCTCGCACGCCCTGGGCGGTGCCTCCTGATGCGCATCGACCACGTGATCCTCGGCGCGCGGACCATCGAGCCGCTGCGCGAACTGCTGTGGGACCAGTACGGGTTCGGCATCACCGACGGCAGCCCCAACCCGGACGGCACAACGAGCTGGGTGGTGCCCTTCGACACGCCCGACGTGCAGTACCTGGAGCTGCTCGTCACCCACGACGAACGGCGGCTGGCGGGCGAGGACTTCGGCCGGCTGTTCCTGGAACGGACGGCGGACGGGCCGGACTTCCTCAACTGGGCGGCGCTGACCGACGACATCGAGTCCACCGCACGCGAGGTGGAGGCGGTCACCGGCGCCGATCCGGACCTCTTCCGCGGCGAGTCGGTCCGGGCCGACGGAGGGAGCGTGCCGTGGGCGGAGGCGGCGTTCGACCTGTCGTGGCGCAGCCGGGTGCTGCCGTTCTTCCTGAGCTACGGCGACCCGCGGGCGCGCGCGGCACGGGTGCCGGGCGATCTCCGGGCGGCCGGGCACCGGGTGTGCCCGACGTCGCTGCGGCGCCTGGAGACGGGCCCGGCGCCGGAGCGGGACTGGGCGGACCGGTGGCCCGGACTCGCCGCGCTCGACGTCCTCGTCGACCCCGCGGCCGGCCCCCGCATCACGGCGGTGCACGTCGACACCGCCGAGGGCGAGACGGTGGTGCGGCTTCCGTGACCCCCGCACGCCCCGCACCCGCGGGGGCACCGGGCGGCCCCGGCCGCAGCACCGCCGCGGCCGGGGCGTCCGGGCCCGCCCGGCCGGGCAGGTCCGGCCGGCGGCGGTCAGCCGGCCGTGCGGCCCGCGTCACGACGAGCCGCGTGGGCCGTGAGCAGCCGCTCCCGGGCCTGGTCGTCCTCGGCGGCCTGCACCGCCGTCCAGGCCAGGGCGACGGACGCCTGGAGCAGCGCCCGGTCGGCGGCCGGGGCCACGCAGGCCCGGGCGAACTCCGGCTGGTGGTTGACCGCGCCGCCGCTGTCGATGCCGATGCTGGGGTGCACGCTGGGCAGGACCCGGCTGACGTTGCCCATGTCGGTGCTGCCGGTGGGCATCGCGCGCTCCTCCTCCGGGGACACCAGGGGGCGGCCCAGTTCGGTCGCCGCCGCCCGGTAGGCCGCCACCAGGAAGGGATCGTGGGCCAGTTCGGCGTACGCGGGTGTCGAGCGGACCTCGTGGGTGCAGCCGGTGGCGACGGCGCCGCCCTCGAAGCAGGCCCTGACGCGCGCTTCCAGGCGCCCCAGGGACTCCATGTCGGCGGCCCGCAGGTTGTACAGGGCGCTGGTGTGCGCGGGGACCACGTTGGGCACCTCGCCGCCCCGGGTCACGATGCCGTGCACCTGCTGCCGCGGCTCGAAGTGCTGGCGGCCCACGCCGACGGCGACCTCCGCCACGGTCAGGGCGTCGGCGGCGTTGACGCCCAGGTGCGGGGCGAGGGCGGAGTGCGACTCGCGCCCGGTGTAACGGACTTCGAGCTCGACCAGGGCGAGGGGGCGGGGAGCGCAGTTGTCCTCGGGGGCCGGGTGGACGAGCATCGCCATCGACACCTCGTCGAAGACGCCGGCCTCCAGCATGGCGATCTTGCCGCCGCCCTCCTCCTCGGCCGGGGTGCCCAGCACCATGACGGTGATGCCGAGGTCGTCGGCCACGTCCCTCAGCGCCAGGGCCGCGCCCACCGACGAGGCGGCGATGATGTTGTGGCCGCAGGCGTGGCCGAGGCCCGGCAGCGCGTCGTACTCCGCGCACAGCCCGACCGTGAGCGGGCCGCTGCCGTAACGGGCGGTGAACGCGGTGTCCAGGCCGCCGACGCCGGACACCACCTCGAACCCCTCGTCCCGCAGCAGGCCGCTCACCTTGGCGGCGCTGCGGTGCTCCTTGAACGCGGTCTCCGGCTCGGCGTGAATACTCCTCGACAGCGCTATCAGTTCGTGCTCGTCGCGTTCGACGCTTTCGCGACAACCACGCATGATCCGAGACGAGATTCGCATCTTCTCTTTCCCCTCCGCATGACCGGGATCGCCGCCGGCCGGATGACCGGACAATTCCCTGGCCTTTTCCTTCCTACCGGAGTCTCCGACGAAAAGCGAGACCAGTCTGGAGAATTGACATGGCGTCACTGACGGATTCACCGAAAGCTCCACCGACGACGTCGCTGACCTGGAACGTGCGGGCGGGCGCCGGGGAGCTCTCGGTCGAGACGATGCCCTGGTCGCTGCTGCGCGCGACCGGCTTCCCCGCCGGACTCCTGGACGGGCTCGCGTCCGAGGAACTGCTCGGCACCGCCGCCGGGGTGCTCGCGGCGGAGCAGGCCGTCGCCGCCGAGCGCGCGCACTTCCTGGACCAGCTGTGGCCGGGGCTGCGCAAGGCCGTACGGACGGTCGAACCGCGCCAGCGGTCGCTGCGCGCCCTGCAGAGCTGCCGCCGGCTGGTGGACGGGGGCGCGCCCCTGGACGAGCGGTGCGCAGCGGTCCTCGCGGCGACCGGCGCGCCGGACTGGGCGCCCCGCTGGAACGCCCTGGTCGCCGCGCTCGACGAGCGGCTGGCGGCGGCCGGGACCGAGTTGGAGGCGGCCCTGCTCCGGGCCCGGCTGCACACCGCGCGGGCCGCCGGCCGCGAGGACTTCGGGCACGCCGTGTTCGTGTCGAACCCCTCGTTCCACCACACGGCCCTGGAGACCCCGCCGCTGACGCACCCGGGCTGGGCGCAGGCGCGGGACGGGGGCGGCGCCCTGCCGCAGACCCTGCGCCGCCGGGTCGACACCCTGCACCGCTACCTGCGCCGGTTCGCCACCAAGTGCGAGACCGTCTCGTTCTTCGGCCCGGTGCTGTTCGGCCGCCTGGTGCCGGAGCAGGAGGAGACCCTGCTGATCGGCGCGCCCGGCCGCGAGAAGGTCGTGGTGGAGGCGAGTGCCTGGCTGGTGGAGGAGCTGCGGGAGCAGGCCGCCCGCGAGGTACCGCTGACGCGGCAACGGGTGTGGCCCAGTCCGCTGTTCCGCCGGCCGGACTCGTCCCCGGTGCTGGAACGGGCCGTCGACGGGCGCAGGTTCAGGGTCGCGGGGCCCGCGCTGGCGCTGTGGGGCGCCGCCGCCGCGGCGCCGGGGAGCCGGCTCGACTCGCTCCTCAGCGCCGCCGGCCCCGTGCCGACCCCGCCCGGTGCGGGGTCGGACGACGCGTACGCCGCCGGGCTGGTGAAGGCGCTCGGGCCGGCGCTGGTCGTCTCCCCCTGGCGGCTGCCGGCGACCGAGCTGCACGCGCTGACCAGGCTGGCGGCCGAGCACCCCGCGGACCCGGTGGTCGACCTGGCGGAGGTCCGCGACACGTACGCGCGGGCGCCCTGGCCCGAACGGGCGGCGCACCTCCTCGCCGTACGGGCGGCCCGCGCGGCGGACGGCGGGCGGGTCTCGCAGGACAGCGGACGGCACTACGCCGACCGCGAGCTGTTCCACGAGGACAGGTCGAGTCCGCTGAGCGAGCGCGTCGGCTTCGGGGCGCCGGTCGTGGAGCGCATCCGGGAGGTCACCGAGGCGGTGTTCCCGCTGGTGTTCCTCGCGGCGCTGCTGGCCAGGGAGGACGCCCGCGACGCCCTGCGCGCCGAGCTGGCGGGCGCCCCGGCGCCGCTCGCCGCACTGGCCGCACGGGAGATACCCGCTCCTTCACCGCGCCGCGACCGGCTGGACGCCGTGCTGCGCCGCCTGGTCGGGCGGGCCGTGGCGGCCGCGGGAACGGCCGACGGCCGCCCCCCGGTCGTGGAGCTGAGCGGCGGCGAACTGGCCGAGGCACTGGCGCCGCTGTGGGACACCGTGACGTACGGCCCCGACGACGCCTGCCTGCCGAGCCCCGACCTGATGGTGGCGGGACCCGACCCGGCCACCGCCGACTGGGTGCTCTCGGAGCTGCACGACGACTGCAGCTCGATCTTCGGCGGGCTGGAGCGTCCGCTGCACAGCGACCCGGACGGGCTGTGGGCCGGCTTCACCGAGCGGGTGGCGCGAGCCGTGCCGCCCGGGAGCGCCGCGACCATCGTCTCGCGCCGGCGCAGCGCCCATGTGACCCCCGAACTCCCCGGTGCCGCCATCGAACTGAGCGGCCTCTCGGGCAAGGACCGGGCCGACGTGGCGCCGATCGCGGACGCCGTCGTGCCCGCTTCGGCCGACGCGGTGGTGGTGGACGGGCGGCGGCGGCTGCTCTACCCCGGCGACCTGTCGTCGACGCTGCACCGCGCGGTGTCCCGGCCCGCGCTGGTCCCGGTACCGGTCGACCTCGGGGCGTACACCCCCAGGATCGTGGTGGACGGTGTCGTGGTCCAGCGGGCCCGCTGGCGGCTGAGCATTCCGGAAAGGGCTCCGGAGAAAACCGCGGACACCGTCACCCAGTGGTTGTCCGTGCAACGGCTCCGGGCCGCCCTGGGAATGCCGCGCCACGTCTACGTGAAGCATCCGGCCGAGCCCAAGCCGCTGTACGTCGATTTCGCCGATCCGCTGTCGGTGATCGATATCGCGCGACTTCCCGGAGGGGAAGTCGTCGTGTCCGAAATGCTGCCCACCCCGGACCAGTTGTGGTGGCGCGTGGCGGACGAAACGCATTGTGCCGAATTCCGTCTCGGCTGCATCGTGCGGCCGGTGACGTCCGACAATCCGCCGACCCCGGAACAACAGGAAGAGAGCGCGTCATGACCGAGGACCTCCGCATCACCTCACTGGTGAGGGACGCCTACGACAAGGCCGCCGAGCAGTACGACTCCGCCGGCCAGATGATCTTCCACCCGCTGGGGAAGATGATCGCCGACACCCTGGAGCTGTCGCCGGGCGAGCGGGTGCTCGACATCGGCTGCGGACGCGGCGCCTGCCTGTTCCCGATCGCCCACGCGGTGGGCCCGGAGGGCTTCGTGCTCGGCATCGACCAGGCCCAGGGCATGGTCGACGCCTGCACGGCCGACATCACGGCCCGCGGCGTCGCCGGCCGGGCCCGCGCGGAGCTGGGCAACGCCCAGGACTTCGCCTTCGCCGAGCCGTTCGACGCGGCGAGCGCCGGGATGGTCCTGTTCCTGCTGCCGGAGGCGGAGAAGGCCCTGTCCTGCGCCGCCGCGGCGCTGCGCCCCGGGGGCAGGTTCGCCGCGACCACCTTCCCCACCGAGAACGGCAGGCTGGCCGCCGGGTGGGAGTCCGCCGAGATCCTCGCCGGAGTGCTCGCCAAGCACCTCCCCGAGGGGGTGGACGACCCGTGGCAGGTGGTCCTGGGCCTCGGCGGCCCGCTGGCCGGTGAGGAGTCCACGGCCGCCGCCTTCCTCGCCGCCGGCTTCAGCGATGTGCGGATCCGCCACGTCCCGGCGGACTCCCGCTTCGAGACCATCGACGACTACCTGGCGTGGACCAGGACCGTGACCACCCGCGTGCAGTGGGACCTGGTGCCCGCGGAGCGGGTGGCCGAAGCGACCGACGAGGCGCGCGAGGCGCTGCGGGTGCTCGCGGGGCCGGACGGCTCCCTGGAGTTCTCCTGCCCGACCAGGACCGTGCTGGCCGTTCGCTGACGGCACGACCACGACCGTCTACCAAGCGCTGAACACAGAGCCGAGAGGTGCGATGACATGGCTCCTGACACGACCCCTTCGCTGATCCGTCCGCTGTCCGAACTGCTCGGCGGACACGCCGCCCGGATCGGGGACAAGGTGGCCTTCGCCGACGCCCGGCGGGGCGTCGGCTACCGGGAACTGGATCTGCGGACCTCTCGGCTCGCCGGCCGGCTCGCCGCGCTGGGACTGGAGAACGGCGGCCGGGCCGCCGTCCTCATGGGCAACAGCGTGGAGATGGTGGAGAGCTGCCTCGCCGTCATCCGGGCGGGCGGCATCACCGTGCCGCTGAATCCGCAGGCGTCCGAGGCCGAACTGGTCCACTTCCTGCGGGACTCCGGGGCGTCGGTGGTGCTGTGCGACCCGGCACGGCTCGACGTGCTGCTGCGCGCGGTGGCCGCGTCCGGCCTGCCCCGGCCCTCGATCGTGCTCACCGGCAGCTCCCCCGGCACCACTGCTTCCGACACCACCGGGTACGACGTCACCGCGTACGAGGCGCTCGCGGGCACCCCGTACGACGGGCCGGCGCCCCAGGAGAACCCGCTCGACGCTCCGGCCTGGATGCTCTACACCTCCGGCACCACCGGCCGCCCCAAGGGGGTGCTCTACTCCCTGCGCAGCTCGCTGTGGCTGGTGGAGGCCTGCCACGTGGGTGTGCTCGGGATGACGCAGGACGACCGGCTGCTGTGGCCGATGCCGCTGTTCCACGGCCTGGGCCAGAACCTGTGCGTCATGGCGGTCGTGGCCGTGGGCGCCGGCGCCCGGCTGATGAGCGGCTTCGCCCCTTCCGAGGTGCTGGACGCCCTGCGCGACGACGGGGTGACCTTCCTCGCCGGGGTGCCGACGACGTACCACTACCTGCTGGACCGCGCCCGCCAGGAGCACACCCGACTGCCGTCGCTGCGGCTGGGGTTCGTCGCCGGTTCGGCCGGCGGCGCCTCCCTCGGCAGCCGTTTCGAGAAGGCCTTCGGGGTCCCGCTGGTGGACCAGTACGGATCGACCGAGACCGGCGCGATCACCTCGAACCGGCCGACGGGCGACCGGACGGCCGGGGCGGCCGGGCCGCCCGTTCCGGGCGTGGACATCCGCCTGGTGGACGGCGGTTCCGGTGCCGAGGTGCCCGACGGCGAGCAGGGCGAGGTCTGGGTCAGCGGCCCCAACCTGATGCTGGGCTACCACGGGCAGCCCGACGCCACGGCGGAGGTGCTGCGGGACGGCTGGTACCGCACGGGCGATCTGGCCCGCCGGGACGCCCTCGGGCAGGTGACCCTGACCGGCCGCCTCAAGGAGCTGATCATCCGGGGCGGCGAGAACATCCACCCCGTGGAGGTCGAGGACGTGGTGCGCACGGCGCCGGGCGTGGCCGACGCGGCGGTGGGCGGGGAGCCGCACGAGGTGCTCGGCGAGGTGCCCGTCGCGTACCTGGTGCCCGGCCCCGAAGGCGTCGACGTCCAGGCGCTGTTCGAGCACTGCCGGACGCGGCTGTCCTTCTTCAAGGTGCCGGAGAAGGTGTACGCCGTCGCGTGCGTTCCGCGCACCGCGTCCGGGAAGGTCACCCGGCACCTGCTGGCGGCCGCGGACCCCCGGTTGCTCGGCACGGCGTCCACCGGCGGGCCCGGGGAGCGCGGGGAACAAGGGGAGCGCGGGGAGCGCGGGGCCGCGTCCGACCGGGGCGAGTGGGCGGGCCGTCTCGCGGCGCTGACGGCGGCCGAGCGGGCCCGGACGGTGCTGGACCTGGTCCGCGCCGAGGTGGCGCTCGCGCTCGGCGTCGAAGCCGAACGGGTCGCGCCCACACGGCCGTTCGTGGACCTCGGCCTCGGTTCCCTCGCCGTCGTGGCGGTCGGGCGGCGGCTGTGCGCGCTGGTCGGGCTGCGGCTCCCGGCGACCGCGGTGTTCGACCACCCGACACCCGCCGCCTTCGCGGACCGGCTGGTCGCGGAGCTGACGGAGCCGTCGGAGTCGACAGAACCGTCGGAGCCGACGGAGCCGGCGGGCACCCGCACGGCCGCCGAAGCGTTCCCGGCCGAGCGTACGGCCCCCGCGGGGCCCGACCCGGACGGCGCCGAGCCGATCGCCATCATCGGCATGGCCTGCCGCTTCCCGGGCGGGGTGGAGTCGCCCGAGCAGCTGTGGGACCTCGTCGCCGCAGGCCGGGACGCCACCTCGGACTTCCCCGCCGACCGGGGCTGGGCACTGGACACCCTGTTCGACCCCGACCCCGACCACCCCGGCACCAGCTACGTCTCGCGCGGCGGCTTCCTGGCCGACCCGTCCGCGTTCGACGCCGGCTTCTTCGGCATCGCCCCGCGCGAGGCGGCGGCGATGGACCCGCAGCAGCGGCTGATGCTGGAGGTCGCGTGGGAGGTCTTCGAACGGGCGGGCCTCGACCCGACCGGCCTGGCCGGCTCGGAGACCGGTGTCTTCGTCGGCACCAAGGGCCAGACGTACAGCACGCTCGCCGCGCCCGGATCCGAGTACGAGGGCCATCTCGGCTTCGCCACCTCGGGCAGCGTGATGTCCGGCCGGGTCTCCTACACCCTCGGTCTGCACGGCCCCGCCGTCACCGTCGACACGGCCTGCTCGGCGTCCCTGGTGGCCCTCCACCTGGCCTGCGGCTCCCTGCGCTCCGGCGAGTCCCGGCTCGCGCTCGCGGGCGGGGTCACGGTGATGTCCACCCCGGACGACATGATCACCTTCAGCAGGCACCGGGGCCTCGCCCCGGACGGCCGGGTGAAGGCCTTCGCCGGCGCGGCGGACGGCACCGCCTTCGGCGAGGGCGCGGGGGTGCTGCTGCTCGAACGGCTCTCGGACGCGCAGCGGGCGGGCCACCAGGTGCTCGCCGTGATCCGGGGCAGCGCCGTGAACCAGGACGGCGCGTCCAACGGGCTCACCGCGCCCAACGGCCGTGCGCAGCAGCGGGTGATCCGCCGGGCGCTCGCCAACGCCCGGGTGGCCGCGCACGAGGTCGACCTGGTCGAGGCCCACGGCACCGGGACCATGCTCGGCGACCCGATCGAGGCCGAGGCGATCCTCGCCGCGTACGGGCGCGGCCGGGACCCTCAACGGCCGCTGTGGCTCGGCTCGGTGAAGTCCAACATCGCCCACACCCAGGCCGCCGCGGGCATGGCCGGTGTCATCAAGCTGGTGGAGGCGATGCGGCACGCCGTGCTCCCGGCGACCCTGCACGTGGACCGGCCGTCACCGCACGTCGACTGGTCGTCGGGGGCCGTGCGGCTGCTCGACGAGGCGCGGCCGTGGACGACCGCCGGCGGACGGCCCCGGCGCGCCGGGGTGTCCTCCTTCGCCATCAGCGGCACCAACGCCCATGTCGTCCTGGAGGAGGCGCCGCGCTCCCCCGCGGCCGAGGAGGCCCCGGCCCCGGTCCCGTCCGGTGAGACCCCGGCCCCGGTCCGGGCGCTCACCGCCGTGCCGTGGCTGCTGTCCGCGAAGTCCCCGGCCGCGCTGCGCGACCAGGCCCGCCGGCTGGAGTCGTTCCTGCGCGCGGCGCCCGGGCGGGATGCCGTGGACGTGGGGCGCACCCTGGCACTGTCCCGGGCCGGGCTCGAACACCGGGCCGCCGTCGTCGCGGACCTCGGTCGCGGTGCGGACGGGGTGGAGGGAGTGCTGCGCGCCCTCGGCGCGCTCGCGGAGGGCGAGCCCGCGGCCGGACTGACCACGGATCACGCCGGTGCCGCCCGGACCACGGCGTTCCTCTTCACGGGCCAGGGCTCCCAGTGGGCGGGCATGGCCCGTGAACTCTACGAGGCGTTCCCGGTGTTCGCCGAAGCGCTGGACACGGTGTGCGACCATCTGACGCCGCAGGTACGGCAGTTGCTCCTCGCCGACGGAGACGCGGCGGACGACGGGCGCATCCACCGCACCGGCTTCGCCCAACCCGCCCTGTTCGCGCTGGAGGTCGCACAGTTCGCGCTGCTGCGGTCCTGGGGGGTGCGTCCCGACGCGCTCGCCGGCCACTCCCTCGGCGAGCTGGCCGCCGCGCACGTCGCCGGGGTGTTCTCGCTGGCGGACGCGGCCGGACTGGTCACCGCCCGGGGCGAGTTGATGCAGGCGCTGCCCGAAGGCGGCGCCATGATCGCGCTGGAGGCCACCGAGGACGAGGTCCTGCCGCTGCTCTCCGGCCAGGAGTCCCGGCTGGGGATCGCCGCCGTGAACGCGCCCCGCTCCGTCGTGGTCTCGGGCGACGAGGACGCCGTGGCGGAGGTCGCCCGGGCGGTTGCCGAACGGGGCCGCAGGACCAAGCACCTGACGGTCAGTCACGCATTCCATTCGCCTCGGATGGACGCGGTGCTGGAGGAGTTCGAGGCCGTGGCCCGGACCGTCACCTACCGTGCGCCGGACGTGCCGCTCGTCTCCACGGTCACCGGCGCCCTCGCCGGTGCGGAACTGCTGACACCCGCGTACTGGACCGGGCAGCTCCGCTCGGCCGTCCGGTTCGCCGCCGCGGTGGGGACCCTGCGGGAGCGGGGCACCGACACCTTCGTCGAACTGGGCCCGGACGCGTCCCTGACGGCCCTGGTGCGTCAGATCGCCGACGACGCCGACGCCGACGGGGGTGACGGGGGTAACGGAGGTGGCCGGCCGAACGACCACCGTGCGCTGCCGGTCTCCCGGCGCGACCGGCCCGGTGCCGCGACCGCCGTCGGTGTCGCCGCCGCGCTCCACGCCGCCGGTGTCCCGGTCGACTGGGCGGCGTTCTTCGACGGCACCGCCGCCCGCCACGTCACGCTGCCGACCTACGCCTTCCAGCGCAAGCGTCACTGGCTGCCCGCACTCGCCGCTCCCGCCGTGTCACCGGCACCGGCCGTGGCCAAGGCGGAAGTTGAGGAAGCGGCCCCGTCCGGGCGGGTGCTCAAGCCGGGTGAGCGCCCGGAGGTCGCCGCCCGCCTGGCCGGCGTGCTCGCCGGACTGGACGAGGAGAAGCAGCTGCTCCACATGATCGACCGGATCGCCACCCGGGTCGCGGCCGTGCTCGGCCACGACAGCGCGGACGCCGTCGACCCCGACGTGCCGTTCCTCGAACTCGGCGTCGACTCCCTCATGGCCGTGGAGATGCGCAACCAGTTCAGCGACTTCTGCGGGGTGAGCCTGCGCCCGACGCTCGTCTTCGAGCACCCGACCCCGGCGGTGCTCGCCGACCACCTGCTCGCGAAGGTACTGGCCGCGGTGTCCGCCACCCCGGGCGTCGACGAGGACGCGGTGGACTTCGCCGCCGAGGTCGTCCTGGCGGCGGACATCTCCCCCGCCGACGAGGTGATCCGGGTCGCGGACGACCCGCGGGAGGTGCTCCTCACCGGCGCGACCGGGTTCCTGGGCGCGTACCTGCTGCGCGACCTGCTGCGGACGACCCGTGCGACCGTGCACTGCCTGGTCCGCGGGGCCGACGAGGCGGACGCGTGGGCGCGGCTGCGCAAGAACCTGGAGTGGTACGAGTTCTGGGACGGCATCGACCCGGACCGGCTGTCCGTGGTCGTCGGCGATCTCGCCCGGCCGCTGCTCGGGCTGGACCCCGAACGCTTCGACGCGCTCGCCCGCAGCGTGGACAGCGTCTACCACGCCGCCGCGACCGTCAACGGCCTCTACCCGTACTCGGCGTTGAAGGACGCGAACGTCACGGGCACCGCGGAGATCCTGCGCCTGGCCGCGCGGCACCGCACCGTGCCCGTCCACCACGTCTCGTCCACCGGCGTGTTCGCCGCGGAGGCGGTCCCCGGGCAGGCCCTCCAGGTGACCGATCCGCCGGGCCCCGCCGAGGCACTGTCGTCCGGCTACCGGCAGACGAAGCTGGTGGCGGAGCAGATCATCGAACTCGCCAGGGGGCGGGGCCTGCCGGTCTCGGTCTACCGGGTGGACGAGATCTCCGGCGACTCGGAGCGCGGCTTCTGCCAGACCCACGACTTCGTCTGGCTGAGCATGAAGGGCATCGTGCAGGCCGGTGCCGTACCGCAGGATCCCGCCGGCATCTTCCACCTGGTGCCGGTCGACCACGTCAGCGCGGCGATCCTGCGGCTGTCCCGCGACGACCGGGCGGCGGGCCGCAACCACCACCTCGCCAACGGGACGCACCTCCCGTTCTCCGCGATGACGGAATCCCTCCGCTCCCTCGGCTACCGCCTCGACGAACTGCGCTGGGACGCCTGGGTGCGGCGCATCCGCGCCGACCGCGACAACGCGATGGTCCCGATGATCGACGCCTTCGAATCGACCATCTACAGCGGACGCAACCACTACCTGTCCGTCGACACCTCGCAGACCCGGGAGCTGCTGGCCGGTACCGGCGTCGACTGCCCGCCGATGACGCGTGAACTCTTCGAGAAGTACGTCGGGTTCTTCGTCCGCGTCGGCTACTTCCCCGAACCGGGCGCCGGCCGCGATGCCGAACCGGGCATCGGCCGCCTCGCCGAACCGGGCGCCGGTGACCTCCCCGGCGGCGACGCCGTGGACGGCGGCGCGCAGGCCCTCCGGGTCCGGGAGGCGGCGTGGGAGGACCTCCCGGCGATGGCGGGCATCTGCTTCGAGGCCTTCAACACCCTGAACGCCTCGCTCGGTCTCGCCCCGGAGTGGTCGTCGGTGGACGAGGTGACGGAGATGTTCCGGGACCGGCTCGCGGCCCCGGGCTGCCTCGCCTACGCGGCGGTCGACGGCGCGGGCTCCGTGACGGGCTCCAACTTCCTCGTCCTGGGCGAGTCCGTCGCCGCCTTCGGCCCGCTCAGCGTCGCGCCCGACGCGCAGGGCGGCGGTGTGGGCCGACTGCTGATGGACGAGGTGATCGGCGCGGCCGCCCGGCACGACCGGGGCTCGGTCCGGGCCGTCCAGGTGACCAACAACCTGGGCGCGTACCGGCTCTACTCCTCGCTCGGCTTCGCCCCGTACGAGCAGCTGTCCCTGGTCGCCGGGTACGCGCCACCCACCCCCGCGAACATGGCGGGCTTCACGGTGCGCGCGATGACCGAGGACGACGTGCCCGCGTGCCAGGCGCTGTACCGCTCCGTCAACGGCCACGCGCGGGACGGAGAGATCCACATGGCCGCCAAGCGGGCCTTCGGCTGGTCGCAGCCGTACGTGGTCGTCGACCGGTCGAGCGGTGCGCTCGCCGGCTACACCACGGGCCTGTCCGACCTGGGCCACCTGACGGCGGTCTCGGAGGCCGCGGCACGGGCGCTGTACACGGGCGCCGGCGAGCTGATGCGCCGGGCCGTCCCCGACGGCGCGCCGCCCCGGCTGCGCATCCCGGGCCGGCTGCTGCCCGAGACCCTGAGCTGGGCGTTCCGCACCCGGGGCATCACCCTGGAGCGGCTGGAGACGCTGGTGGTGCGCGGCTCGTACACGGCGCCGCGGCAGGGGGTGTACTGCCCGGGGCTGTCCTACTGAGCCAGCCGTCCCCACCGAGGCACCGCCGTACACCGCTGTGCAGGGAGCACGCGAGGGCGCTCACCCCGTAGCCGTCGAGGCCAGGGTGAGCGCCTTCGCGCGTCCGGAAGCCGCCGTCCGGTCGCGCCTCCGGAAGCCGCAGTTCGGTCGCGCCTCCGGAGGCCGCCGTCCGGTCGCGCGTCCGGAGGCCGCCGTTCGTCAGACCGGCGTGACCGGCACGTCCTCGCGCACGGAGCGCTCGCCCTTCGGGACGGCCAGCAGGGTGATCAGCACGCCGAGCACGGCGAAGCCCGCTCCGACGGCGAACGCGAGCCGGAAGCCCTCCGTCATCGCGCCGGCCATGGCCGGGCCGCCGGCCTGCTTCCCCTCAAGGAGCTCCCTGATACGGGCGTTGGCCACCGAGGAGAGCACGGCGAGGCCGAGCGCGCCGCCGATCTGCTGGGTGGTGTTGATGAGCCCGGAGGCGAGGCCCGACTCCTGCGGTGTCACGCCGGAGACGGCGACGATGGTCACGGGCACGAACGAGAAGCCGAGTCCGAGTGCCGCGACCACCGAGGGCAGGAGCACGTCCCCGGCGAACGTGCCGTCGGCGGGGATGCGGGTGAACAGCAGGAGTCCCACCGCGGTGAGCGCCAGACCGCAGGCGAGGACGGGCCTGGGCCCGACCTTGGTCACCAGCTGCGAGGCCGCACCGGCCGCGACGATGCTCGCCACCGAGAAGGGCAGGTAGGACAGTCCGGCCTCCAGCGCGGAGAGGCCGAGCACCTGCTGGAGGTAGAGGGAGATGAAGAAGAACATCGACAGCAGCGCGGCGCCCACCAGCAGGGACACCGCGTTGGCGCTGGAGAGGTTGCGGTTGCGGAAGATCCGCAACGGCATCACCGGGTGCTTGACGAGGCGCAGTTCGACCAGGGCGAAGACCAGCAGCAGGACGGCCGCGAGGCCCAGCAGCCCGAGGGTCCTGGCCGAGCCCCAGCCCGCCCGCTCGGCGTCCACGAGCGCGTAGACCAGCACGCTGAGACCGCCGGTGACCAGCGCGGCACCGGCGAAGTCGATGCCCGTGCGTTCGTGGCCGCGGCTCTCGCGGACGAACCCCGGCGTGAGGACGGCGGCGACGACGCAGATCGGCACGTTGACGAACATCACCCACTCCCAGCCCGCCCACTGGGTGAGCACACCGCCGAGCAGCACGCCGATGGCGCCGCCCGCTCCGGCGAGCGCGCCCCAGATGCCGAGGGCCTTGTTGCGTCCGGCGCCTTCGGTGAAGGTCGTGGTGACGATGGACAGGGCGGCCGGTGCGATGATCGCGGCGCCGAGGCCCTGCCCCACCCGCGCGGCGATCAGCAGGCCCGCGGTCGGCGCGAGACCGCCGAGCAGCGACGTGGCGGCGAACAGCCCGAGTCCGGTCATGAACACCCGCCGCCGTCCGAGCAGGTCGGCGGTCCGGCCGCCGAGCAGCAGGAAGCCGCCGAAGGCGAGTGCGTAGGCGTTGACGATCCACTGGACGTCGGAGTCGGCGAAGTGCAGGTCCCGCTGGATCGAGGGCAGCGCGACGTTCACGATCGAGGCGTCGAGCACCACCGTCAACTGGGCGACGGCCAGGACGACGAGCGCCTTCCAGCGGAGGGGATCCGGGGAGGGGGTCGAGGTCGAGGTCGATAAGGAGGACGTGGGAGGCATGGCCATGGGAGGGATACGCTCCTGTGGGTTAAAGTGGTAACCGGAATCGGACTCACGGTTCCGGATAGCGACGATACGGAGGCGCGGTTCCCCTTGTCAAACACCCCTTCCCCTCCCCCTGCCCGCTCCAGCACGCCCACCGGCGGCAAGCTGCGATCCGACGCCGCCCGCAACCGGCTCAAGGTGCTCGACGCCGCCCGAGCCGCCTTCTCCGAGTCCGGGCGGGACGCCCAGATGGGCGACATCGCCCGCCGGGCCGGGGTCGGTGTCGGCACGGTGTACCGCCACTTCCCGACCAAGGAATCGCTGGCGGAAGCGATCGTGGAGCACCGGTTCCAGCAGACCCTGGACTTCCTCAGGAACGAGGTGCTCCCCGACCCCGACCCCTGGCACGGCCTCGCCCGCTCCCTGGAGTTCTGCGGAACCATGCAGGAGCAGGACCGGGGTTACGCGGAGACGGTCACCGCGATGGTCGGCGGCAGCACGTTCGACGCAGCGGCGATCGCCGAACTCAACGAGCTCACCGACAAGGTGCTCAAGCGCGCCCAGGCCGAGGGCTCGGTGCGAGAGGACCTGACCGTCGCGGACGTGTCACCGCTCTACATCGGCCTCTGCCACGTCGTCCAGGCCGGGGTCACCGACTGGCGCCGCTACCTCGGCATCATCCTCGACGGGCTGCGCCCGCGACGGTGTGCGGACTGCTCCGGCGACTGACACCGCCCATCACCCGCCGCCGGGGGGGCGAATCAGGAGATCCACCGGCAAACCCCCCACCTCTCCAACTCCCTCGACAAGAACTCCCCCCGAACGTGAACCCGATGGGGAGTCGGCTGCGTGTCTACGTCTGTAGGGCGACTGCAGAGTGGCCTTACGTTCGCTCAGCCACCTGGTAACGAAAGGGAGACCCGAAGATGAAGATCCTGTTCGCCATCCGTGACGCGTCCTTCGCCAAGAAGAGCCTGAAGGCCAGCGCTTGGTACATCTGGTACTAAGCCGGCTGATCGGTACCTCCGGTACCTGAACAGCTGATCCGCCCCCGCCCCTGCCCCCCCTCGCGGCCTCCGCCGGGAGATCGGGCCCGGGGCGGGGGCGGAGACCGCTCCCGGCAAAGTCTCGGAGACATCACATGGCCCTCTCCCCCGCCTCCGCCCGTTCGCGAACCACCGTGCTCTCCCCCCGACTTGAGGCCCTGCTCAGGGACCATTTGGGCAAGGACGCCGTCCGGCTCGAACCCGACACGATCGGGGTCGCCGGGCCCGAGCTCACCGACCGGATCCTCGCCGCCCGGCGCGCCACCGAGATCGAACGGCCCACCTTCAAACCGCTGCACGGACGTTCGATCACCCGCACCGAGGCGTCCTCGGTGACCCGGACGATCGGCAGCGACGTGCGCGAGGCACTGAAGGCCCCGCTGCCGCCGAACATCGACCTGTCCGGCCCGTGGCCGCTCACCGGACACCTCTTCCTGCGCGACCTCATCCTCGGCCGGGACCCGCGCCGGCTGCGGATCCTGATGAGCCGCAACCTCGAACTGACGCCCCTGCTCACCTGGTTGGTGATCTCGGCCGGCGCCGCACTGCCCGGCGGGCCCAAGCCCGGCGACGACCTCACCGAACTCGGCAAGCTCACCGCGAAGGCGGCCAACTACCAGGACCGCCGGTACGCGCTGGGCATGTACCGCCGAGCCGCCGCACCGGTCTGCTTCACCATCTCCACCCTGGTCGCGAACGCGCTCTGGCTCGGCGCACCGTTCGACGACAGCACGCCGAACCGGAACATCATCTTCGAGTCGCTGCGCCTGCTGCCGCCGTCCTGGAACATCCTGCGCCGCGCCTCGCCCGAGTACCCCGCGATCGACCCGCGGATCGGCGCCGGCGACGACGTCCTCGTCCTGCCGCTGCTCTCGCACCGCGACCCGGCCCTGTGGGAGGACCCGCACGAGTTCCGGCCGGAGCGCTGGGACCACCTCGACCCGGACAACACTCCCGGCTACCTGCCGTTCGGGCACACCTCCGAACGCTGCTGGGGCCGGCACATGGTGATGCCGCTCGCCGAGCTGCTGCTGGACCAGATCCGTACGGCCGGCCTGGTCGTCGACCCCGAGCAGCGGACCGCCAAGGTGCCACTGCTCGGCCTGCTCGGCGTCAGCGAGGTCCGCGTCCTGAAGCCACGGGATGCACACTGATCACATGCACGATGATCATATACAGGCCGACCACAGCGGGCCCGAACACAGCACCGCCGAACCGGAGTTCGCCGACAGCCAGTTCTACGCCGACCCGCACGCCGCGTACCGCCGCTGGCGCACCGAGGGCGGCGCCCGCAAGGTCCGGTTCGGCGGCGCGGCCGGACTCGAAGGCTGGGTCGTCACCGGCCACGCCGAGTGCCGGGCCGCCCTCACCGACCCCCGGCTGAGCAAGAAGGCCGTCACCGAGGCGTTCGCCCGACACGTCGGGAACTCCGAGGACGGCCCGGGCCGCGACCTGATGTCGCACATGCTCAACTCCGACCCCCCGGAGCACACCCGACTGCGCAAGCTGGTCCAACAGGCCTACACCGCACGGCAGGTGGCGACTCTACGCCCGATGGTCGAGCGCCACGTCGGCGCACTGCTGGACCAGCTGGATGGCCCCGACCCGGTCGAGCTGATCAGCGAGTTCGCGCTGCCGCTGCCACTCGCGGTCGTCTTCGAGCTGTTCGGCGCACCGCAGGCCGAACGGGAGAACCTCCAGGTCCGGGGCAACGCGGTCGACGCCGGCCCGGACGCGGACGGAGAGACAGACGACGGAGCGGACGGCGAAGTCTCGGTGGAAACCGCCGAAGGCATGGCGGACTACCTGCGCGCCCTGGTCGACCACAAGCGCACCCACCCGGGCGACGACCTGATCTCCGGACTCCTCGCCGCCCAGGCCGACGGCGACCGGCTGACCGAGGCCGAGATCACCTCGATGGCGTTCCTGCTCGCGATCGCCGGCCACCAGACCACCGTCAACCTGATCGCCAACGGCCTCCACGCGCTGCTCGGCCACCCCGAGCAACTCGCGGCGTTGCGCGCGGACCCGGCGCTGCTTCCCGGCGCGATCGAGGAAGTCCTGCGCTACGAGAGCCCGTTCAGCATCGCCTCGCTGCGCCGCACCACCGAGCCGGTGACCATCGCGGGCACCACGATCCCGGCCGGCGAGTTCGTCCAGATCGCCCTGCTCGCCGCCAACCGCGACCCGGCCGTCTTCACCGACCCCGACCGCTTCGACATCACCCGCCCGGACGCCGGGCGACACCTCGCGTTCGGCCACGGCATCCACCACTGCCTCGGCGCCCAACTGGGCCGCCTCCAGGCCGAGGTTGCGTTCACCGAACTGCTGCGCCGCTTCCCGGCCCTACGCCTGGCCGACCCGGCCGAGCCCGCACAGTGGCAGGACAACCCGAGGCACCGCGGGCTGCTCAGCCTGCGACTACTGCTGCACTGACGCCACCAGGCCCCCACCCACCCAGAGTCGGTGGGGGCCGCCCATCCGACGCACCCCGCCGAGGACCAACTCCACACACCAGGACAGTCTCCACCGCGGCAAGTGGCAACTCCCCCTGACCGTCGTGCTCCCACGCACCGACTTCCAGGACTCACTGCGGCGGCGCTGAAGCTCTACGACCTTCCCCATGGAACACTCCGTAGCAGCCGGCGACCCCCCGCCCCACTTCACTTCGCCCGGCAGCGCCCACCGCGTACCTGTCCCACAAGAACACCGCCCAGCGGACAACCTCCTCAGCCGCGCATCCCGCACAACCAGCCGAACAGACCTGGCCCCGCAAGACCATTCAGACCCCGCCACGTCACCAGCACCAGGCAGCGGCCCCGAACAATCTCGGCCGCTGCCCCAGCGTCCAACATGTACGACAGCAACAGGCTGCCCCTAGCCTCGGACGGCTACCACTGCCAACGGTCCTCAACCTCCACATGCGGGTACGCTTCGAGAACTCAGGCCACGACATCGACAACCAGCCCTGGGGCAAGGAGAGATGGCAACACCGCATCGACTGTTCGACGGGCCCCCTACCAATCGAACTGAACCAATCAGGCCCCTCGACCGCTAATCACCCCAGGCCAAAAAGCATCGGCCCCGCGCCCGCGGGGATCGCTCCCTCGGCCACATCTTCGCCATCCAGCAGGCCGAATCGGCCCCGCGCCCGCGGGGATTGCTCCAGCCCGAAGTCCGTTGCAGTCTTCCCTCGGTGATCGGTCCCGCGCCCGCGGGGATTGCTCCGGTAAGGGCACCATGCGGGACGCCCTTATGTCATCGGCCCCGCGCCCGCGGGGATTACTCTCCCTTGGCTTGCTCTTCCGTCGATACGCGGAGGTCGGCCCCGCGCTTGCGGGGATTCCTCCAGCAGGTCCCCCGGGGCCAGTTGTGCGACGCTATCGGCCCCGCGCTCGCGGGGATCGCTCCCAGGGCCGCGCCGTCAACATCTCGCTGTGGCAATCGGCCCCGCGCTCGCGGGGATCGCTCCCGGCGGGCGCGTTGGCGCTCCACTGGCGGCGGATCGGCCCCGCGCTCGCGGGGATTGCTCCTCATCCCGAGAGGCAAGCGTGTCCAACTGGCCGTCGGCCCCGCACACGCGGGGATGGTTCAGGAGACCAGCCCCTCGCACCGGTGACCACCAGAAGCTGATCTCGTCAAGGGTACGAGCAAGGCGGACACGAGCCCGCCAGGGCTGGCCGAAGACGGTGTCCAACCGCCTCCGCCCGGCACGCGAACCCACGCCACTGGCAACACACCACTGTGCTACCCGACACCCGCCGCGACGCCTTCGAGTTCGCCGGCACCGTCTGCCAACGCCCCGCAATCGACACCTGCGCCACCCACCGGAACGGCCTCCAGGACAACGAACAACACCCCAGAACACGGCACCGGGACGACGAGCGGAAAGCTGGCGAGCGAGAGGCTGCCGACGGACCTGCCGCTCGCCACCGCACATCGGCCCTAGCGAGAGCATCCAGACGCCCCGACGTCACCAACGGCAGGACGCGATCCCAAACAACCCCGCCACTACCACGGCACGCAGCATTTGCGACAGCAACTCCGTCGCCCGCGCACCCAGCCACCTCCTGACCTCGGGCGGATACCAACGCCAACCGTCCCCAAGCACCGCCCCGAGCCTCCCCACACGAGTACGCTTCAGGAGCGCGAGACACAGCTGACAACTCTCCCCACGTGCACGAAGAAGCATGAACTCCTCCACAGACCGCCTGCCTAATCGAACTGAATCAACTGACGGCCCCTGACACGAATCACCGCAGGTCAGGAAGTGTCGGCCCCGCACGCGCGGGGATTGCTCGGCTGTCGTGCGGCGACTCGCCGCTGTGGAGTCGTCGGCCCCGCACGCGCGGGGATTGCTCCGGCGTCCTGCCCGACCAGGCGAGCGCCGCCATGTCGGCCCCGCACGCGCGGGGATTGCTCCAGGGCGTCGAAGACCGGTTCGGTGAGGCAGGCATCGGCCCCGCACGCGCGGGGATTGCTCCGGCGTGTGGTCCCACAGCACCCAACGTCGGAGATCGGCCCCGCACGCGCGGGGATTGCTCCCGCACCTGGCTGATCGACCAGCTCCGGCTCGCATCGGCCCCGCACGCGCGGGGATTGCTCCGTCTTCCCCAGCGAACACGCCTACACCGCCGTATCGGCCCCGCACACGCGGGGATCGCTCCTCCGCCGGCCGGTATCTGGCCTTGCGCTCCTTATCGGCCCCGCGCCTGCGGGGATCGCTCCGCCCCCGTTCGGCTTCGGCCGGGCAGGGGCGCTTCGTCGCTACGGGGTGCCGTGCGTCCACCGCCACGCGCCGTCCGCATCCGGCTCGTACAGGACCGTCCGTCGGCGTGCCGGCCATGCCGTCACCGTACGACCGGCATCGGACCATGCAGGTCAGGAACGTGGGGCGCGCCCGTACTCAGCAACCCAGCGCGAGGTGAGCACGATGTCTGCGGTCTCAACTGGGCGCCCGGTGGCCTGGTCGTAGTAGGTCCGTTCAATTGCCATTACCGGGACAGCGGGTGCAACGCCGAGGGTCTCAGCCTCAGGTCGCGTGGCAGCCCTGGCACTCACGCGCTCAACGGGCACGCCCACGTCGATGCCGATGATCGCCATGCGGTCGGCGACGCCGATACCAGCGTGTGGACCGGCCTCGGGCAGGACGATCAGGCTGCCGCCAGTGGTGGCCATCGGTTCCCAGCTCTCTGCGAGCTGCACCGGGTCTCCATCGGCCAGGTACACGTAGGTCGTGTGCATCACCGGATCGCCGGGCTGGATTTCCAGCCGGGCCGCGATGCGGGCCTCGGCGGCACGAGGCTGAGATCGTGCCGCCAAGTACCGGCGACACCCTGTCTGGCGAGGGTGGCCTCCGTCGGGCTGCCGTCGCCGCGGGGCACGCGTTGACGGCGCACCAGGACGGTGGGCGGTTCCTGGCTGCGGACGTAGTAGCCGCGGCCATGGCGGGCGACGACCAGGCCCTCGGATTCGAGTAGCCGGTAGGCGTTCTGAGCGTCCCCGCGCCTGTCGACGAATCAGTCGAACGCTGGGCCGATGTCCTGGCCATCGTGCAGTCCTGCACCTCATGGGGATCCACGGACGCAACTGGCGCGGTGATCGTTTGGGCCGAACTGGAGGAGCCGCAATGATCTCCAGACCGGACGTCCTGTCCGGCATCGTCATCACTCTGGACACAGCCCAGGCCGGGCGCTACGTCAGCACAGAGTGCCAACTCGACGCCCACCACGGGTGTCCCGGCCGCCGGCGGGACGAGTGAGGTGCTCGGGTGCCCGTATGCCTCTGCGGCCAGTCGGGGTGCCCCTGCGTTCGCAACCTGCCGAGCGGATCTCCCACCGGTGGCCCGAACCAGCCCCTCGCGATCAGGTCGAACTGCCCTGATCAACCCTCCGCCTCCTCGCGGGCCTGACGACGACGTTGGCCCAGGAGGTTGCGCCACTCGACACACCGAGAGGAGCACTACCATGATCATTCCCGAACCCACCCCGGCGCTGGCGCCGCCCCCGACCGCTCCGGACCAGTTCGTGAGCGCGGCGACGTTCGGCTCCGTCATCTCCACCGTGCTCTCCAACAACGAGGGCACGGACGTCGCGATGGCCACCCGGATCACCCGGGAAGCCATCGCGTTCGTGATCGTGGGCGCCCGCCGCCCGCACCTGGCCATGGCGCCGTCCAGGATCGTGGACGAGGGCTGGCACGCATTCCTCGTCCACACCGAGGCGTACGCGGAGTTGTGCGAGCGCGAGGGCCGGTTCGTGCACCACAGCCCGGGATTCGACCCGGGCAACTTCGACCAGGACATCGTGGAGCAGACCCAGGCTGCCATCCGGGAGGCGGGCTTCGAGGTCGACCAGGAACTGTGGCGGCCGCCAACAAACGACAGCCTGGTGACCGTAGCGGCGAACTGTCAGCACTCGCCGAGTTGTTCAATCAGGCCGATGAAGAAACCGGAGAAGCCCTGCACCAAGCCCGCTGAATAGCGGACTCGGAACGCGTACGCTGCTGACCCGAGTAGGAGGCATCCGATGGAGTGGATCGATCCGCGGTACGCAGACCTGGTCGCGTGCTACCGGCAGCAGGACTTCGAAGCTTTCGGGCCATTGCTCGAACGTCCCGACGGGGAGCCCGTACCCCCGCGGCTCGGATTCGTCATGGAGCCGCTTCGAGACGAGTAGCAGCAGCTCAAGGCCCTGACCGGCCCGATGGCCGGCCAGGGCTACTCGTCGCAGACCAGGCGCCAGAGTGGCACGCCGATTGCCCGCGCGACGGCGCCGAGTTGGTCGAGCGTCGCAGGTGCGAGGCCGTTCTCGATCCGCCCGATCGCGCGCCGGTCAAGTCCGGCGCGCTCCCCAAGCCGCTCCTGTGTGAGGCCCGCCTGTCGCCTGAGCGAGAGGATCCAGGCCCATGAACTCCTTCACATGCCGCCTGCCCAATCGAACTGAATCTACTGACGGCCCCTGACACGAATCACCGCAGGTCAGGAAGTGTCGGCCCCGCGCTCGCGGGGATTGCTCCTGAGCATCGCCATCACGCGCGGGATCACGATCGTCGGCCCCGCGCTCGCGGGGATTGCTCCTCGAAGGCCACGCACAGCAAGCGGCCCTCCGGGTCGGCCCCGCGCTCGCGGGGATTGCTCCGCCCGCCGGGGCATGTCGACGGTCACGGGCGGGTCGGCCCCGCGCTCGCGGGGATTGCTCTCAGTGCCGGTGGCACGCCGTCATCCGAGTGACGTCGGCCCCGCGCTCGCGGGGATTGCTCCGGGGTGGACCACTTGAGGATCGTGGAGCCGTGGTCGGCCCCACGCTCGCGGGGACTGCTCCGCGGGGCACATTGCCATCGCCGAACTCACGCTGTTGGCCCCACACTTGTGGGGACTGATCCGTGGCAGATTCCCAACACGCTCGGCGGACTTACCCCACAGCGCACCCAGCCAGCCCCTAACCTCGGGCAGATACCGATGCCAGCGGCCCTCAATCATCGTCTCAATCTCCACGCGCGGGTACGCTTCGGGGAACCAGGCCACGACACTGACAACCAGCCCTGGGGCAAGGAAAGATGGCAACAACGCATCGACTGTTCGACGGGACTTCTGCCGATCGAACTGAATCAATCAAGCCCCTCAGCCGCTAATCACCACAGGTCAGGAAGTATCGGCCCCGCGCTCGCGGGGATAGCTCTCGAGCGCTGCCACAGGTCCTTGCCCGTGGTGGATCGGCCCCGCGCTCGCGGGGATAGCTCCCCGCGGTCGTCGTGGCCGTCGTGGGCGGTCTGATCGGCCCCGCGCTCGCGGGGATAGCTCTGGCTCCTCACCCCGCACCCCTTCACACCCCAGATCGGCCCCGCGCTCGCGGGGATAGCTCCGAGCAGGCGGTTGATCTGACGAAGCGTCCGGCTATCGGCCCCGCGCTCGCGGGGATAGCTCCCGCTCATCGATGAGCTCACATGGCGACAGGCAATCGGCCCCGCGCTCGCGGGGATAGCTCTCATCCGGGACGGCATCAACCACAACGGCTGGCATCGGCCCCGCGCTCGCGGGGATAGCTCCTCATCCCGATCGGCAAGTGTGTCCAACTGGCCGTCGGCCCCCACACGCGGGGATGGTTCAGGACCAATCCATCGCACCGGCGACCACCGGAAGCTGGTCTCGTCGGGGGTGCGAGCAAGGCGGATATTAGCCCGCCAGGGCTGGCCGAAGACGGTGTCCAACCGCCTTCGACTGGCACTCGAACCCGCGCCACTGGCAACACACCACGGTGCTGCCCGAAACCCGCCGCGACGCCTTCGAGTTCGCCGAACCGTCCACCAACGCCCCGCAATCGTCACCTGCACCACCCACCGGAACGGCCTCCAGGACAGCGGACAACACCCCTGAACCCGGCACCGGGACGACGAGCGGCAAGCTGCTGCCGGCGGACCTGCCGCTCGGCACCGCACCTCGGCCCTAGCGAGAGCATCCAGACGCCCCGGCGTCACCAACGGCAGGACGCGATCCCAAACAACCCCGCCACCACCACGGCACACAGGCATTTGCGACAGCAACACGTCACCCCCGCCCACCCAGCCATCTCCTCACCTCGGGCGGATACCAACGCCAACCGTCCCCAAGCACCGCCCCGAGCCTCCCCACACGAGTACGCTTCAGGAGCCCGAGACACAGCTGACAACTCTCCCCACGTGCACGAAGAAGCATGAACTCCTTCACAGACCGCCTGCCTAATCGAACTGAATCAACTGACGGCCCCTGAAAAGATTCACCGCAGGTCGGGAAGAATCGGCCCCGCACGCGCGGGGATTGCTCCCACCTCCGCGGCCTGGTGCGCCACGGTTACGAATCGGCCCCGCGCTCGCGGGGATTGCTCCGGCAGCTGGCTGGCCGGGGTGCACGACAAGTAATCGGCCTCGCGCTCGCGGGGATTGCTCCGCGGCCGAACTCCGGGTCGCGGCCGAGGACGGATCGGCCCCGCACACGCGGGGATTGCTCCTGTGCGGTCGGGGCGGGGATCAGCCCGGCGAAGTCGGCCCCGCGCGCGGGGATTGCTCCCCCGGTGTGGTCCCGGACCCGGCGTACATCGCGTCGGCCCCGCACGCGCGGGGATTGCTCCGTCGCCTCGTCCCGGTAGGGGGCGCCCTTCCCGTCGGCCCCGCACGCGCGGGGATTGCTCTACCCTGTGGGCGCATACCTTCGCGGCTGCCGCGTCGTACCCGCGCTCGCGGGGATTGCTCCGCCGTGATGGCCGGTCAGCTCTCGGCCGCGCAGTTGACCCCGTGCTCGCGGGGATTGCTCTTCGAGGAAACCGGCCAGGACTTCCGTGCCGGCGTTGGCCCCGCGATCCCGAGGGGATTTAAGAAGCCACTGTCGTGCGATCCGATTAGGGAGTTCGGCGTGACAACGCCGGATACCGCTGCGCCCCACCCCGGAGACTCGAGGTGGGGCGCAGCGGTGTGTTCAGCGCATCAGATCATCTGCGGTGGCGGGCAAGCGTATGGACTGACCGTTCGTCACCATTTGCTGGAGGAGGGCGAACCCCTCCTGCTTCGAGACGATGAACCCGACGCAGGCGACCGCCATCACGTCCTTGGTGCGCATCGTCGGGATCCCTCTGTGCCGCGCGAGGTCCAGCGACGCCTTGTCGTCGCTGATCCACGTGGCCTCTTTGAACTCCACCCGGGTGCTGATGACGTGCAGGGTCTCGGACTCCCCGAGATGCTTAAGCGGATCCGACGGGGCTGCCGAAGAACACGCCCTGTCGAATCCGCTCCACGGCCTCGGGGTCGTCGACTTCGATCGGATCCCCCAGCCAGCGGGAGACGTCGGGTGGGTCCAGGGCCGGCAGATATCGAGATGATCGCTTGGCTTCGTACGCCACTGCTTCCGTCCATCGACCCCGGCCGCTCAGTACGTTTTCCAGGATGTCGAGCCTGGAGACGGACGCGAAGTTGCACAGGACCGTGTTGTCGGGAAAGCAGCTGATCATGGGCTGAACGCGAGCTCCGTTCCGGGATCGGACGGTGCCGCCTGCTGCTGCTCGGGCTCGGGCTGGGCGGGCTCCAGGAGGTCCAGGAGCACGTCCGGGTCGAGGTCCAGGAGGGCTGCCAGCGGCCGGACTGTCGTATCACCCGAAGCATAAGCCTTGATTGCCAGCTCTGTTAGTCGTCGAGGATGCCAACCCCGTTGGCTGCGCTCGGTGTTGACCATGTGCTGCTCCAAGGCCCCCACGGCACCGGCAATCCTGGCGCCGTCGGCTGTCAACATCGCGCCCCACTGCCGACGCTGATCTGCAGTCAGGACTCCCAGCACCTTCAGCCGGGTTGCCATCGCGCTCGGCGACACGCGGTACTTCCAGGCCAGCTCCGCCACCAGGTCAACGCCGGCCGTTCGGTCCCGGGCGTCGGCCAGAACGGTAGTGCGCGGCATCAGGAACTCCGCGGCGAACGCGTTCGCCTGCACTTCCATCGCGGTGGTCGACCGGCCCGGTTGCACCTTCTCGACGACCGCCTCGTCATGCGCGTCGCCGGCGAGAATGTGGCCGAGTTCGTGGGCAAGGGTGAACCGTTGGCATGTCCACACGTTGGTTTTGGCAACGAGGATGAGGTCGAAGCTGTCGGTCGACCAGGACAGGCCGTCCAGCTTGTCGGGAAGATCGACGCCTGCGATCTCCACGCCGAAGGCCTGCTCGAAGCTTGAAGCGAGGTTCTGGGTCGAGAGGGTCCAGGGGTCGGTTCCCACTGCTTCCAGGGCGGCCTGGGCGAGCTTCGTGCCGTCGATTCCCTCTGGGCGGGTGTGGGCACGCCTCGGCAGGTCGCTCCCGATCCGTGCCAAGGCGTCGATCACCTGCTCGTACCGGCCCAGGAGTCTGCGCACTTCGTCGGTGGTGTGCTCACAGGCGCCCGTCTTCCGCGCGGCGGCGCCGAGCGCCGAGCGCGGCTCGACGCCGCGCAGCAACCAGTCAACGGTTCTGCCGCCGAAATCGGCGATCAGCGCCAGTTCGAGGGAGGTGAAGCGGCGTTTCCCGCCAAGCGACTTCGACAGCTTGTCTGGGGAGATTCCAATGCGCTCCGCCATGACGGCCTGGGTCTCACCCGTTGAGCCGATGACCTGACGCACGCGTTCAATCAGTCCGGCATCCATGCTGTGACCGTACAGTCGCGTTGCGATTCTCGCAATCGACATGACCAGGTTGTGACCTGGGGTTCACCCGCCTGAGTGAGTGCGCGGCGCGCACTGACAGCGAAGCCACGACAGGTACTCTGACCTGCGGAAATGCAATCGCGGCCACACGGTGATCGGGTGCCGCCGGGCGCAGTGGCGAGCCAGGTCGGCAATGGCCGCTGCAATCATTGGTACAGACCACGCCACACGTCATCGCTTCGGGAACGTGCCGGCTTGTCGAGCCGATGGCCGTGTCCGCCCAAGGCCTCCCCGCGTAGGCCAGGACACGGCTGTGCCCCACTGGGCAGGGCCAGTGGGGCACAGCCACGCAAGCGGTCAGGAGAGGCTGGTGATCTGCAGAACTGTGACGCGGCGCGCGCCCTCGTTCAGCAGCAGTCGTCCCCGTGCTCGCGGGGAGTCCTCTCCGCTAGCATCAGTGCCGATTCAGTGACAGGGGTCGACCCCACCCTCGCGGGGATTGCTCCACCTTCGGCACCATCAAGGCGAAGGCCGCAGTGTCGGCCCCGCACACGCGGGGGTTGTTCCCCGAACAAGGCCAAGGGGACGGCTTGGGAGAGCTCGGCCCCGCGCTCGCGGGGATGGTTCAGGAGACCAGCCCATCGCACCGGTGACCACCGGGAGCTGGTCTCGTCGAGGG
Source organism: Kitasatospora sp. NPDC057940 (assembly GCF_042887425.1). Classification (NCBI taxonomy): domain Bacteria; kingdom Bacillati; phylum Actinomycetota; class Actinomycetes; order Kitasatosporales; family Streptomycetaceae; genus Kitasatospora; species Kitasatospora sp. NPDC057940. The sequence goes on from NZ_JBHVPH010000005.1 coordinate 54,518, forward strand.
GAAGAGGCATGAACTCCTTCACACGCCGCCTGCCTAATCGAACTAAATCAACTGACGGCCCCTGACACGAATCACCGCAGGTCAGCAAGTGTCGGCCCCGCACGCGCGGGGATTGCTCCGTGGCCGGACCAAACACGCCAGCACCAGGGTTATCGGCCCCGCACGCGCGGGGATTGCTCCCCCGGCGTCAAGAAGCTTCGCCCGTAAGGCCTGTCGGCCCCGCACGCGCGGGGATTGCTCTGATCGTGATCGTGGTGGATGAGGCCGTCAAGAGTCGGCCCCGCACGCGCGGGGATTGCTCCCCGTCGGTGAGCTCGACCACCGGCGGATCCTGGTCGGCCCCGCGCTCGCGGGGATTGCTCTTACACCACCCCGCTGGGCCAGACGATGGCCCTGTCGGCCCCGCGCTCGCGGGGATTGCTCCATCGCCTGGCACGGCGACGTCTCCATGGGCATGTCGGCCCCACGCTCGCGGGGATTGCTCCGTGCGCCACTACCTGGGCTGGATGCAGACCTAGTCGGCCCCGCGCTCGCGGGGATTGCTCGACGAGGACGACCTGGTGCTCGATGAGGTGCCGGTCGGCCCCGCGCTCGCGGGGATTGCTCCAGTGCGCGCTTGACGCTCTCGGCGCCGGTGACGTCGGCCCCGCGCTCGCGGGGATTGCTCCCGCCAGGCCCTGGCCCTGTACCGCGAGTGCATGTCGGCCCCGTGCTCGCGGGGATTGTTCCGCGGAGCACATCGCCATCGCCGAACTCACGATGATGGCCCCACACTTGTGGGGACTGATCCATGACAGACCCCCATCCCCCCGGCGGACTTACCCCACAGCGCACCCACCCGGCCCCTGGCCTCGGGCAGGTACCGCTGCCAGCGGTCCTCAACCATCGTCTCAATCTCCACGTGCGAGTACGCTTCGGAGAGTCAGGCCATGACACTGACAACAAGCCCTGAGGCAAGGAGAGATGGCAACAACGCATCGGCTGTTCGACGGGATCTCTACCAATCGAACTGAAGCAAGCAAGCCCCTCAGCCGCTAATCACCGCAGGTCAGAAAGTATCGGCCCCGCGCTCGCGGGGATCGCTCCGTGGTGAGCGATCCGGTCAGCCTGGCCTCCAGATCGGCCCCGCGCTCGCGGGGATCGCTCCTGCACCCTCTACCGCCGCCTGTACGCCGAGCGATCGGCCCCGCGCTCGCGGGGATCGCTCGGGCGCCGCCGTGACCGCCGCCACCGCCGGGGGATCGGCCCCGCGCTCGCGGGGATCGCTCCCGCAGCAAGGGCGATCAGACCCCTGACTTGTGATCGGCCCCGCGCTCGCGGGGATCGCTCCATGCCGGCGCGTTTGCCGGGACCTGTTGTACGATCGGCCCCGCGCTCGCGGGGATCGCTCCTCGGCGTCCGGCGCCAGCACCCACACCGCCATATCGGCCCCGCGCTCGCGGGGATCGCTCCTCGTGTGCGACATTGCCACGCCCCATGACTGCATCGGCCCCGCGCTCGCGGGGATCGCTCCAGCAGGGGCGGGCGCAGTTCGGTCGGCCGGGGATCGGCCCCGCGCTCGCGGGGATTCCTCCAGCACCGGCTCGCCGGGGAACAGCACGGCCCAGTCGGCCCCGCGATCGCGGGGGTTGCTCTCGGTTCAGGGCACCAAGGGCATCGCGCTGGAGATCGGCCCCCGCTTGCAGGGATTGCTCCTCGGTGTGCTTCGAGGCGCCCGGAGACGGGAGTCGGCCCCGCGCTTGTGGGGATTGTTCCGGGGTGGCGGCCCAGGAGGAGAATCAGGCCTTTCGGCTTCGCGCCTCTGGGCGGGGTTGCCGGCATCAGGAGGAAATAGGTTGGCTCGCTGCCTGGACGGCGGCTCCCGGCCCTCCTGGTAGTTGAGGGGGATGCCATCGTCGGTGGGGGCCAGGACTTTGTGGGGCTGCTCCTTCGTCCCGTGTGCCACGTTCGCGTGGTTCTTGGTCGGCGGGAACGCCCGGTTGGCCTTGGGGCATGCCGCCGTATCCCGCCAGTTCTGGTGCTCGGTCAGTCATGGGCCCGGATCCGGGCCCATAGCGTGTTTTCTGGGGAGACATCCGGGTCTTCGGAAACCGTCATGGTGCCCACACGGGCTCAATCGAACGCGTGCTTCTTTCTCCTTCGGAAAGGTGTCGACCTCCAGGGCGGGGTATGAAACTCCCGCCGCCGGCGTTGGCAACTGGCTTATAGGCGAGACCATTTGTGGCCGACGTGAGGTGGTCCCGTTGTGCGGCGTGCCGCGCAACGGGACCACCGACCGGCGGAAGCCGGGCTGCCGGCGGGAATCCAGCTTCCGGACCCCGTGGCTCCGGAGGTGGGATTCGAGGGGGCCGTCGGGCCGGCCGTGAGGGGAGGTCACGGCCGGGCCGAGGGGCGGGGGGTCAGTGCGGGAGGTTCCACTTCTGGTTGTCGGCGCCGTTGCAGTCCCAGATGCCGAGCTGGTTGCCGTTGTTGGTGGCGAAGCCCAGGTCGTCCAGGCAGCGGCCGGACTGCGGGTTGAGCAGCGAACCGTCGGGCTGGGCCTTCCACTGCTGGGCTCCACTGCCGTTGCAGTCGTAGAGCTGGACCATGGTGTGGTTGGCGGTGTTGCCACCCTCCACGTCCATGCACTTGCCGAGGGCGCGCATCGTCCCGTCCACGCCGACGGTCCACTTCTGGGCGTTCGTGCCGTTGCAGTCGTAGATCTGGACCGCGGTGCCGTTCTTGTTCTCGCCGCCCCGGACGTCGACGCACTTGCTGGCGTAGCCGCTGATCTGGCCCTGCGGCCCGGCGACCGGCGGCGGCACCGCCCCGAGGAAGACGACCTGCGGGAACGTGACGGTGTCACCGAAGTTGCACATGGCGGTGCTCACCCCGCTGCCGACGACGGCCGCACCGATCGCCATGCGCATGTACGGGCCGGTGTTGTTGACGTAGTACTGGCACTGCGCCTGCACGCGCCAGATCTGCAGGGGGCTGATGCCCGAACAGGTTCCGATGACCTGGCCGCCGCCGGCGGCCAGGGCGTTACACCCGCCGGCCAGCGTGGCGCTCGAACTCGCCTGCTCCGCCTGGGCGGTGGCGGGCGCGGCCTGGCGCGCGGCGGCGGATGCGGCCTGGGCGGCGGCGGGGACGGTGAGTGCCGCGGCGGAGGCCAGCAGCGTGGTCATCATGACAACAGCGGTACGGCGCATGAGGGTTGGGCCCTTTCCGTGATGACAGGGTGATGGCACTGCTCAGATGTTGCGCAGGTTTGGTCATGAGCATTGCAGTGCCGCCTGGGGCCGTCAACGGATGTGGGCCGACGAGATATCGCCATTCACCTCAGCTCATCCGCGACCTGCTCGTTCCCGCCGGGTGGGAGCCGGACGGGAGGCGAGAAGAGGCCCAGACGGGAGGCGAGAAGGGGTCGGACGAAAGCCGAACTGACGCAGTCTCAGCCCAGCGCGCGGTCGAGGTTGAATGCCGCGCTGATCAGCGACAGATGGGTGAAGGCCTGCGGGAAGTTGCCGAGTTGCTCGCCGGTCGGGCCGATCTCCTCGGCGAACAGCCCGAGGTGGTTGGCGTAGGTGAGCATCTTCTCGAAGGCGAGCCGGGCCTCCTCCAGGCGGCCGGCGCGGGCCAGTGCCTCCACGTACCAGAAGGAGCAGATCGAGAAGGTGCCTTCCGAGCCGCTCAGGCCGTCCGGGCTGGTGGCCGGGTTGTAGCGGTAGACGAGGGAGTCGGAGACCAGGCCCTTGGTGAGCGCGTCCAGGGTGGAGAGCCACTTGGGGTCGGTGGGCGAGATGAACTTGGCCATCGGCATCATCAGCAGCGAGGCGTCCAGTTCGCCGTCGTCCAGGGACTGGACGAACGCGCCCAGCTCGCTCGACCAGCCGCGCCGCATGATCTGGTGGTAGATCGCGTCCCGAGTCTGCCGCCAGCGGGGCAGGTCGGCCGGCAGGCCGCGGCGGTTCGCCATCCGGATCGCGCGTTCCAGCGCCACCCAGCACATCAGCCGCGAGTACACGTAGTTCCTGCGGCCCCCGCGGGTCTCCCAGATGCCCTCGTCGGGCTGGTCCCAGTTCTCGCAGAGCCAGTCCGCCACCATGCCGACGTCCTCCCAGCCGTCGCTGCTGATCGGCTGCCCCCACTTGTCGTACAGGTAGATGGAGTCGATCATGGCTCCGTAGATGTCCAGTTGGAGCTGGCCGGTGGCGGCGTTGCCGACCCGCACGGGTGCGGAGCCCTGGTGGCCCTCCAGGTGCGGCAGCGCGTACTCGGGCAGCTCGGTGCGCCCGTCGATGCCGTACATGATCTGCAGCGGGCCGTTCGCGGCGGTGTCGCGCATGCGCTCGAAGAGGAAGCCCATGAACGCCTCGGCCTCCGAGGTGAACCCGAGGCGCAGCATGGCGTAGACGCAGAAGGCGGCGTCGCGGACCCACATGTACCGGTAGTCCCAGTTGCGCTCGCCGCCGACCTGTTCGGGCAGGCTGGTGGTGGGTGCGGCGACGATCGCGCCGGTCGGCGCGTAGGTGAGCAGTTTGAGCAGCAGGGCGGAGCGGTGGACCATCTCCCGCCACCGACCCTGGTAGCGCGACCCGGCCAGCCAGTGGCGCCAGAACCGGACGGTCGCCTCGAACTGTTCCTCCGCCTCGGCGCGCGGACACGACCGGGCCGGGACGTCGTCGCCGATCTGGTCGAGGGCGAACACGACGGCGTCGCCCTCCAGGAGCTTGAAGTGCGACCACACGTCCACACCGTCGGTCTCCAGCGGCGCGGTGGCGGTCAGCGCGAGCGTGAGCGACGGGGAGCGGAACACCGCGACGTGGCCTTCGAGGGACACGGTGTGCGCCTCGGCGCCGTAGCCGAAGCGGGGGGCGATCCGCGCCCGGAACGGGAGGATTCCCCGGACACAGATGACCCGGCGGATCAGCCGGTGCCGGGCGACCTCGGGCGACTCGTCGGCCACGGGCATGAAGTCCTGGATCTCCGCCACGCCGTCCGCGGCGAAGAAGCGCGTGATCAGCACGTTCGTGTCGGGGAAGTAGAACTGCCGGGTGCGGGTCGGGACGTCCGCGGCCAGCTCGAACGAGCCGCCCCGCTCCGCGTCGAGGATGGCCCCGAACACGCTGGGCGCGTCGAAGCGCGGGCAGCAGTACCAGTCGATGGTGCCGTTCGTGCCGACCAGGGCGGTCGTCCGGAGGTCGCCGATCAGGCCGTGCTCGGAGATCGGCAGGTACCGGCCGCTGTCCGTCTGCTCGAACCCCGTCGTGTCGAACGCCATGCCGACCTCCCCGCCGCTGTGGCGCGGGCTTGGAGACGAAGCCTTCCTAGCCATGGTAGATCGCCGTCGGCGTGGGGGCCGGGCCGAGCACCGGCCGGGGCTCGCGGGCCCCGGCCGGTGCGGGCTCCTGCCAGTGCGGGCCTCCGCCGGTGCGGGCCCCTACCAGCGCGGGCCCCGGCCGGTGCGGCTTCCGCCGCGGGCGCGGCCCCTCCCGTCCCGGCCGGACGCGAGGGGCCACGCCCCGTGGTCAGCGGGTGACGCTCCAGACCAGGCTGCGGGTGAGCGCCGGGGTCAGGGCCGGGTCGATGACGGACGAGGTGGGGTCGTTCGCGACGGCCTTGAGCTCGTGGGCGGCGGGCTTGGGGCCGGTGGGGCCGAGGTCCGAGACGGCGATCGTCTTGTGGTCGCGCAGGGCCGTCACCTCCTTGCCGTCGAGGTACCACCGCAGCTTGGTGCCGGAGACCGGGAGGTCGACGGTGAGGCGGTCGGTGGCGGTCAGCCGGGTGGTGACGGGCGTGGCGCTGGAGAGGGTGGAGGCGTGCCGGTAGAAGCCGGCGATCATCGCTTCGCGGCCGGGGAGGTTGAACTCCCGCCCGAGGGAGCGCATCACCGAGTTGTCGGTCGGCCGGTTGAGGCCGGTCGGGTAGTTGCTGCCGCCCTGGTAGGCGCCGACGGTGCCGCCGTCGGGCGAGGTCTTGCCGAGCCAGCGGTACCACTTGGTCTTGTCCTGGCGCATCCGGTCGGCGCTCAGGGTGGTGATGTTGGGCTGCGTGGGCTCCGCGCCCTTGTAGGGCCCCGCCCCGTCGGCCCAGTACTCGTCCGCGAGCTTGCCCAGCGAGTGGCCGGTCTCGTGCACCGCTATCTGGCCGGACGCGGCGTTGCCGCCCGCCACGGTGGCGATGCCCTCGTACCCGAGCGGCGACTGGGTGCTGCCGTAGCCGGCGCCGCCGTACTTGGCGGTGTTGGCGACGACGATCACGAGGTCGGCCTGCGGGGCCTTGGCGGCGTAGGCGTCGACGGCCTTGGTGTCCACGCACAGCAGCCGCTCGATGGAGTTGCACCAGAAGTGCGAGCCGAGGGCGGTCTTGCGGACGGTGTCCTGCTTCGGGTCCCCGGAGACGCCCGACTGTGCGGAGACGGCGCCCACGGCCCACACGTTGAACAGCTTGCGGTAGGTGGCGTAGGGCTCGACGGCGCTGATGTCCTTCCACTTCGCCGCGGCGTCCTTGCGGAACTTGTCCTGCTCCGAGGCCGTGTAGCCGTCGCCGATCATGACCACGTCCAGCTTGCTGTCCGTGCTCCCGTTGTTGACGACCTTCGTGACGGCGCCGTCCCCGGCGGCAGCCGCGGCAGCGGCCCCGGCGGCGTCCACGCTCATGGACTGCTCGGCGACGAAGGGGGACGCGGAAGGGACCTTGGTCCGGCTGATGGCGCCGTCCTCGGCGAAGACCTCGACGTCCTGGCCGCCCGGGAAAGCGTCCGGGGAGGCGTCCGGGGAGGCGTCCGGGGAGGCGGTGACGGCCGCCGGGTCGGACGGGTCGGCGACCGCCGGGCCGACGCCGATGGCGAGGGCCGCCAGCGTCGTGACGCCGGCCAGGAGGACCGAGGTGAACCTGCTGTTGCGCAAAGGAGTTTCTCCGAACTCGACGGGCAGCGAGGGCCGGTGGCGAGCTTTCCCGCACGGGACGTGCATGCCGTACCGCACCGTCCCGTGCCGCGACACCGTCACCCGCCACCAACGCGGCCGTACGAGGCCGGAGCTGACGTGGTGACACCGCCCGCTCGCCACCTCACCGGTGGATACGGCCGGCTGCCCACGAACGGTTCACACCTGCCGCCACCGCCCCGACGCCCCCCACCCACACCACCGGCGCACACCAGACCAACGTGACCGGGTCCGGGCGGCGAAGTCGGCGGGAGCAGTTCCCGCGCGGCAGGGGACTATCCGCGCGCGGCACGGGACTTGAGCACACTCCCGGCCCGGGCTGTCGCGAGCACGGCCGGCGACAGCCGAGTGGCCAGGTTCCTGGCCAGGATGCCGCCGCGGCCGGCCGGGACGAGCAGCGCGAAGGCCGCGCGTACGGACTGCCGGGCCTGGTCCACCAGCCCCCGGTGCGCGGCCTCGTAACGGGCCAGGGCCGCGCGGTGGTCGGCGGGATCGGCGGCCAGGGCACCGGCCAGGCCGTAGGCGCCCGCCATGGCCAGGCTGGAGCCGCCGCCGAAGAGCGACACGCAGGACGCGGCGTCGCCGAGCAGCGTGACCCGGCCCCGCGACCACTGCGGCAGCCGGACCTGGCTCACCGCGTCGAAGTACAGTTCCTCGCTCTCGCGCACCTGCGCCAGCACTTCGGGCGCGCGCCAGCCCATCCCGGCGAACGCGGCGGTCAGCAGTCGCCGGTGCTGCCCGGTGTCGCGGTGGTCGAAGTCCGGCACGGCGGCGGACCGGACCATGAACGCGGCCAGCGGCCTGCCGCATCCGGGATGCACACAGAGGGCGCGGCCCGGCGCGTTGTGGATCGCCACTTCCCGCAGGTCGCCCGCCGCCCCGGCCAACGGCATGGTGGCCACGTACATCCCCAGGTGGCGGACGAACCCGGACTCCGGGCCGAAGGCCAGCCGGCGGACGGCGGAGTGCAGGCCGTCGGCGCCGACCACCAGGGCGAAGCGGCGGGGGCGGCCGCACTCGAAGGTGACGTCGACACCCGCCTCGTCCTGGCTCAGGCCCGCGATCGAGTCGCCGAACACGAACTCGGCGTCGTCCCGGCCGGCTTCGTGGACGATCGCGGCGAGATCGCCGCGCGGCAGCTCGACCGTGTCGGCCCGGGCCGCGCCCGACAGGCCGCGCAGGTCGATCCTGCCCACCCGGCGGCCCGCGGCGTTGTAGAAGCCCACACCGGTGACCTGGGTGGCGGCCGCCCGGAGACGGTCCCTGATCCCCATCCGCTCGGCGACCTCCATCGCGTGTCCGGCGACATCGACCGGGCTGCCGCTGGAGCGCACGGCCGCGGCCCGCTCGACCACGGTCGGCTGGAAGCCGTGGCGGGCCAGCCAGTAGGCGAGCGTCGGTCCGGCGATGCCGGCCCCGGAGATCAGCACGGTGCGATCGGCCGTCTTGGTCGAGGCGTTCATGGACGCTCCTTCTGTCATCGCCTGATCGTCGCCGCCTGATCGTCGCCGCTTGATCGTCATCGTCTGATCGTCGTGACCTGATCGCGGTCAGGACGACTCGCGGCAGCTGTCGCCGGTCAGCAGTCGCGTCGGCGCTCCCGAACTGACCATCGGTCAGTAATTCGACGCTACGCCCTGACCACCGGTCAGGCAAGGGGCGGCGACTAGGCTCCCCGCATGACTGCTGCCGAGAACCCCGACACCCGGGCACGGATCCTTGCGGTGGCCCTGGAGGAGTTCGCCGCGCACGGCTACCACGCCACCTCGGTACGCGGGATCGCCGAACGGGTGGACGTGACGAAGGCCGCGGTGCTGTACCACTTCCCCAGCAAGGCGGACATCCTCGGCGCGCTGATCGAACCGATGCTGGACGACCTGGACGCCGCCCTGGCGCCCACCGACCCGCCGGATCCGGCCGCAGCCCGCTGGGCGGCGATCGAGGGGCTGCTCGACGTCTGGCTGCGCCACCGCGACCTGCTGCGGATGAGCCTGTACGACGCGGCGCCGGGCCTCACCGGCCCGGGCTTCACACGGTTCCGCGACGGGATGATGCGCGCGAACGTCCTGGTGGCAGGGCCCCACCCGGACTTCGTCGCCCGGGTGCGCGCCGCCCAGACGATCGCCATGCTCTCCGACCCGGTGATCCTGCTCGCCGACGCCCCGCCCGAGGACCTGCGCGCCTGCATCCTGGCCGGGGCGCACCGGCTGCTGGACGGCCCCGAACCCCCCGCCGCGGCCGGCCCCGGGCGCGTCGGCGGCGAACGGCGCGGCCGGCCGAGCGCGATGAGCCCGGCGATGGTCGACACCGCCCGGCGCCTGCACGCGGCCGGCCGCACCGCCGAGCAGATCGCGGCAGAGCTCGGAGTCTCCCGGGCGACGGTCTACCGCCACCTGCCGACGTAGCCGGAGGCACGGGAACGGCCGCCAGGCAGAGCGGCTAATAATGAGACTTCATTGAGACACTGAAGGTCATCTCGGCGGTGATGCCGCTTGGACAGACACAGGAAGTCTCCACCCCGCCGGTGCTCCGAGCCTCGCGGTGCGTCACGCTCCGCTGGCCTCCTCGACGCCCGATCGCGCGGCGGAGTCCTGCTGTTGACGGGGCAGAGCGGCGGGCCCGGTCCCGGAACGGATGCCAGGAGCGCGGATGAGACGCCGTACGAGCGGGTTCACGGGCAGGGTCGCGACGAAGGCGGTGACGAGGAGAACGGTGAACAGCCGGTCGCCGATGATGCCCAGGTCACGGCCCAGGGTCAGGATGAGGACCTCGCTGAGGCCCTTGGTGTTGAGCAGGACCGCCACCGTCGTGGCCTCGCCGCGCGGCACGCCGATCAGCCGGGCCCCCAGTCTGGCGCCGGCGAACTTGCCGCCCCAGGTGGCGGCCAGGAACACCAACACCGCCACCAGGCTTCCGAAGCCCAGCCCGCCGATGTCCACGGACAACCCGGTGAGCGCGAAGAAGACCGGCACCAGCAGCGCCCCCGCATGGCGCAGCGGCACCTCGATGGCGTGCCGCAGTTCCTCGGCGGCGTCGCGCGGCATGGCCAGCCCGAAGGCGAAGGCGCCGATCACGGCGTGCATACCGAGCCACGAGGTGGTCCACGCGGACAGCAGGATCCCGCTGCCGAGGGTCAGCAGGACGAGCAGGGGATGCCCGTCGACGCGGGCCGGCCGGCGCAGCAGGCGGCGCAGCAGCGGGCGGACCACGAACGCCATCGCCCCCGCGTAGCTCGCGAGTTCGGCGAACGCGAGGAGGACGCGGTCCGAGCCGCCGCTCCGGGCCACGGAGGCGACGCAGGCGACGCCGCACCACGCGGTGATCTCGGTGAGCGCCCCGCAGGCCGTGGCCATCGCCCCGATGCGGGTGGTCTGCAACTGGTTCTCCCCCACGATGCGCGCGAGCACCGACAGCGCGCTGGCGGACAGCGCGATACCCAGGAACACGGCCAGCAGCACGGGGGACGTCTCCGTACCGATGAGGCGGGGCCACCTGGCCGCGAGGACGACGGCCAGGGCGACCGCGAGGGCGAAGGGCACCGCGACGGAGGCCGCGGTGACCGCCACCACGGTGCGGACCCGCCCGTTCAGCTGCTTCAGGTCGAGTTCCCAGCCGGCGGCGAACATGAAGAGCGCGATGCCCAGTTGGGCGATCACCGACAGGTGCTCACGGACGTGGGGTGGGAAGAGGACGTGCGGGAGATCGCCCGGCAGCAGCCCGAGGACACTCGGCCCCAGGATCACCCCGACCGCGATCTCGCCGACCACCACCGGTTGGCGCAGGCGGGTGCGCAACGGCGAGAGGACGAGCCCGATCAGCAGGATGGTCGCAATGTCGGCGAGCGCGGTCGAGGAGGAGCCTTCCATGGTCGTGCGCCTTCCTGGAAACGGGGACGTGCGCGGCCCGGTGACGCGGCCCCTGCATTATCGGGAAGGGCCCGTTCGTCGACGTAGCGTTCCTCGCGTGTCGCAGGCGCGTGGCTCCTCCCCCACGCCCCGACCCGGCCTTTCACGCCCGTACGAGGCGGACCGGCGGACAGGGGCGCGCGAAGGGCGCGCGGCGTGACTCTGTGCAAGCAAAAGATCGCGTTCCGATACTGATGATCGGAACGCGGAGGTACCGTGACGCCCAAATACACGTGTTGAGCACGTGGTGCACAGCAGGGGGCAGTGATGGCACGACGGAAGATCAAGCGGGGACCGACCGCAAGCTCCGCGATCATGTTCGGCGAAGAGATCCGCTACGCACGCGAGTTGGCGGGCTACACCCAGGAGGAGCTGGGCAAGCTGCTGCACCTCGACCGGACGGTGATCTCCCGCATGGAGAGCGGACAGCGCAAGCCGTCGATCGACGAGGTCGAGGAGCTCGACCAACTACTGGACACCGGTGGCCTGTTGAGGCGTCTGTACGACCGGGTGGACTGGACCGCGCAGATCGAACACCCGGACTGGTTCCAGAGCCATGCCGATCTGGAGGCCGAGGTAGTTGGGCTCCACGCATTCCAGGCCAACTACATGCACGGGCTGCTGCAGTGCAGGGACTACGCGCGAGCGATGTTCGAGGCGGGCGGGACTGATGATCGCCCTGAAGTGATCGAGGAGCGGGTGGCGGCAAGGCTCGCGAGGCAGGAGCGGTTCCTCACCGAGGGCGGGCCGCAGTTGGTCGTTCTTCTGGACGAAAGCGCCATCCGATCGGTCGTCGGCGGACCGAAGGTGATGGTGCAACAGATGCAACACCTGCTACGCATTGCCCGACGCGGAAACGTCGTCATCCAGGTGGTTCCGTTCACGGCTCGGACGACGATCATCAACACCTCAATGGTTCTCCTGGAGATGCCGGACGGGCAGCACTTGGTGTACTCGGAAAACCTTGACCGGGGCAGCCCTTGCGACGATCCGACCGTCGTCTCCGGGCATCGACGGCGCTATGATCGGCTGCGTGGCGACGCGCTCACGGCGAGCGAATCTCTCGCGCTGATCACCGAGGCGCTGGAAGGGTTCAGAGATGATGCAGAACGAGCTCGACGCGGCCAGCTGGCGCAAGAGCAGCTACAGCGGCACGAACGGCGGCGACTGCATCGAGGTGGCCCACGGGTACCCCGGCCGCGTGCCCGTGCGTGACTCCAAGGACCCCGACGGCCCGGTCCTCGCCTTCCCCGCCGACGCATGGCGCGCCTTCATCGCGGCCGTTCACGAGGGCGAGTTC
>NZ_JBHVPH010000005.1:66749-158736 GCF_042887425.1 Kitasatospora sp. NPDC057940
CCGTGCGTGACTCCAAGGACCCCGACGGCCCGGTCCTCGCCTTCCCCGCCGACGCATGGCGCGCCTTCATCGCGGCCGTTCACGAGGGCGAGTTCCCCGTATGAAGCTGCTCTGGCGCAAGAGCAGCTACAGCGGTCCGGACGGCGGCGACTGCATCGAGGTAGCGTCCGGCCTGCCCACCCGCATCCCCGTGCGTGACTCCAAGGACCCCGACGGCCCGGTCCTCGCCTTCCCCGCCGACGCATGGCGCGCCTTCATCGCGGCCGTTCACGAGGGCGAGTTCCTCGTATGAAGCTGCTCTGGCGCAAGAGCAGCTACAGCGGTCCGGACGGCGGCGACTGCATCGAGGTAGCGTCCGGCCTGCCCACCCGCATCCCCGTGCGTGACTCCAAGGACCCCGACGGCCCGGTCCTCGCCTTCCCCGCCTCCTCGTGGGGCGCCTTCGTCGCGGCCGTCCAGAACGGCGAGTTCCCGGTTTAGTGCAGCCGGCCGGGCCGGTTACTCGTGGGGGCGGGCCAGTAGGGCGGCCGAGTTCGGGTCGCCGACGAAGGTCGCGGCCACTCCCTTGACCACGGCCAGCGCGGCCGGCAGTGCCGCCACGGCTGCCGCCTTGAACGCGCCGATCGACGTCAGGTCGAATCCGTCGGCCAGCAGCAGGCCGAGGAATGCCACGGCGTAGGTGGCGACGGTGCGTTCGGCCAGATCGGTGATGAACTTCCGCATGGTCGGGACTCCTTCGCGGTGAAGGTGCAGAGGTGCACGGGGGGCGCTCGGAATTGCCGTCCCTGGTGTACACGTTCACGCTGTCGAGTTCCGACGACGGGCTCGGCGTCCAGTCCGGCGCCCCGCACACAACGCGTGTGCGGGGCGCCGGCGCCGGTGGATCACCTGGCTGTCACCCTTCGTGCAGGGCCCACCTGCTGCTGTCGACCTGCACCGTGCCGGGCAGCGCGATGAGTTCGGGCTTGAACAGCGGGGGCGCGCCCATCGCGGGCTCCCAGGTGGCTAGCTTCTCGTCCTGCGGGACCTCGATCCGCCGGTCCGCGGTGAGGTCGGCGACCACCTTGAGGAGCAGTCGCACGCCGAGCGGCGCCAGGTGGTCGCGCCACAGGCTCTGCGCGGTCGAGCCCGGGGGCACGAACAGGTGCTCCTGGGCGGCGAGCGGGCCCGCGTCGGTGCGCTCGGTGAGGTGGTAGACGCTTCCGCCCGTCACCTTGTCGCCGTCGCGGATCGTCCACCGGATGGCGTCCCGGCCGCGGTGCAGCGGCAGCAGGCTGGGGTGGTAGCCGATGGTGGCGACGGCGGCCCGGGCGCGGGTCTGGCGGCCGAGGAAGGCGTGCGAGTGCGCGGCGACGATGATGTCCACCCCGTCCGGGATGTGCCGCGCGCGCAGTTCGGCGGAGTCCGTCCACGGGACGTCCTTGTGGTACGCCCAGGAGCGCAGACGGTCCCAGCACATCGCGTCGCCCTCGTCGGACTTCCCCCTGCGCAGCCGGGGGGCGGCCGCGCCGACGATCTTGTGTCCGTCGTCCAGCAGGGCCTCCGCGACCGCGACCGCGAATCCCCCTTGTCCTGACATGTAGATGTTCATCCGGGTCAGTCGACCTCTTTCAGTCCGCGGTGGTCGGGCTCGAACCGCACCGGCATCGTGGAGAACCCGGTCAGGAAGTTGGACCGGATCCGCAGCGCCTCCTCGGTCTGCTCGAATCCGGTGGTGAAGTCCCGCAGGGCCGTGAGCAGTTCGGCGATCTCCACCTTGGCCAGGTACGAGCCGACGCAGAAGTGCGGGCCGTAGCCGAAGGCCAGGTGCTTGTTGGGGGTGCGGCCGAGGTCGAACTCCCCGGGCCGCGCGAAGACCCGTTCGTCCCGATTGCCGGAGGCGTGCCAGAGCGTGACGACGTCGCCCGGGCGCAGCCGTACGCCGTGCAGTTCGGTCTCCCGTACGGTGCTGCGCCCGAAGTGCATCGTGGGCGAGGCCCAGCGCAGCACCTCGTCCACGGCGGTCTCGACCGCGACCTCGCCGTGCTTGAACCGCCGCCACTGCTCGGGCCGGGCGGCGAGCGTGTGGACGCAGTCGATCATCGTCAGCCGGCTGGTCTCGTCGCCGCCGATGATCAGGCTGTAGCAGTTGAGCACGACGTCCTCGTCGGAGAGCGGCACACCGTCGACGGAGCTGGCGATCAGCATGCTGATCACGTCGTCGCCCGGGGACTCGCGCCGTTCCTCGACGACGTCCAGGAAGTACATCAGGATCTCGTTGCGGGCCATCTCGGAGTCGACCTCGTCGACGTCCTCGTCCTCGGCCGACAGCGCGGTCTTGGTCAGGCCGAGCAGGTAGTCCCGGTCCTGTTCGGGCACGCCGAGCAGGTTCGAGATCGTGGTCATCGGGATCCGGCCGGCGATCTCCTCCGCGAACTCGCAGCCGCCGGACTCGACGGCCTCGCGGATCCACTGCCGGGTGTTGGCCCGGACGCTCCGCGCGACCTCGTCGAGCACCCTCGGCGAGAGCACCCGCTGGAGGATCTTGCGCAGTTCGTGGTGCCGGGGCCCGTCGGTGACGGCCAGCATCCGGCCGGCCCCGGCGTCGCCGCCCTCCAGGAGGGTGACGAGCACGTTGCCGCGCTCGGACGTGAAGTTCACGTCGTCCCGGTAGGTGGCCATGATGTCGTCGTGGCGGGAGAGCACCCAGAACCCGCGGCGGCCGTCGACGGGCGGGTTCCAGTGCATCGGGGCGGTGTCCCGCAGGGTGCGCCAGAACCCGTCGAGGTCGTGATCGGCGAAGGTGGCCGGGTCGCCCAGGTCCACGGTGTCCGGTGGCGGCGTGCTCATGGTCACCAGTCCGTGCGCCAGAACCGGCGCGGCTGGAAGGGGTAGGTGGGCAGCGGCACGCGGTGGCTGGCCTGCCCCCGGTGCAGGGCGTCGAAGTCCACCTGCTGGCCGGTCACCCAGGCGGCGGCCAGTTCGGCCAGCGCCCGCTCGTCCTGGCCGGAGGGCACGATGCCGTTGTCGGTGCGGGAGAAGGAGCCCGGGTCGCTCTGCGGGGCGGCGGCGGTCGTGGTGGCGGGGCTGCGGGCGGTGTCGTCGGACAGCGCCGCGATCAGCTCGGCGCGGCTGCGGACCACGGCCGCCCACCGGCGGGCCATCACCTTGCGGCCGAGGTTGAGGCTGAAGCAGACGTCGTCCAGGCGCAGGTCGGGGTCGGCCTCCAGCCGGTCCTTGAGCCGCGTGCGCTGCCGGGCGAGCGCGTCGTCGTCCAGGGCGGACAGGGTGGCCAGCCGCGGCCGGCCCTCGTCCTCGGGGGCGCGCCCGGCGGCCGTCGGGGCCTCCTCCAGCAGCAGGTGCGCGTTGTAGCCGCCGCCACCGATGGAGGTGATGCCCGCGCGGCGGATGCCGGCCTGCGGCTCCCAGGGCGCCCCTTCGACCTGTGGCACGAAGGGGGTGCTGGGGAAGTCGAGGTCCTGGTTGACCTCGGTGAGGTTGATCGTCGCCGGGAGCGTCTTGTGGTGCAGGGCCAGCGCGGCCTTGATCGCGCCGAAGCCGCCCGAGACCACGCCGCCGTGGCCGACATTGCCCTTGACCCCGCCGATCGAGGTGGTCGCGGTCTGCTTCCCGAACGCCATGGTCGCCGCGTGCACTTCGAGCTCGTCGGTCATCGGCAGGCCGAGGCCGTTGGCCTCGTACATGGACACCGTGTCCGGGGTGACGCCGCCGACCTCCATGGCGTTGGCGATGCAGGCGCTCAGCCGCTCGGGCTGGGCCAGGCCGTACGCCATCGCGCTGACGCCGTTGTTGTTGACGGCCGAGCCCTTGACGACGGCGTAGATGTGGTCGCGGTCGGCGACGGCGTGGCCGAGCGGTTTGAGCAGCACGGTGACGACGCCGCTGGACAGCGCGGTGCCGGTGCCGTTGGCGTCGAACGGGCGGCAGTGGCCGTCCTTCGACAGGATGCGGTTCTCCTCCCACAGGTGGCCGCGCGGGTGCGGCAGCCGGACCATCGCGCCGCCGGCGATCGCCAGGTCGGTCTGGCCGAGGAGCAGCGACTGACAGGCCAGGTGGACCGCGTAGTGGAAGCCGGCGCAGACGGCGGCGACGGTGACGGCCTCGCCGATGAGCCCCATGTAGTACAGCGCGTTGGAGGTCATGGTGTCCGGCGACCACGCGAGGCTGGCCTCGATCGCCTCGGGGCCGACCGACACCCGGTCCGGCGGGGAGCTGTAGAGCGCGGCGGTCTGCGGGTTGTTGGCGCCGTACATGCCGATCTCGGCCCGGAGCCGGTCGGGGTCGTAGCCGCCGTCCTCCAGCGTCTCCCAGGCGCTCTCCAGGAACAGCCGGTTCTCCGGGGTCATCGCGGCCGCCATCCGGTCGCTGATGCCGAACACCGACGGGTCGAACTTGTCGTACGTGTCGAGCACGCCGCAGGCCCGTACGTAGAACGGGCTGTGGATCAGGGTCTCGTCGACGTGGATGTCGTCCTTGGCCAGGAACGACACGGACTCCCGGCCGTGGACGAGGTTGTCCCAGAACTGCTCCTTGGTGCGGGCTCCGGGCGCCCGCAGGGACATGCCGATGACGGCCACGTCGCCCGGGTCGTAGTCCTGCTCGGGGTTGTCGGTCATGGGGAGGCTCCTGCTTCGTTTCGAGTGAGGGTGGCTCAGCAGAATCAGCGGCTCGTAGCTCAGCGGCTCGTGGCTCGTGGCTCGTGGCTCGCGGCTCGCGGTTCAGCGGCTGGTGGCTCAGCGGCCGGTGGCGCCGCCGCGGCCGCGCAGCGCGGCCCGGCGGGTGTTGGCGCGCGCACGGGCGGACTGGACCGCCTCGGGGGTGGCGCCGCTCTCGTCGTCGAGCCAGCGGGCGAGGGAGGAGATGTCGCGGAAGCTGAAGAGGTCGGGCACCCGGACGCGGCGGTCGAAGCGCCGGGTCATCAGCCGGGCGAGGCGGATGAGCAGCAGGGAGTCCCCGCCGAGGTCGTAGAAGGCGGACTGCACGTCGATGCTCGACGGTTCGAGGTCGAGCAGCTGGCCCCAGATCTCCGACAGGGCCACCTCGGTCGGCGTGCCGGCGGCCGTCAGGGGCCCGCCGGTGTCGGCGGCCGGCGGCTCGGGCAGCGCGTTGCGGTCGAGCTTCCCGCCCGGCCCCAGCGGCAGGGCGGCCAGCACCACGAGCGTCGCGGGCACCATGTAGTCGGGCAGTTCGACGGCGAGCCTGCCGGTGACGGCGCTCTGGAGCGCGGCGTCCAGCCGGGGGCCGGCCTGCGGCGCGTCGTCGCCGGCGGGCACGACGTAGCCGACGAGCCGGTTGCCCCGGACGACGGCGGCGGCCTCCCGGACTTCGGGGCAGCCGGTGAGCCGGGCCTCGACCTCCTCCAGCTCGATGCGGTAGCCGCGCAGCTTGACCTGGTGGTCGGTGCGGCCGAGGAAGCGGAGTTCGCCGTCGTCGGTGAACCTGACGACGTCCCCGGTGCGGTACATCCGCTCGCCGTTGCGGAACGGGTCCGGCACGAAGCGTTCGGCCGTGGTGCGCGGCCGGTTGACGTAGCCGTGCGCGAGGCCGGCGCCGCCGAGGTAGAGCTCGCCGGGCTCGCCGGCCGGGAGCGGCTTCAGCCGCTCGTCGAGCACGTAGACCCGGTCGCTGGTCGTCGGCGGGCCGATCGTCGGCTCGTCCGTCCCGTCCTCGGGCACCGGCCCGAACGAGCAGAAGACCGTCCCCTCGGTGGGGCCGTAGGCGTTGAACACCCGGTCGGCGCCGGTCTCCCGGTAGGTGCGGTCCACCAGCTTGCGGCGCAGGGCCTCGCCGCCGAACACGACCGTGCGCACGTTCGGCGGCAGGGCTCCGGCGTCGAGCAGGCTGTTCATGACCGAGGGGACGACGTTCAGGTGGGTGATCCGGTCGGCGTACCGGCTCTCCGGCAGGTGCACGGCGCTCTCGACGAGCACGACGGCGCCGCCGCGGCACAGCGCGTTGAAGATCTCCATCACGGACAGGTCGAAGCAGACCGAGCTCGCCGCCGAGACTCCGCTCAGGTCGCAGCCGTCGAGGACCCGGTCCATCTCGGCGAGCATCGCCACGCAGCCGCCGTGCCGGACGGCCACGCCCTTGGGCCTGCCGGTGGAGCCCGAGGTGTAGATGACGTACGCGGTGTCGCCGGGCACGACCGCCACGGGCTTCGCGCCGGGCTCGGTCGTCACGCTCTCCCCCAGCACCACCACGGTCGGTCCGGGCGGACAACTGGACCGGGACGCGGGGGTGGTGAGCAGCAGCCGGGTGCCGCTGTCCTGGACCATGAAGGTCAGCCGGTCGGCGGGGTAGTTCGGGTCCAGCGGCAGGTAGCAGGATCCGGCGCGCAGGGCCGCCAGGATGCCGACGAGCAGGTCGGGGGTGCGTTCGACGCAGATGCCGACCGGGACGCCGGGGCCCGCACCGTCGGCGACCAGCCGCTCGGCCAACGCCCTTGAGCGCTCGTCCAGTTCGCCGTAGGTCAGGACGCCGGCGTCGGAGTAGACGGCGGTCGCGTCGGGGTTCTTGAGCGCCTGCTCGACGAACGCGGAGTGCAGGGTCTCGGTCACTGGTCCGTCTCCTCGGGGAGGCCGGTCGGCGCGAAGTCGCCGATGGCCCGGTCGGGTTGGGCGATCGCGTCGAAGAGCACGGTGCGGTACAGCGCGAGCAGTGCCGTCACGGTCTGCCTTTCCAGGTAGCTCGGTTTGAACTGGACGTGGCCGGCCACCTCGCCGTCGATGTCGGCCATCGAGATCTCGAGGTCGAACTTGGCGAGGTGCCTGCGCACCTGAAGCGGTTCGAGCGGCAGCGCGCCGTCGGGCGTGATGGTGTCGCCGATGCCGTGGAAGAGCTTGACGGACCGGGGGAAGGCGTCCGAGGAGAGCCAGTTGACGACCACGTCGAACCACGGGGAGCGGCCCTCGGCCCTCGGCGGCCGCAGCTGGGAGGCCAGCAGGTCGAGGGGGTAGTTCATGTGCTCCAGGAGGCCGAGCGAGAAGGCGTGGACCTCGCGCAGCAGCTCGCGGAAGCTGCGGTCGCCGGCGGGGTTCGCCCGCACCAGCACGGTGTTGAGGTAGTAGCCGATGGCGGATTCCCAGCCGGGTTCGGCGCGTTGGGCGATGGCGGTGGCCAGTACGGCGTCCTCGGCGCCGACCGCGCGGTTGAGCGTGGCGAAGAACCCGGCCAGCACGACGGTGCTGATCGACACGCCCTCGCGCACGGCGAACTCCCGCAGCAGGCGGGTCTCTTCGGCGCTCCAGCGGAAGGCGAGGTCGCGGCCCTCGTAGGTGACGCCCGGCGGCCGCTCCTTGCTGGACAGGTCGAGGTGGGCGGGCGGGTCGGCCAGTTTCTGCGACCACCAGTCCAGGGCCGCGCCGGCCGCCGGGCCGGCCAGCCACTGCCGCTCCCGTTCGACGAACTCCGTGTAGGGGGCGACCGGCGCGCTGTCGGCGGGGTCGGCGCCCTCGTAGTACTCCTGGAGTTCGCGGATCATGACGTCGGCCGACGCCGCGTCCGACGCGATGTGGTGGACGAGCACCAGCAGGTAGTGGTCCGCCGGCCCGCGCGTCAGGAGGACGATCCGCACCAGCGGACCGTTGTCCAGGTCGAGCGGCTCGTGCCCGTAGCGGGCCAGTTCCTCGCGGGCCTGTTCGTCGTCCAGGTCGGTGCCGTCCGCCACGACGAACTCGTACACCGGTTCGTCCAGGATGACCTGGTAGGGGCGGCCGCCCGCCTCCACGAAGAGGGTGCGCAGGGCGGGGTGGCGCTCCATCACGGCCCGTACGGCGCGGTCCAGGGCCTTCTCGTCGACGGCGGTCCGGATCCGGGCGGTGACCATGAAGTTGTAGGGCACGGCGTCCGGCGCGACCATCTGCATGAACCACAGCGAGGCCTGGCCGTGCGAGGCCGGTGCCAGTGCGAGGCCGAGGCCGTCGGCGCGCAGCTGGTCCAGGGCCGGTGCGTCGGTGGCCTCCAGCAGTCCGCGCGCGTCCAGTTCGTCCACCAGCTCCTCGGCGTCCAGTTCGGACAGCTCGTCGAGGTACGTCCGGTCCGGCTCGGCCTCGGGGGCTGCGGCGGGAACCGGGGCCGGTGCCGGTACGGGCTGGGCCGTCGCGGGCGCGGCCGGTCCGGCGGCGAGCTCGACGAAGTGGCCGACGACCTCGGAGATGGGCCGGCCGTCCAGGAACACCACCGGCGACACCCGGTGCCCGAACAGCGACTGCAGCCTGTTGACCAGGCGGATCGCCAGCATCGAGTCGAGGCCGAAGTCGAGCATGCTGGCGTTCACGTCGAACCTGCTCACCGGCACGCCCAGCGCGTCGGCGAGCTCGGCGAGGACGACCTCCGCCACCGGCCGGATCTCCGTCGGCGACTCCTCCTCCACCACACGGGCCACGGCCACGGCCACGGTTTCGACCGCCGGGGCAGCCGCCGGGGCGGGGCGGGGCTCGGTGTCGATCCAGTAGCGCTCCTTCTGCCACTGGACGAGCGGCGTCTCCACGACCTCGACGTCGTCGCCGAACAGCGGGTCGAAGGTCAGCGGCAGGCCCCTGACGTACAGCGACGCGGCGGCGCCCAGCAGGCAGCGGACGTCGCTCTCGTCGCGCCGCAGGGAGTTGATCGCGTGCACCCGGGCGCCACGGGTCAGCGCGATCTCCTCGACCGCGCCGCGCAGCGTCTCGTGCGGGCCGATCTCGATGAAGGTGCCGACGCCCTGGTCGACCAGCGCGCCGATCGTCTCGGCGAACCGGACCTGGTTGCGCAGGTTGTGCACCCAGTAGTCGACATCGGCGACGGGGTTCACCGTGTCGGCCAGTGCCGTGGAGTGGAAGTCGATGCCGGGCGTCAGCGGGGTGATGCCGTCGATGCCCTCGCGCAGCGGCTGGAGCAGCGGGTCCATCCCGGGGCTGTGCACCGGCCGTTCGACCCGGATCCGCCGGGTCGAGATCCCGTCCCGCTTGAGGTCGGCCTCCAGGGCGTCGACGGCTTCGGGCGAGCCGGAGACCGCCGCGCTGGTAGGGCTGTTGACGACGGCGACGGCCGCGTGCGCGGCGTAGGGGGCGAGCCGGGGCAGCAGCTCCGCCTCCGGCAGGTCGACGGAGATCATGGCGCCCGCGGCGGCCTTGCGCTCCAGCAGGTGCGACCGGGCGACCACCACGCGGGCGGCGTCCTCCAAGGACAGCGCGCCGGCCACGCAGGCGGCCGCGACCTCGCCCAGGCTGTGCCCGACGACGGCGGTCGGCTGGATGCCGAGTCCGAGCCAGACCTTCGCCAGCGAGACCTGGAGGGCGAACAGCACCGGCTGCTGGAAGTCCATCTCCTCGTACCTGGCCTCGTCGGCCGGGGCGGCCAGCCGGTCGAGCACCGAGCAGCCGCCGGCCGCGCGCACGGCGGCGTCGCAGGCGGTCATCCAGGTGCGGAAGCCGGCGTGCGAGCGCAGGAGTTCGCGGCCCATGCCGACCCACTGGGTGCCGCCGCCGGAGAACACCAGCGCGACCCGCCGGTCGACGGTGCCGGAGACCGTGCCCGTGACGACGTCGGGGTGCGGCCGGCCGGCGGCGACCCGGGCGAGGCCGTCCAGGACGTCCTGCCGGTTGCGGGCCAACAGGGCGATCCGGTGGTTGTGGTGGGTGCGCCTGGCGGCGAGCGTGTAGGCGAGGTCGGAGACCCGCAGGCCCGCGTCGCGTTCGACGTGGTTGGACAGCTCGCGGCAGGTGTCGGCCAGCGCGCCGGCCGTCCGGGCGGTGACGGGGACGAGGTGCACCTGCCCGTCGGCGGCGGCATCGCTGCGGCCGGGCGTGACGTGCCGTCCGCGGTCGCCCGCGAGGAACGGGTGGGCCGCGACGGGGAGGCCGGCGGTGTACAGGGCGCCGAGCGAGCCGAGCAGGGTCGAGGCCTCGTCGGCGCCGCGGCGCAGCGAGGGCAGGGTGGCCGCCGGCAGGATCTCCGACACCGATTTGAGCAGGACGGGGTGCGGGCTGATCTCGATCACCGCGTCGACGTCGTGGTCGCGCAGCCTCGTCAGGGCGTCGACCACCCGGATCTCCCGGCGCAGGTTGTCCGCCCAGTAGTCCGGCCCGAGCTCGGCGCCGTCGACGCGTTCGCCGGTGACCGTCGAGATCATCGGGATGCGGGTGGTCCGGGGCCTGATGCCGTCGAGTTCGACCTTCAGCGGGGCGAGGACGTGGTCGACCAGCGGGGAGTGCGGGGCGTGGCCCATCCGGACCCGGTGGTTGGTGACGCCCGCCGCGGTCAGCCGCTGGACGAGCTCGTCGATCTCCTGCGGCGTGCCGGTGACCAGGGTGGAGTTCAGGCCGTTGTGGCCGGAGACGGTGAGCCGGCCGGTCAGGTGCGGCCTGACCTCGTCGGCGGCGGTCATCACCACGATGCCCTCGCCGCGCCCCACGGCGAGCTGCTGGAGGAGCCGGCCGTGGTGGGCGGCCAGGCGGGAGGCGTCGTCGAAGTCGAGTGCGCCGGCGATGTGGGAGGCGGCGAACTCGCCGACGCTCTGCCCCACGACGACGTCCGGCTCCACCCCGAGCGAGCGCCAGGCTTCGGCCAGCGCGACCTGGAGGGAGAACAGCAGCGGCTGGAAGACGTCCATGTCGTCGATGCGGCCGTCCGGGGACATCAGCTGCTCGACGAGCGAGAAGCCCAGCAGCTCCCGCATCCGCCGGTCGGACTTCATCATGGACCGGCGGAACACGGGCATTCCGGCGAGCAGTTGCCGGCCCATGCCCACCCACTGCGAGCCGTTGCCCGAGAACAGGAAGGCCACCCGCGGCTCGCGTCCGGTCCGCTCCCCGACGCTCAGCCCGGGGGCCGTCGCCCCGCTGCCGAAGGCGTCCAGCTGGGAGCGGAGTTCGGGCATGTCACGGGCGGTGGCCGCGAGCCGGAACGGGCCGTCGCCGGGCGTCCGGCGGCAGAGCGCGCGCAGGTCGCTCTCGTCGCGCAGCGCCCGGGCCCGCTCGGCCAGCGCCTCCCGGGAGTCCGCGGCCAGCAGGAGCAGCGAGCTCTCGGGGCGCGGCAGTTCCTCGACGGCGACGTGGCAGATCGCGCCGCCGAACCCGAACGAGCTGACGCCGCCCCGGCGGGCGTCGGAGCGTCGCGGCCACGGCGTCAGCCGGTCCTGGACGGTGAGGCCGTACTCGTCGAACATGATCTGCGGGTTCGGCGCGCTGTAGTGCAGGCTCGGCGGCAGCACGCCGTTGCGCATCGACATCGCGAGCTTGACCAGGCCGACGATGCCGGCGGCCGCCTCCAGGTGCCCGACGTTGGACTTGACGGACCCGAGCCGCAGCGGCTCCGTACGGCCGCCGCCCAGCACCGCGCCGATGGCGTTGGCCTCGATCGGGTCGCCGAGGGGCGTCGCGGAGCCGTGGCACTCGATGTAGTCCACGAGGTGCGGGGCGATGCCCGCCCGCTGGTACGCGGTGCGGAGCATCTTCTCCTGCGCCTGGGGGTTCGGCGCCGTCATGCCGTTGCTCAGACCGTCGTTGTTGGAGGAGCTGCCCTTGATCAGGCAGTACACCGGCAGGTCGCGCTCCAGCGCCACGCTCAGCGGGGCGAGCACGACGACGCCGGCGCCCTCGCCGCGGACGTAGCCGTCGGCGCGGGCGTCGAAGGACTTGCAGCGGCCGTCCGGGGCGAGCGCGCCCATCGCGTCCATGGCGGTGTAGTAGTCGGAGACGAAGCTCAGGTTCACGCCGCCGGCCAGCACCAGGTCGCTCTCGCCCAGCCAGATCGACTGGCACCCCACGTGCACCGAGACCAGCGATCCGGCGCAGGCGGCGTCGATGGCCATGCTCGGGCCCTGGAGGCCGAGGACGTAGGAGACCCGGTTGGCGATGATGCCGTCGTGCATGCCGGTCGCGGTGTGCGGGGTGATCTGGCTGTCGGGGCCGCGGTAGTGCGCCAGGGCGGCGTAGTCGCCCCAACAGGAGGCCATGAACACGCCGGTGTCGCTGTCGACCAGGCTGTGCGGCGCGATGCCCGCGTCCTCCAGCGCCTCCCAGGACAGCTCCAGGATCAGGCGCTGCTGCGGATCCATCTGGACGGCTTCGCGGGGCGAGATGCCGAAGAACAGCGGATCGAACCGGTCGATGCCGTCGATGAAACCGCCCCAGCGCACCCGGTCGTTCAGCAGCTCGCGTCGCGCGGCCGGTACCGGACCGACGGCGTCGCGGCCCTCGACCAGCAGCCGCCAGAACGCCGACGGGTCCGGCCCGCCGGGGAACCGGCAGCCGATGCCCACGATCGCGACGGGCTCGTGCGAGGGCGGTCGGCGGCGCTCGGAACTCGGGGCGGGCTCCGCGGCGCGCGGACCGTCGACGAGCGCACGCGCCAGCCCGTCCACGGTCGGGTACTGCCACATCCAGGTGGCCGGGACCTGCCAGCCGAGGAACTCGGACAGCGAGGCCGCGAGCGTCACCGATCTCAGCGAGTCCAGTCCGTACCGGTGCAGCGGCGCCGAGCGGTCGACCGCGCTCGCGGACACGTCCAACAGCTCGACAACACGGGAAAGCAGGAAATCCGTTACGGCGGAAATATCTCGCGCTGCGCGCTCTCGGGGCACGGCGACTCCCTCAACAGGGCGGATGGAATGGACGGGTTGAGCTTCACGGCCGACCGGTCGGGGGGTTCGGGTCCGTACCCGGGCAGCCGGATACGGAGGGCGGCTCATGACGCGGAGGGTCCCCTTCGCCGCATCAAGTTCCTGGGTGGGGCCGACGGTTGGCGTGCGGATGAGATCGGCGTTTCCGATCCC
The DNA here is from genome assembly GCF_042887425.1 of Kitasatospora sp. NPDC057940. Lineage (NCBI taxonomy): Bacteria > Bacillati > Actinomycetota > Actinomycetes > Kitasatosporales > Streptomycetaceae > Kitasatospora > Kitasatospora sp. NPDC057940. Next base: position 79,507 of record NZ_JBHVPH010000005.1, read on the forward strand.
CGCGTTCACTGCGAGGGATAACTCCCGTTCGTGTACCGCTGTTTCAGCCGGCGGCGCAGCTCGTTCCCACCGCGGGAGAAATCACGGGCGTCTCCGGGTCGCATCGGTCCGCGAGTGCATCGACGACAGGATCGCGTACGCGGAGCCTTCACCTGCACGGCTACTGTCGATGGGTTCCAAGGTCCATTTGGTCAAGCGCGACGAGTATGCTGATGGAGGCAAAATGGATCGTCAGTGCTAATCCGACCGGCGGACAGCAGAGTGCCAGTTTGTTAATGGTGAGACAAGCGCCATTCGAGGGCCGGTTGAGGCAGTGGCGAGATTTGATCTCCAAGTGTCCGGTTCGGGTTGGAGCTGTCGGCGGTCCGAAATGGCGCCCCGACTCAGCGGCGCCACCGCATCACCGCGCCCCGCCCGGGATAGGCGTACGACCCCGCGAAAGGCGCGCTCCACCGGCACGCGATTGGGGTAGACAGCGACTCGGTGACCCATGCAAGCTGACCCCCATGGCAGTTGAGAATCTTGATGCGGCGTCAGCCGGTGGCGACCCTTCCTTAGCCGGAATCACCGGCCGCGACGTCGACGGCAGGCCCGCATGACGGACGCCACCGACACGGCCGGCACCACCGAAGCCCCCGGCACCACCGGCGCCGGCGGCGCTGCGGCCAAGCCGGCGCTCCGCCCGGGACTGGCACTCGGCGTACTGGCCGGGGCGCTCGCCCTGGACGTGAGCGGTCTCGGAGTCCTCAACGCCGCCCTGCCGTCGGTCGGAGCGCGCTTCGACCTGGACGAGACCACGCTCCAGTGGGTCATGACCGCCTACGCCGTCACGTTCGCCGGCTTCCTGCTGGTGGGCGGCCGACTGGCCGACGTCCTCGGCCGGCGGCGGGTGTTCGAGGTCGGGGTCGCCCTGTTCACCGTGTCCGCGCTGGTCGGGGCGCTGGCCCCGGACACCGCGGTGTTGCTGGGTGCGCGCGCCGTCCAGGGCGTCGGCGCCGCCCTCTCCGGGCCGGCGGCGCTGGCCCTGCTCACCGAGACGTTTCCGGCCGGTCCGGCCCGCAACCGGGCCTTCAGCGTGTACGCGGCGGTCGGCGCCGCGAGCTTCAGCGGCGGGGTGCTGCTGGGCGGCGTCCTGACCCAGTTCCTCGGCTGGCGTTCGGTGCTGTGGTTCTCGGTGCTGCTGGGGCTCGCCGTGCTGGCCGCGACCCGCGCCGGACTGCCCGGTGGCGCCGGGCACAGCGGCCGGCTGGACCTGCCCGGCGCCATCACGGGCACGCTCGGACTCACCCTGCTCGTCGTCGGCGTGAGCAGTGACGGCGCGACGGCGTGGATCGTCCTCGGCGCCGCGGTGGCCTTCCTGGTGCTGTTCGTCGTGCGCGAGCACCGCACCGCCGACCCGGTGCTCCCGCTCGGCCTCTTCCGGATCCGGTCGGTCCGGGCCGCGAGCCTGGCGGCCTTCCTCCAGTACATGGGATCGGTCGGGCTGCTGTTCTTCGCGCCGCTGTACCTGCAAGGGATGCTGGACTACTCCCCCTTCGAGTCCGGTCTCGCGCTGGTGCCGATGTCCCTGGCCGTGTTCCTCACCGCCAACTTCGCCACCGGACGCCTGCTGGCCCGGTTCAGCCCGCGCACGCTGATGGCGGTCGGCCTCGTCCTGATCGGCGGGGGTGCCGCACTGTGGCTGGGCACCCCGCACGACGGCGGGTACGTGCAGTACGTGCTGCCCGGCCTGGTGCTCAGCGGCATCGGCCAGGGGCTGAACTTCCCCTCGATGACGTCCGCCGGGCTCACCGGAGTCCCGACGCGGCAGCACGCCGTCGCCGGGGCGGTGAACGTCGTGGCGCAGCAGATCGGCGCGAGTGCGGGCGTCGCGGTGATGGTGCTGGTCGCCGCGACCAGCACGGACCAGCTCGCCGGCTACCACCTCGCCTACCTCACCGCCGCCGGCGCGTGCGTCCTCGGCGCGGCGGTCATCGCGGTACGACGGCAGGCCTGAGGGGCCCGGCCTGCCGGCTCCCGGGGTTCGGGTTCGGGTTCGGGTTCGGGTTCGGGTTCGGGTTCGGGTTCGGGTTCGGGCGAGATCATGCGGAAAGGCGACGGCCCGCACCACGCGGTGCGGGCCGTCGCCCTTCTGCCGGCGGTCCCGGAGGTTCCAGGCGCCGGTCAGTTCCAGGGGTTGGCCGCCTGGTCGTTGATGGCCGTCCAGAACCGGGTGTTGTTGGGGATGTTGCCGTAGGCCCAGAAGGTCCAGCCACCGGTCTGCGCCAGGTCGGACCCGAAGTGGCCGTCGTGGAACTCGGCCTCGCGCCAGCCGGCCCCGAAGGAGGCCTGGCAGAGGCTGTCCGCCGCGGCCCGGCTGTTGAGCCGGGCGCCCTTGACCGGCTGGCTGAGGGCGACGGTGCCCTGCGCCCAGCCGTTGTAGAAGCCGAGGCTGATCCCGGACGGGGCCGGGCTGCCGTCGACGTTGAGGCAGAGCACGGGCAGCGAGACCGACGGCGCGGTGTCGCCGTTGTAGGCGTTGCTCGGGCTGCCGCCGGGGCCGCCGACCTGGACGGTGCCCTCCGGGCCGTAGGCGACGACGGACCAGGTCATCCCCAGGTGGGTGCCCGGTCCGGTGGCGGCCTCGGCCGGGGCCGCGGACAGCGGGATCAGGGCGGCTGCGGCGACGGCGGTCGCGGTGGCGACGGCCTTCTTCAGACGGTTCATCAACTGCTCCTGGTTCGAGGCGTCTCATCAGGCGACCGGCTCGTTTCGGCCGGTGCACAGCAAAGGTCTCAACCGGACGCACACAACTGGCATGATCTGGTCATAGATCCATCACCGCCCGTGCCCATCCACTCGCAGCGACGGTCCGGCCCGGCCCGCGGATCCCAGGGAGGGACACTTGGAGTTCAGGATCCTCGGCCCGCTGGAGGTGTGGACCGGCGACGGGAGGCGCGTCCCCTCCGAAGGCTCCCGGCAGGAGCGACTGCTCGCCGCCCTGCTGCTCAACGCGGACGTCTCCGTTCCCGTCGCCCGCCTGGTGGACGCCGTCTGGGACGAGCGGCCGCCGGCCACCGCCACCCGCCAGGTCCGCAACCTCGCCGGGGTGCTGCGGCGCCGCTTCGCCGAGGCCGACCCGGACGCACCCCCGGTGCTGCTGACCGACGGCCGCGGCTACCGCATCACGCTCACCGGCCACCACCTGGACGCCCGCGCCTTCACCGACCGGCTCGCCCTCGCCCGCCGCGAGGCCGCCGCCGGACGGTCCCCGGCGGCGGTCGACGGGCTCCGCGAGGCGCTCGCCCTGTGGCGCGGCCCCGCGCTGGACGGACTCGCCGTGGACGCGGACGCCCCGGGCGCGGTCGCGCTGGACGAACTGCGGCTGACCGCCTGGGAGGAGTGCCTCGATCTGGAGCTCGCCCTCGGCCGGCACCGCGCGGCCGTCCCCGAACTGACCGCGCTGGTGGTCGACCACCCGCTCCGGGAACGCTTCACCGGACAGCTGATGCGCGCACTGCACGGGTCCGGGCGCGCGCCCGAGGGGCTCACCGCCTACCGCCGGTTCGCCGAGCGGCTGGCCGACGAGCTCGGGCTCGACCCCGGGCCGGAGCTGCGGGCGCTGCACCTGGAACTGCTGGCCACCGAGCCGGCCCGCGCCGAACCGGTCCGCCCCGAGGCGGCGCCGACCGCAGCGGCCCCGGCGGCCACACCTCCAGCGGCAGTACCCCCGGTGACGGCGCCCCCGGCAGCAGCACCCCCAGCGGCGGGACCCCCGGTGGAGGCACAGCCGCCTCCGCCCGCCCAACTCCCGCCCGCACTGCCCACCTTCGTCGGACGCGGCACGGAGCTCCGCGTCCTGGACTCGCTGCTCGCGACGCCCGCGACCGGTGCCACCGGCGCGGCCGTCCCCGTCTGCGCGCTCTCGGGCCCGGCCGGGGTCGGCAAGACCACCCTGGCCGTCGACTGGGCCCACCGCGCCCGGGACTCGTTCCCGGACGGCCAGCTCTACGCCGACCTGCACGGCTACTCCGTCTCCGCGCCCCTCGACCCGCACACCGTCCTCGCCCGCTTCCTGCGCGCCCTCGGCGTGCCCGGCGACCGGATCCCCGCGGCGCCGGACGAGGCGGCCGCGCTCTACCGCTCCCTGCTGGCCGACCGCCGGCTGCTCGTGGTCCTCGACAACGCCCGTGACGCCGAACAGGTCCGCCCGCTGCTGCCGGGCGCCCCGGCCTGCCGCACGGTGGTCACCAGCCGCACCCGGCTCGACGGCCTGACCGCCCGCAACGGCGCCCGCCCCCTGGTGCTCGACGTCCTGCCCGCCCATCAGGCCCTCCGCCTCGTGGCCCTCATCGCCGGTGAGCACCGCACCCGCGCCGAGCCGCACGCCGCGGCCGAACTCACCAACGCCTGCGGCCGACTGCCCCTCGCCCTGGCCATCACCGCGAGCCGCCTCGCCGCCTTCCCGGGCCGCAGCCTCGCCGACCACGCCGCCGAACTCCTCGACGCGGAACACCGGTTGAGCGCCCTGCAGATCGACGGTGACGCCACCTCGGCGGTCCGCGCCGCCTTCGACCTCTCCTACCGCTCGCTCCCCGCCGAGGCCCGGTCCCTGCTCCGGCTGCTCGCCCTGGCCCCGGCCGTCGGCGTCAGCGCCGGCGCGGCAGCCGCCCTGACCGACACCCCCACCGCCGCCGTCCAGCCCGTCCTCGACCACCTGGCCACCGCCCACCTGCTCACCCACGAGGACCGCCACCGCTACCGGCTCAACGACCTCCTGCGCCTCTACGCCGCCGAACGCTGTACCGCCGAGACCGGTCCCGCCGAGCGCCGCGCCGCCCTGGAACGCCTCAGCTCCTGGTACCTCCACCACGCCGACTCCCCCACGCCGCCGCCCTCCCCTCCCGGCGCGGACCACCCGTGGAGCCGGGGCCACCACCTGATCGGCCTCCACCTCGACGAGTGGGTCGAGGTGGACCGCCTGGCCGCCCTGGCCGCCTGCGCGGCGCAGGCGCCGGATGCCCCCTGATCCCGGGCCCGGCCGCCGACCCACGGCCTGCTCCTCGACCACGTCACCGATCGTGCGGCCCCGCGCGCCGCGCCGTGTGCTCCGTCGCGCGCCCCGTCATGTGCCGTAGGCATACGCCGCCATGGCGTCTACCCGGAGTCGTCGACTGCGTCATTGCCGCCCAACTCGCCTTCCCCGCGCCATACTCTGGCTCCCGCCGATGCGGACGCATCGTGTGTCACAGGGGAGGATTTTGTGAAGTCGCTCATGGCAAGGGCCCGTTGGCTGGGCACCGCGGCATCGGTCGGTCTGCTGCTGGCCGCCGGGACGGGGATCGCCACCGCACAGCCCGCCACCGTCGCGGCCCCCCAGGTCGTCCCGGTGGGGTATGCGTACCCCACGACCGCCGTCACCCCGGACGGCACGAAGGCCTACGTCGGGGTGACCGACGACGCCCGCGGCACGCCCGCGGTCAAGGTCGTCGACACCCGGACCGGCGGGATCACCGCCCGGCTCACCCTCTCCACCGCCGCGAACTCCTTCGTCGGCGCGCTGGCGATGAGCCCCGACGGCACCCGGCTGTACGCGGCCGTGGGGGCGCAGCGCCTGGTCACCGTCGACACCGGCAGCGACACCGTGGCCGCCGACGTCCCGCTCCCCGTCCAGCCGCACCCCGACGGGTACGTGGACGGCTCGGCGAGTTCCCTCGTGGTCAGCCCGGACGGCGCCGGCGTCTACCTGGCCCAGAACGGGCCGCGCCAGCGCTGGGGCGCCCTGCCCTCCCGGGTCCTCGCGTACTCGACCGCCGCCGGCGCCTTCACCGCCTCCGTCGACGTCACCAGCTTCGGTGTCGGTTCGATCGTCCTGCGCCCCAACGGCCAGGACCTGTACGTCACCACCGCGGACGGCCTGGTCCACCTGGCCGCCACGCCCACCTCGCTCACCACCGTCCGCACCTTCACCGCCGGGCACGGCGCCTCCGGCAGCGCGGTGCTCAGCCCCGACGGCGGCACGCTGTACGGCCTCGGCGGCTACCAGAGCGACTACCTCGTCGACACCGCGACCGACACCGTCACCGAGAACTTCCACTTCGCACCGGGCAGCACCGGCCTCGCCTACCCGGTCGTCAGCCCGGACGGGCGCCGGCTGTACTTCACCTCCACCTGGTCCGTCTTCATCACCCCGGGCGGCCCCACCCCTCCCGGCTACCACAACCGCAGCGCGATCCTCTCCTACGACACCGAGGCCCGCGCGCTCGTCCCGGCCGAGACGGTGAACCCGCAGCAGGTGGAACTCGCCACCGGCCTGGCGCTCGGACCGGACGGCCACACCTTCTACCTCGGCGGCAACACCTACCCCGGCGGCGTTCCGGGCACCGCCGCCAGTCTGGAGATCATCAGGAACTGACGGCCAGTCAAGTCCTAGGTGGTCGAACCACCTTCGACGATCCGGCGGATCTCGCGCGCCAGGGTGTCGGGGTCGCTGGTCGGCACCAGATGGTCGGCGTCGGCCGCCAGCACATGGCGGCCGGCCTCGGCCAGGCCGACGCGGTGGGCGTGCGAGGCGTTCACGGCCTCCCGGACCTTCGGGCCCATGCCGGTCGAGGTCCGGGCGGCCGAGACCACCGTGAGCGGGATGCCGCCGAGGGCCGGCGGGTTCTCCTTCATGGCGGTCAAGTCCGCGACGACAGAGCCGAGTTCGGCGCCCCGGGTGCGGATGGTGGAGACGGTGAAGCCCTCCGCGCGCATCTCGGCCGCGGCGTCCGCCGGGAGGGCGTCGAGCAGCGGGCGGAAGGCCCGGGCCAGCAGGCCGGTGCGGGCCAGCAGCATGCTGACCGCCTGCCCGACCCGCTCCTGGCGGCGCACCGAGGGCGCGAACACCAGGTCGCAGGACTCGTCCGTCGGGTCGGCCAGCACCAGGCCCGCGATCCGCTCGGGGCGGGCCGCGGCGGCGAGCCGGACGATCGGCCCGCCCCAGCTGTGCCCGACCAGGACGAACGGCCCGTGGCCGAGGCCGGCGAGGTGGTCGAGCAGGTCATCGAGGTCCTCGGCGAGGCGGCGCAGCGGGCGCGGCGCCTGGTCCGGCGCGCTGCGGCCGAGCCCGCTGCGGTCGTACGCCACCGTCGCCGCGACCCCGTCCAGCCGGAGCTGCACCGGCGCCCAGTACGAGCGGCTGGAGGCGAGCCCGCCCTCCAGCACGACCGTCGGCACGCCCTCGCCGTCGGGCCCCGGCCGCCGCATGTAGAACAGCTCCCGGCCGTCCCGTGTCCGCGCCCGCCCCGGCTCGCCCTGACTGTGCATCCCCGGCACCGCCCTCACCCTCGACCATCTATCAGGTTTGGTTAGCCTAACCTCACTTCCCTGGTGATCGCGACCACCTCGCCCGACCGCGGGGCGGCGCGGGCGGCAGGGTCGGCGCGGTCGGTCAGTAGTCGGCCAGATCGAAGACCGTGGCGGCGCGGAAGGCCTCGTGCACCTCGACGCCGGGCCGGTCGAAGCCCTCCATCCCCTCGGGATCCGCCTCCGTGGCCTCGAACCGGCCCTTGGTGCGCTCAAGGATGGCCTGATTGACCGTCACATGCCCACGCAGCCGCTGCTCGTAGGCCTGGTAGGCGGCCTCGTGGTCGCCGTCGGCCGCGTGCAGCTCCCCGGCCAGCACGTAGGCGCCGGTCAGAGCCACACTGGTGCCCTGGCCGGTGGCCGGGGAGCAGCAGTACCCGGCGTCGCCGAGCAGCACGACCCGGCCCTGCGACCAGCGGTCCATCCGGATCTGCGCGACCACGTCGTAGTGGAAGGCGTCCCCCTCCCCCAGGGACTTGAGGAACTGCGGCACCTCCCAGCGCAGCCCGGCGCAGCGCTCGGCCACCAGCCGCCGCTGCTCCGCCGGGTCGCGCGGGAGCAGGTCCTCGACCGGCTCGTCGGACGTGAAGACGGTGAAGACCCGCAGCTCGCTGTTGTCCCGGACGGTCATCGCCATGCTGCCCCAGACGGCCTGGCCGGCGGGCCGGTGGATGACCTCCCAGCGGTCGAGGCCGAGGTGGTTGGGGGCGCTCCAGCCGGCGATGTAGATGCCGGTCGGGTGCAGGTAGTCCGCCTCGGGGCCGAAGACCAGCCGGCGGGTGTTCGAGTGCAGGCCGTCGGCGCCCACGACGAGGTCGAAGGACTGCTCGTCGCCGCTGGTGAAGCGGACCTGGACGCCCTCCTCGTGCTGCACGAGGGTGTCGATCGACTCGCCGAAGCGGTACCGGACGCCGGGCCGGGCCGCCCCCGCCAGCAGGGCGGCCAGTTCGTCGCGCAGGATCTCCACGTCGGGGCCGTCCACGGCGCCCCCGGTGGCCGTCCACTCGGTGGTGCGCTTGAGCTCGCGGCCGTCCGCGTCGACCAGGGACATGCCGCGCAGTCCGGTCCGGCGGGCCCGGACCTCCTCCAGGAGGCCCATCCGCTCGATGATCTCCAGGGCGTTGCCCCGCACGTCCACCGCCTGTCCGCCGCCCCGGAGTTCCGGGGCGCGCTCGACGACCGTGACGTGGAAGCCGTAGCGCTCCAGCCAGTAGGCGAGGGCGGTGCCGGCGATGCCCGCCCCGGAGATCAGGACCGAGGTGGTGCGCGAGTGGTGCGGTCGGGTGCTGTTCGACGTGGTGCTCGACATGGTGGACCTCCCGTGAGTCGATGTCGTGCCGCCAGTCTCGCCACGGCGGCCGACAGGTCGCTCACAGGACGCCGGCACGACCGACGAGCGACCGCCAGACCGCCGACAGGTCACCGACAGACCACCGGCAGGCCACCGGCGGGCCGCCGACGGGCCGCCGACGGGCCGCCGACGGGCCGCCGGCCGACCATGCCACCGGCCGTGTCACCGACCGGTCCGGGGCGGCAGCCTGTGACCTGGGGTCACAGGATGACCGCCTGTCTGGCTGGCCGCGGGGGCCGTCCGCAGGATGGCCGCATCGGACTCCTGCCCTCCCGTCGCGGCCGCTTCCGCCTGCCGTCCGAAGGCCCGGCCGCCCCCTCGCACGACAAGGTGGTGATCGCTGTGAGCAGCATCTCCGACCCGCCCCGACCCGAACAGGCCGAGGACGTCCCGCCCCTGGCGCCGGCCCAGGCCTTCGAACGGTGGCGCTACGCGGGAGTGTTCCTCCTGCTGTTCCTGTTCGGCACGGAGACCTTCCTGGTGTCGCCGCTGCTGCCGACCATCGCGGACTCGGTGCACACCACCGAGGCGGCCGCCGCCTCCAGCGTCACCGCCTACGTGCTGGTGTACGCCGTCGCGGCGCCCTTCCTCGGGCTGCTGAGCGACCGGTTCGGCCGCCGCCGCACCCTGGTGGCGGGCACCGTTCTGTTCGTCGTGTCCAACGCGGCGGCCGCCCTCTCCACCGGGCTGACGCTGCTGGTCGTGTCCCGCGCGGTGGCCGGGCTGGCGGCGGCCGCGGCCGGGCCGGCGATCTGGGCGCACATCGCCGAGACCGCGCCGGAGGCGGTGCGCGGGCGGGCCCTCGGCCTGGGCATGGCGCTGTTCTCCTGCGGCCAGGTGATCGGCGTGCCGCTCGGCGGCTTCCTCGCCGGACTGGCCGGCTGGCGGTCGGCGTTCTGGGCGCTGACCATCGGGACCGCGGCGGCCGTGCCGCTGCTGCTGAGCCAGGTCCAGCGCCGCTCGGCGCAGGCGGCCGCGCCGCAGGTGGGGGCGGTCCGGGCGATCCTGGCGGGCTGGGCCGACCCGACGCTGCGGCGCGCCCTGCTGGTCAACACGGTGTTCAACACGGCCAACCTGGGCGCCTACACCTTCCTCGGCGCGGTGCTGGTGCAGCGCTTCGACCTGTCGGTGCAGGCCCTGGGCCTGGTGGGCGTGCTGGTCGGTGCGGGCAGCCTGGTCGGCTCGCTGCTGGGCGGCCGGCTCGGGGACCGGGCCAGGACCGCCGGGCGCTCCGACCTGCCGATGCTGCCGCTGTGGGGCGTGCTGCTGGCGGCGGGCGTCGCGCTGGCGGCCAAGGGGCCCGGCCTGGTCCTCGCCCTGGCCGGCGTGGTGGTGTGGTTCCTGGCCTCCGGAGGCTTCGTGACGGACCAGCAGACGCTGGCCGGCACCATCGCCCCGGAGCTGCGGGCGACCTCCAGCGCGTGGCTGACCTCGACCATGTACGCGGGCACCGGCCTGGGCGCCTGGGCGATCGGCACGTTCGGCAACGTCGCGGACGGCACCCTGCTGATCGGCACCGGGCTCGCGCTGGTGGCCGCCCTGGGCGCGCTGGCGGTCAGCGTCGGCCTGCGCCGGTCCACCGCGTCGGGCACCTGAGGCCCCGCCGGAACGGCCGGGATGCCCGGCAGGACCGACAGGACCGACAGGACCGGCGGCTCAGCCGACCCGGCGCTCCCCCTCCGCACCGCCGACCGCGCGCAACGGATGATCGACCAGTTCGGTCATCCGCGCCCGGTCGGCGGCGCCGTGCGGGGTGAACAGCAGCACCGTCGCGGTCGGGTCGTCCACCGGGTGGAAGGACGACAGCGTCAGCCGGACCGGACCGAGCCCGGCCGGCTCGACGGTGACGGTGCGGACGGTCAGCTCCGCCACCGAGTGGCAGCCCCACCAGTGCCGGAACTCGGGCGCGTCCTCGTCCAGGTGCCGGTAGACCTCGCCGGTGCGGGGGTCGGCCAGGGCCGGGCCGGCCTGCGCCCGGAACTGCTGGAAGACGTTCATCGCGAGCGGCTCCCAGTCGCGGAACACGGCCCGCACCCGGTGGTCGGCGGCCATCACCCACATCAGGTTGCGCCGGTCCGCGGGGACGAACTCGGGCGAGCCCCAGAGCGCGACCCAGGCGGCGTTCCAGCCGAGCAGGTCGAAGTGCCGGTCGAGCAGGACGGCCGGGCTGGTGGGCCAGGAGTCCAGGACCGGCCGGATGGCCTCGGCGAGCCGGTCGGCGCCGTCCTCCGAGGCGGCGGCCGCCGTCGGCTCGTGGTAGCCGGCCAGGCGCATGGCGTGCCGCAGCCCGGCCGCGTCCAGCCGCAGCACCCGGGCGATCGCCTCCAGCACCTGCCGGGAGGCGGTGACCCGCCCCTGCTCGACCCAGGTGTACCAGGCCAGGCCGACGCCGGAGAGGGAGGCGACCTCCTCCCGGCGCAGACCGGGGGTGCGGCGCCGGGTGGTGGCGGTGAGGCCGACGTCGGAGGGCTTGAGGAGCTCGCGATGGGCGCGCAGGAAGGCGCCGAGTTCCCTGCCTGCGGGGGGAGTTGACACGGTTGGCTCCTCGGCCCTGGTCGGTGCCGTCGAATGCGGGGGTGTGGGCTGCCACCAGCGTAGACGCAGCCCGCCGCCCACCCCAGGGGTGAGCGGCGGGCTACACATGTTGTTAACGAGACGTCAGCTGCCACAGCCGGACGGGCATGTGGCTGACGTGGCCGCGCTCCTGCTGCCGGCGCCAGGCGCTCTCGCCGACGGCGCGGAAGAAGGCGGGCCGCTGCTGCGCCGGCACCGCACGGCTGTAGTAGTCGCCGAAGGTGGCGGCGTGGAAGTGCTCGTACTGGGCGGCTCCGTCGACGGTGACCACGGCGTCGCGCTCCAGGTGGCCGGCCACCGCGAGGTGCGGGCCCACCACCGCCGCGAGCTCGTCGACGGTCCTGGTCCGGGTCGCGATCGGCAGCACCCCGGCGCGCTCCAGGACGCCGGGCACCTCGTCGTACGGGGTGCCGAGGGCGACCAGGGCGTCGCGGACCAGCTCGTCCTCACCGCCGAGGCCGCGCTCGTCCCGGGCCGGGTGGTAGGTGGTGAGCAGGAAGCGGCCGCCGGGGGCGAGGTGGGCGGCGGCCCAGGCGAAGATCCGCTCCTCGTCCGGGTACAGCCAGTGCAGCACCGAGGTCTGGGTGATCACGTCGGCGCGGAACGGCAGCGGCTCGGGCACGGTGAGGTCGGCCCGGTGCAGGGCGACCCGCTCACCGTAGGGCTGGAGCCGGGCGGCGGCCTCGGCGATGCGGTGCTCGGAGCGTTCCAGGCCGACGGCGCGCCGCAGGGAGGGGAAGCGCTCCAGGGCCTCCTGGAGCAGCTGGCCGATCCCGCTGCCGAGGTCGATCAGGGACTCGGGGGCTCCGGTGACCTGGTCGAGCACCCAGTCCCGGTCCTGGACCTGGCGCAGCCGGCTGGCGTCGGCGTACCCCGCGAGGGTGCGGGCCTGGATCTCGACGGCGGACGTGCTCACGGCTGGTTCTCCTCCACGGTGGACGACTGCTCGGTGGACGGTCGTGCGGTGGACGGTCGTGCGGTGGACGGAACCGCGGCGGCGGGCTGCTCCGCGACGCCCTGGTCGACCAGGTGCAGCAGCCGCTCGCGGGCGGCGCTCTGGTCGTAGCGCTTGAAGAGGTTGATCCGGTTGCGGGCCAGGTCGCCCCGGTGCACGTACTCGTAGAGGTCCTGGCGCTGGCCGAAGCCGTCGCCGGTCAGCTCCCAGGCGATCCGGAAGAGCCGGGCCTTGCGTTCGGCGTCGATGTCCCGGCCGCGCATGTAGCGGTCCAGGTGCGGGCGCAGCCGGGGGTTGGCGAGGTCCCCGGCGGTGGGCTGGATGAGCAGCCCGGAGGCGCCGATCCTGCGGACGATCTCGACCGCGCTGCCGGCCACCTCGGCCGACCAGACCCGGGAGGCCGCCGTGTCGCCGGGGGCGAACAGGCCGCCGTCGGTGAGGCCGCCGCGCGCCTCGGCGGCGTCGAGGAAGTACTCGGTCAGTTCGGCGTACCCGGCGAGGCGGCCCAGGTCCTCCTGGATGTTGCGGAAGCCGTCCACGCCGATCGACTCGGCGACCAGGGTCGCGCTGGCCAGCAGGGTCCGCAGCCGCTCGCGGTAGCGGATGTGGCCGACGTAGGCGCTCCAGGCGTTGATCCGGCCGAGGCCGGTGCGCGCCAGGTTCGCGTCGCGCAGCAGGAAGACGCGGTCCCAGGGCACCAGGACGTCGTCGAAGAAGAGCATCGCGTCCTGCTCGTCGAACCGCGCGCCGAGCGGGTGGGCGTGCCCCCAGGAGGCGCTGCCGAGCGGTTCGCGGGCGAGGGTGATCAGGCCGGGGGTGTTGAGCGGCAGGGCGAACCAGGTCACGAACTGCTCGCCCCGGCCCTCGGTGAACGACGCCGAGAGGTAGACCAGCACCTCGTGGGCGATCGGGGCGAGCGTGGTGAGCTGCTTGGCGCCGCGCACCACGATGCCCCGGTCGTTCTCCTCCACGACGCGCAGGGCGAGGTCCGGGTCGTCCAGCGGGTTGGCGGAGCGGTCGATCTGCGGGTCGCCGAGGGCGTGCGAGAGGACCAGGTCGTTGCTCGCGCAGTGCCGGTACCAGGCCTCGGCGTTGGCGCCGAAGCGCGGGTCGGCGCCGGCCAGCCGGTGCCGGAAGTCGTAGACGCCGACGGCGATCGAGGCCATGAAGGCGGGCGAGCGGCCCTGCTGCCCCAGTGCCTCGGCGTGCCACAGCTCGGCGCTGCGGCGCTGGAGCCGCAGGTCCTCCAGGGTGCGCGGGGGCTGGTAGGCGCGGGCCAGCCGCAGGCCGCTGTCCGGGTCCTCCCAGGTGAGCAGGTCGCGGTGGGCCGGGTCGTGCTGGAGGTCGATCAGGCGGGCCAGTTCGTCCACGGCCGGGCGGAACGCGGGGTGCTCGGCGGGGTTCGCGATGCGCTTGCCGTCGAGGTAGAGCTCGCGGCCGTCGTCCAGTTCGGCCCGGTACCGGTCGCCGGTCAGCAGGCCGCGGGCGGTGGCGGGTGCGCCGCGGCCGGTGATGGTGCCCAGCAGTGTCATGCGCCAACTCCGTTTGATGTCAAGGGTTCAAGGGTTCAAGGGCTTCGGGTCGAGCACGCGGTACCGGCCGTCGTGGTAGAGCAGCGGGTCGCCGTCGCCGCGGTCCGCGGCGGCGACCCGGCCGACCAGGATGGTGTGGTCGCCGCCGGGCAGGGTGCCGTGCAGCCGGCAGTCGAACCAGGCCAGGGCCTCGTCGACGAGCGGGGCACCGGTGACGGCCGTCCGCATCGGCACCGCGGTGAAGCCGCCGAGCGCGCGCCCGGCCCCGGGGGTGGCGAAGCGCCGGGCCACCGCCGACTGGCCGTCCGTCAGGACCGAGAGGCCGAACCGTCCGGCGGCGCGGGCCGCGGCCACCAGCGGGCTGTGGCGGCTGACCGCGACGGTGACCAGCAGCGGGTCGAGGGAGAGGGTGCTGAAGGAGGAGACCGTCTTGGCGAAGACCTCCTCGTCCGCCCGGGTGGTGACCACCGCGACCCCGGTGGTCCAGCCGCGGGAGGCGGCCCGGAAGGCCTCCTCGGTGGCCTTCGCCGTGGTCACGGCCCCTGCCGGGCCGCTCATCGCAGCCCCACCCGGTAGGCGCGCAGCCACTCGTCGACCTGGACCAGGTGGTCGAGGCCGCCGACCGGGTTCGGCGCGGTGCGCGGGCTGGGCAGCGGGCGGCCCTCGGCGAGCAGCCGGCGGACCAGCTCGCGGTCCACCAGCTCGAAGACCGGCGCGTTCGGGTCGGCCAGCAGCTCGTGCGCCCGGGCGGTGAGCACCTCGGTGTAGCGGACGGCCGGGGTGGACGGGTAGCCGCTCTTGGGCCGGTCGGTGACCTGCGGCGGGAGGAGGTCCCGGACGGCGTCGCGGAACAGGCCCTTGGCCCGCCCGTCCGGCGCCTTGAGCGCCCACGGGACGTTCCAGAGGTACTCCACCAGGCGGTGGTCGCAGAACGGCACCCGCACCTCCAGGCCCACCGACATCGACACCCGGTCCACCCGGTCCAGCAGCGGGGGGAGCCAGCGGGTGAGCGCGAGGTGGAAGACCTCGCGGATCCGCGCGTCGGCGGCCGACTCGCCGGGCAGGCGCGACACCTCGCCGAGCGAGCGGTGGTAGGCGGCGGCGGTGTACTCCTCGGGGCGCACCTCGGCCCGGACGTCCGGGCGCAGCAGGTCCGCGGGCGTGGCCTTGCCGTGCAGCCACGGGAAGGTGGGCGCGGCGACGGCCTGCGCGTCGTGGAAGTACGGGTAGCCGCCGAAGATCTCGTCCGCGGCCTCGCCGGAGAGCGCGACCGTGGAGCGCCGCCGCACCTCGCGGAAGAGCAGGTGCAGCGAGGCGTCCATCTCGCCCCAGCCGGGCCGGTCCCGGGCGCGCAGGACGGCGTCCCGGGCGTCCAGCAGGTCGTCGTCGGGCACCAGGACGGTGGTGTGCAGGGTGCCGATGTGCTCGGCGGCGGCCTGGACGTACGGGGCATCCAGGGTGGTCCGCCAGGCGTCCGGGGTGCGGTCGGTGCTGCCGGGGAAGTCCACCGAGAAGCTGGAGATCTTCCCGTGGCCGGCCCGTTCGCGGGCGGCCGCGGCCAGCGCGGTGACGGCGCTGGAGTCGACGCCGCCGGAGAGCAGGGTGCACAGCGGCACGTCGCTGATCAGCTGCCGTTCGACGGCGTCGGCGAGCAGGTCCCGGACGGTGCCGCGGGTGGTCGCGGCGTCGTCCCGGTGCTCGGCCGACTCCAGCCGCCAGTAGCCCAGTTCGCGGGTGGCGCCGCGGCCGACGACCACCAGGTGGCCGGGCCGGACTTCGTGCAGCCCGCGGAACAGCCCGTGGCCGGCGCTCGGCGCGGCGGGCAGCGCGAACAGTTCGGCGATGCCCTCGGCGTCCAGTTCGGCGCGGAACAGCGGGTTCGCGAGCACCGCCTTGGGCTCGGAGCCGAACAGCACCCCGGTGGCGTGGGCGTGCCAGTACAGCGGTTTGATGCCGAGGTGGTCGCGGACCAGCAGCAGTTCCTCGCGCGCGGCGTCCCACAGG
This sequence comes from Kitasatospora sp. NPDC057940, assembly GCF_042887425.1. Lineage (NCBI taxonomy): Bacteria > Bacillati > Actinomycetota > Actinomycetes > Kitasatosporales > Streptomycetaceae > Kitasatospora > Kitasatospora sp. NPDC057940. The sequence continues at coordinate 95,249 of NZ_JBHVPH010000005.1, forward strand.
GCGTAGGCGAAGATGCCGTTGAACCTGGTCGGCGCGTCCTTGCCCCACTGGAGGTGGGCCCGCAGGACCACCTCGGTGTCCGAGCGGGTCCGGAAGACGTGCCCGAGGGCCTCCAGTTGCGCGCGCAGCTCGCGGTGGTTGTAGAGCTCCCCGTTGTAGCAGAGGACGGCGCCGGCGTCGGGCCCCGGGCGGTCGGCGAGCGGCTGGGCCCCGCCGTCCAGGTCGATCACGGACAGCCGGCGGTGGCCGAACGCGGCGTGCCGGGAGAGCCAGACGCCGTCCGCGTCCGGGCCGCGGCAGGCCAGGGTGGCGGTCATCTCCCGGACCGTCCGCGCCTGGTGGCGCAGGTCGGTGTCCCAGTCGATCCAGCCGGTGACACCGCACATCTCAGGACTCCCCCGGTTCGTCGTTGGCGGCGGGCCCGGCTGCGGCGCTCGACTCCCAGCGGCAGCCGTGGCCGGTCGGGCCGTTGGTCAGGCGGTGCGCGGGCCGGTAGCCCTTGGCGCGGATGTTGGCGGACAGCGCCTCGGTGCAGTAGGTGCAGGGCGAGGCGAGGGTCAGCTGGACGCCCGAGCGGCGGGCCTTCTCGCGGTAGTCCCAGATCGCGCAGTGCGTGATGGTGAGCGCCGCGTGCTCGGCGCCGGGCGGCTCCTCGTCGTCGAACTCGTACTCCGAGCCGTACAGTTCGGCCTGCCGGGCGATCCGGTGGATCGGGTCGGCGGCGCCCCGGCCGTGGTCGGGCTCGACCTCGCGGTGCACCTCGGCGTTGGAGCGGGCCCAGTCCCCCAGCCCCTCCTCGCCGTAGCGGCGCACGAGGAAGCGTTCCATCAGCGCCTGGTCGCGGAAGAACACCCGCTGCCACTCCGGGGCCGGGGCGTCCGGCTCGGGGAGGTCGGCGAAGAGCTCGGACTGCAGCACGAACCAGTCGGTCAGGTGCAGCCCGTTCCCGCGCGACACCAGGTACCGCGTCAGGCCCGCCTCGGCCTCGTGCAGCCGCTGGCGCCAGAGCGCGGACCGCTCGGCGTCCGACATCGCGCGGTACGGGGACCTCGGCTGCTCCGCGCCGGGGCTCCGGTGGCTCGAGGCGGCCAGCACCGCCGTGCGCGGGCCGGCGTCGGCACCCGCCGCACCGGCGGAACCGGTCGGGCCCCCGGTCCTGTCGGACACACCCCCCATCGGGCCATCTCCCTTCGGTTGGACGATCCTTCGGACCGTCTCGTGTGGTGGTCGTTTCCCGCCACGCTACGGAGCGGGCCGGGCGCCCCGGTAGCCCCGAACGGCGCCGCTCAGGGCGCCGATCGTCGCCTCGCGCATGCTCCGAAGGTCACCTGCGGGAGGCGGCCGGAACACGACGGAGGGCGGGCCCCGCGCGCTGCGGGGCCCGCCCTCCGGAGGGTGGTGACGACGATGTACTGAGACGAACTACCCGGCGAGGCCGTGCCGGTGGGCGTAGAGCGCGGCGCGCAGCCGGTCGGGCTGCCCGATCTTGCGCATGGCCTGGGTGAGGTGCTTCTTCACGGTCGCCTCGGCCAGGGCGAGCTCCCGCCCGATCTCGGCGTTGCTCAGCCCGAGCCCGAGCTGGACCAGAACCTCGCGCTCACGCTCCGTCAGCCCGGCGTGCTGCGGCGGCAGTTCGCCGACGTGCTGCGGCGGCACCGCCGTGTGGGTCCGGGCCGGCGGCGGCGCGGGCAGGAACACCGACCCGCCCGCCGCGGCGAGTTGGACGGCGCTGATGATCCGGTCCTCGGCCAGGTCGAGCGGGAAGCAGCCGCTGGCCCCGGCCAGCAGCATCCGGCTCGCCTCGGCGGTCGACTCGGCCCGGCGCAGCAGCAGCACCCGGGCGTCGGGCGCCGCGTCCGGGCCGCGCAGCGCCACCACGACGGCGAGGTCGGCCTCCAGGCTCGCGCCGCGGCCGAGCAGGATGACGTCGGGGGCGACCCGGCGCACGGCGGCCACCGCGCGCAGCGGGTCGCCGGTGGACCCGACCACGGCCAGCCCGGGCACGGTCGTCAGCACGCTGCGCAGCCCGGCGCTGGCCACCGAGTGCCGCTCGACCAGGAACACCCGGGCGTCGGCCGTGCGGTCGCGGTCCTCCTCCACGCACATCGGATGGCCGCACCCACAACCGGTGGCGGTCGGCCCGACCGACGGCGGCGGCGTCACCGTCTCCGCCAGCAGCTGGTGACCGGCGATCAGGTCGAGCGGGTTGTCGATCTCGGCCTGCGCCGGTGGTGCGGCGTGCACCGGCGGCGCGCCCGCGGCGGGGGCGTCCACCAGGGTGGCGCCGCCGCAGGCGCCGCGTCGGGCGGGAAGCCGGCGGCCGCGCGGGCCGGCCGGAACGGCGAGCTTGCTCACTGCTGCCATCGCGCACCCCCGGGGGCGGAGGCGGGGCGTCTGAGGTACGGCATGGCGATACGGTCCCCTTGCTGGTGGCGGGCCGGGCCGGTGGGCACGGGTGCTGCGGCGAGGATCCGTCGAGGACGCGCACGGGCGTCGGCTGCGGAATCCGGGACTGGGAAGGGGCGCCGACCGCAGCGGCTGGGAACGGGGCGGTCAGCGCGCAGCGCGCGGGCGACAGAGCTCGTCGAAACACCGTCGGTGCCACGAGCCGCCGATCCCGACCAGGGTGATGTCGGTCCGCCGAATAGCCATGCGGGGAACCCTAGGTCCGGTTCCTTGTGCAGGTCAAGGACGGAACCGGGGCTCAGCACCGTAGGCAGTGGCGGTCCTGACACTCCGGATGCTGTGACCAGGAGTAACAGCATCAAGTGCTGACTGGCTGTCCGGGCCACCGGTCCGCAACGCTCCTTCAAGCGGCCGCAGCTGCCGGAGCGGCACCGACGTCCCACGTCCCACGGACCGCCCGACCCGTGCTCCGGCACCCGATCCCGCCCGGACGCGGCATCCGCCCCCGGCGGACGGCCCGTCCCACGGCCCCGGTCCGGCGCACCGGCACCCCGGACGCCGCCGGTGACTGCCGGTCACCGCTGGTGGCCGTCCCGACCCGCTCCCGAACCGCCCCTCCCGGAAGGACCACCAGCCCCATGCCCGCCCCGCCCAACCGGCCCGCCGCCGGCCAGTCCGGCGCCACGCCACGGAGGGCCGGGTGACCCGCTTCCTGCTGCGCCGCCTCCTGCTGGCCGTACCGACCCTGCTCGGCGTCACCGCCGTCGTCTTCGCGACCGTCACGCTCGTCCCCGGCGATCCGGTGGCCCTCTTCCTCGGGCCGGGCGCACCGCCCGAGGCCCGCCGCGAGCTCACCGAACGGCTCGGCCTGGACCAGCCGTTGCCCGTCCGCTACGCCTCCTGGCTCTGGCACGCGCTCACCGGCGACCTCGGCACCTCCGTCTCCGGCCAGCGCCCGGTCGCCGACCTGCTGCTCCCGGCGCTCGGCCAGACGCTGACCCTGACCGCGGCCGCCTTCCTGCTGGTGCTGGTCGGCGGGGTGGCGCTCGGCGCCGTCGGCGCGCTGCGCCCGCGCGGCCCCGGCGGGCGGATCTCCGGCGCGCTGTCCGCCCTCGCGGTCTCCGCCCCGCAGTACTCGGTGGCCCTGCTGCTGATCGCCGTCTTCGCCGTGGGCCTGCGCTGGCTGCCGGCCGGGGGCACCCACGACGTGTTCGGCTCCGGCGGCCTGCCCGACCTGGCCCGCCACCTGGTCCTGCCGGCCGTGGCCGCCGCGCTCGTCCCCCTCGGGCTCACCGCCCGGGTGTTCCGGGCCGCGCTGGGGGGCGTGCTGGCCGGCGAGCTGGCCGACTCGCTGCGCGCCCGCGGCCTGCGCCCGGCCACCGTGCTGCGGCACTGCGTGCACAACGCCTCGCCGGCGCTGCTGACCATCGGCGGCCTGCAACTCGCCTACCTCCTGGAAGGGGTGATCTTCGTGGAGACCCTGTTCGCCTGGCCCGGCGTCGGCCGGCTGCTGTACGACGCCCTCACCTCCCGCGACCTGCCCCTGGTGCAGGGCGGGGTGCTGGTGGTGGCGGTCGCGTTCGTCGGCGTCAACATCCTCGTGGACGCGGCGCACGCGGCGATCGACCCGCGAGTAAGGAACTGATGTGACGTCACGTGTCCTCGCCCGAGCGAACCTCGGCCTGACCGTCCCCGCCGCCCTGGCCGCGCTGCTGGTCCTGCTCGCGCTCGCCGCGCCGCTGGTCGCCCCGTACGACCCGGCCGCCGGGCGGCTGGCGGACCGGCTGCTCGACCCGGGCAGCCCCGGCCACCTGCTCGGCACCGACGGCCAGGGCCGCGACCTGCTCAGCCGGCTGATCTGGGCCGGGCGCGCCTCGCTCACCGGCGGGCTCGTCCCGGTCGCGGTGGCCGCCGTCGTCGGCACCCTGCTCGGCGTCGTGGCCGGGCTCGGCGGCCGGATCACCGAACAGGCCCTGCTGCGCCTGCTGGACGTGCTCTACGCCTTCCCCGGGGTGCTGCTGGCGATCGCCATCGCCTCGCTGCTCACGCCCGGGCTGGGCGCGACCGTGCTCGCGCTGTCGGTGGTGCTCACCCCCGCGGTGGCGCGGGTCGCGTTCACCGAGACCCGGCGGGTCCGGGCCGCCGAGTACCTGGTGGCCGCCCGGGTCAGCGGCGCCGGCTGGGGGTCGCTGGTCCTGCGCCAGGTCGCCCCGGTGGTGGCGCCGGTGGTCCTGGTGTACGCGTCCTCGCTGGTCGGGCTGGCCGTCATGTACGCCGCCGGGCTGTCCTTCCTCGGGCTCGGGGTCGCCCCGCCGACCGCCGAGTGGGGCGCGATGCTGGAGGAGCTGCGGCCCTCGCTGCTCACCCACCCCTGGGTGGCGGTCCTGCCGGCCCTGGTCATCCTCGCCGTCTCGGTCGTCTTCAACACCCTCGGCGAGACGCTGCGCACCCGCGTCGGCGACACCGCCGCCCTGCTGGCGCACGCCGCCCCCGCCGCCGCGGGCCGGTCCGCCGACCGCTCGGCCGATCGCTCCGCCGACGGCTCGGCCGACCACTCGGGCCGGCCGCGCGCCGCGAAGCGGGTGGGCGCATGAACGCGCTGCTGGAGATCGACGGCCTGAGCGTCGAGTACCCCGGCGGGGTCCGGGCCGTCGACGACGTCTCCCTCGCCCTGCCCGCCGGCCGCTCCCTGGTGCTGCTCGGCGAATCCGGCAGCGGCAAGACCACCGTCGCCCGCACCGTGCTCGGGCTGCCGGGCCACGGCGCCGCCGTCACCGGAGGCGTCCGGCTCGCCGGGACCGACCTGCGGGCGCTCGGCGAGCGCGAACTGTCCGACGTCCGCGGCCGGCGGATCGGCTACGTGCCGCAGGACCCGACCGCCTCGCTCGACCCGCTGCGCCGGATCGGCCCGCAGCTCGCGGAGGTGCTGCGGCGGCACGGGATCGCCGCCGACCGCCGGGCCGCCCGCGCGGCCGTCCCGAAGCTGCTCGCCACCGCCGGCATCCCGGACCCGGAACGCGTCGCCCGGGCCTACCCGCACGAGCTCTCCGGCGGCCTGCGCCAGCGCGCCGCCATCGCCGTCGCGATCTGCTGCGGCCCGGAACTGCTGATCGCCGACGAGCCGACCACCGCGCTCGACGCACTGATCCGCGGGCGGATCCTCGACCTGTTCACCACCCTGCGCGCCGACTGCGGCATCGCCCTGCTGCTGGTCACCCACGACCTCGCGGCGGCCCGCCGGATCGGCGGCACCGTGGCCGTCATGCGGGCCGGCCGGATCGTCGAACTCGGGCCCGCCGAACGGGTGCTGGGCGACCCGGAACACGCCTTCACCGCCGCCCTGGTGGCCGCCGAACCGGGAGCCCGCCGATGAACACCGTTGCCCACGCCCGGCCGGACGCCGTCCCCGCCCCGCCGGGCCCGCTCCTGGTCGTCGACGCCGCCACCAAGCGCTACGGCGACCGGACCGCCCTGGACGCCGTCAGCCTCACCGTCGCGCCGGGCGAGACCGTCGGCCTGGTCGGCGAGTCCGGCTCGGGCAAGTCCACCCTGGCCCGGCTCGCCCTCGGGGTGCTGGCCCCCGACGCCGGCAACGTCCGCTTCGCCGGCCGCGATCCGTACCGGCTGCGCGGCCGCGCCGACCGGGCGCTGCGGGGCCGGCTCCAGTTCGTCCCGCAGGACCCGCGCGGATCGCTCAACCCCAGCCTGCGCGCCGGGGAGGCGGTCGCCTTCGCGCTGCGCCTGCACGGCACGCCGCGCGCCGAACGCGCCGCCGCCGTCGCCCGGCTCTTCACCCAGGTCGGCCTGGAGCCCGCGCTCGCCGACCGCTACCCGCGGGAGCTGTCCGGCGGGCAGCTCCAACGGGTGGCCGTCGCCAGGGCCCTGGCCACCGGGCCGGACCTGGTGGTCTGCGACGAACCGACCTCCGCCCTCGACCGCAGCGTGCAGGCCCGCCTGCTCGACCTGCTGACCGACCTCCAGGAACGCACCGGCCTGGCCTACCTGTTCATCTCCCACGACCTCGCCGTCGTCCGGCACCTCGCCCACCGGGTGCTGGTGCTGCGGCACGGCCGGGTGGTCGAGGAGGGCCCCGCCGGCCTGCTCTGGGACTCCCCCGCGCACCCGTACACCCGGGCGCTGCTGGAGGCCGCCACCGGCGTCGCGTGACCCGCCGCCGAAGCTCCGTGCCGACACCCCCCCCCCCCGCACCCCTGCTCCCCCGCACCGCCGAACCTCCGCACCGCCGAACCTCCGCACCACCGAACCGACGAGGACTCACCATGACGCGCACCAGCCGTATCCGCTCCAGAGCCGTCGCCCTGCCGGCCGCCGCCGTTCTGCTCGCGGCGGCGGCCGGCTGCGCCGGCTCCGAAGGCGGCGGCTCCGCGGGGGCGGGCGGCGGTGACGGCCGCGGCGGCACCCTGGTCATCGGCGCCACCGGCAAACTCCCCAACCCCGACACCGTGATCGGCGGCGCCGGCTTCGAGGGCAAGCGGCTGGTCTCCTTCCAGCTCTACGAGGGCCTCACCCGGTACGAACTGCTCAAGGACACCGACAAGCCGCCGGTCGTCACCGGCGCCCTGGCCACCGACTGGCAGGTCGCCGCCGACGCCAGGACGTGGACCTTCACCCTCCGCAAGGGCGTCACGTTCCAGGACGGCACCCCGTTCGACGCCGACGCCGTGGTCTTCAACCTGGCCCGCTACCTCGACAAGAAGAGCCCCGAGTACACCGACGCCCTCGGCGCCGCCGCCGCCGAGTACGCGGGCGACATCGTCTCGTACCGCAAGACCGACGCCGACCACGTCGAACTGGTCACCAAGGACCCCAACGGCCACTTCCCCGAGGACCTCGCGCACGTCCTGATCGCGAGCCCCACCGCCGTCCGCAAGTCCGGCTCGGCCGACTTCGCCCAGCACCCGGTCGGCACCGGCCCGTTCTCGTTCGTCTCGCAGACCGAGGGCCAGCAGATCGAGCTGGCCGCCAACAGGAGCTACTGGCGCGGCGCCCCCAAGCTCGACCGGCTCGTGATCAAGGCGCTGCCGGACGCCGCGGCCCGCACCGCCGCCCTGCGCTCCGGCGGCGTGAACTGGATCGAGTACCCGAACCCGGACGACATCGACAGCCTCAAGTCCGACGGCGTCCAGATCGCCACGAACAGCTACGACCACCTCTGGTACTGGATCCTGGACACCTCGAAGGCGCCCTGGGACAACCCGCTGGTCCGCAGGGCCGCCAACTTCGCGATCGACCGCAAGGCCATCGCCGAGAAGCTGCTGCACGGCACCGCCGACCCCGCCTACCAGACCGCGCCGCGCGCCACCGCCGCCTACGACCCCGCCGGCGACGCCTACTCCTACGACCCGGCCAAGGCCCGGCAGTTGCTCGCCGAGGCCGGCGTCCCGAACGGCTTCAGCACCTCCGTCACCGTGCCCACCGGCGGCAGCGGCAACCTGCTGCCGGTGCCGATCGCCGAGGCCCTCCAGCGGGATCTCGCCGCCGTCGGCATCAAGGTCGAGCTGCGCACCACCGACTGGACCACGCTGATCGGCGCCGAGGCCAAGGGCCAGGTGGCGCTCGGCTCGGACGCCGTCGCCCAGTCCACCACGCTGTTCCAGTCCGAGGCGCTGCTCCCGCTGTTCATCGGCTCCAAGAGCCCGTTCTGGACCGGCCACTACACCAACCCGCAGGTCGACGAGCTGCTCGCGTCGTCGGCCGCGAACGCCGACCAGACCGCCCGGCAGGCCGGGTACCGCAAGGCGCTCGCCCTGGTCACCCAGGACGCGCCCTGGCTGTTCGTGGTCAACGACCGCAATCCGCGGGCCCTTTCGCCGAAGGTCCAGGGGCTCGTGCAGCCGCAGTCCTGGTTCCTCGACCTGACCACCGTGTGGGTCCGCTGACCCGCGGGCACCGCCTCTCCCCCGCCCTCGCCCCGCCACCGCCGAAGAGCACCGCGCACCACAGGAAGGACGGCCATCCCGATGACCGACCCGCACCGACCGCACCACCACAGCGGGACCGTCCCGCCCGGCTCCGCGCACGGCCCCGTGCCGGCCGCACCGCCCAAGTGGGGCATCACCCTCCCGCTGCCCGGCCTGACCATCGACCGGCACCGGTTCCTGGTCGAGCGGCTGCCCGACCTCGGCTACACCGACGTGTGGAGCGCCGAGGGCGGCGGCACCGACGCCTTCACCCCGCTGGCCGCCACGGCGGCCTGGTCCCCCTCGCTGCGGATCGGCACCGGCATCGTCCCGGTGCACACCCGCGGCCCGGCCGTGCTCGCCCAGACCGCCGCGACGCTCGCCCAACTCGCCCCGGGCCGCCTGCTGCTGGGCATCGGCGCCTCGGTGCCCGCCCACGTCACCGACATCAACGGCATCCCGTTCGACGAGCCGTTCAAGCGCACCAGGGACGTCCTGCGCTTCACCACCCGGGCGCTGCGCGGCGAGTACGTCACCGGCGGGTTCGACACCTTCGACATCACCGGCTACCGGCTGCCGCACCCGCCGACCGAGCCGGTCAAGGTCATCCTGGGCGCGCTGCGCCCCAACATGCTCCGGCTCGGCTTCAACGAGGGCGACGGCGCCATCACCAACCTGCTGTTCCCGCACGACGTGCCGAAGATCCTGGACGCCGTCGGCCCGCAGCCGCCCGGCAAGGAACTGGTCGTCAAGGTCTTCGTCTGCCCCACCGAGGACACCGACTACGCCCACCGCGCCAGCCGCCCGTTCCTCGCCTGGATCCTCAACCGCGAGCCGTACCGCAAGTTCCACGAGTGGCTGGGCCACGGCGAACTCCTCGCCGAGACCCACCGCCTCTGGGCGGCCGGCGACCCGGAGGGCGCCCAGAAGGCGCTGCCCGACGAGGTCGTCGACGGGCTGTTCATCAGCGGCTCGCCGGAGGAGTGCCGGGAGCGCATCCTCGCCTACCACCGCCCCGGCGTCACCACCATCCAGCTGTACGTGTCGCTGCCGCCCGAGGTGTTCGTCAGCCGCGCCAAGCTGCTCGACACCCTGGCCCGGCTCGGGCCGGCCGCCCTCTGACCGTCGCGCCCCACCCGTCCCGTCCCCGTCCCCTTCCCCCACGACGCTCACGACGCTCACGACCGGAGGAGAGCCGTGCCACTCGAAATCCGCGGCGGGGTCCGCGCCGCACCCGTGCCCGGCCACACCGCGCAGGAACGCCAGGCCCTGCGCTGGGCCCCCGACGGCCGCGACCGCACCGCCGACCCCGCGTACGTCGCCCGCACCGCGCGGGAGAACGAGGAGGACGGGCTGGACAGCGCCCTGGTGGTGCAGTCCAGCTCGTGGCCCGACCCGTGGCTGGTGGCCTCCTGGGCCCTGGCCGCCACCACACGGCTGCGCATCGCGGTCGCCCACCGGGTCGGCACCACCGCGCCGACCGTCGCCGCCCGCTCCCTCGCGACCCTGGACCGCCTCTCCGGCGGGCGGGCGGCGGCCCACGTCATCATCGGCTCCAGCGACCACGACACGGCCCGCGACGGCGACCTCCTGGACAAGCAGGAGCGCTACCGCAGGGCCGACGAGTACCTCGACCTGTTCACCCGCTACCTCGCCGCCGACCAGGACATCGACCACAAGGGCGAGTTCTACACCGTGTCCGCCGCCCGGCCCGGCCTGCACCCCAGACCCGGCGGCGAGCTGCTCTCCTTCGGCGGCTCGTCACCGCAGGGCCTCGACCTGGCGGCCCGCTACGCGGAGGTCTACGCCGTCAGCCCGCTGCCGCTGCCGGACACCCGGCGGCGGATCGCCCAGGTCCGCACCGCCGCCGCCGCGCACGGCCGGAGCCTGCGGATCTGGCGGCACGTCACCGTCGTCCTCGCCGACACCGACGAGGCGGCCCGCGACCGCGTCCGCCGGCTGCGCCGCGACGCCCTGCGCCTCACCTCCGGCGGCGGCGGGCCCTGGACGGAGGCGGTCCAGCTCGACCGCGACCGCGAGCGCGGCCGCTCCGACCCGTCCCGGGGCGACGAGCAGGTGGCCGCCTACATCCGCCGCTCGCTCACCGCCGCCTACGCCGGCTCCCCCGCCACCGTCGCCGCCCGCATCGGCCTGCTCCGCTCGGCCGGCGTGGACATCGTCCAGCTCGACCTCCCCGTCGAGACCGACCAGGACCGCGAGCTGCGCCGCAGCCTCGTCCGCCACCTCCGCACCGGCCTGGGCACCCCCGCCGACCGCCGCGCCTGGTGACCGGCGCCCCCGTTCGGCCGGGGCCGAGGCGATCACCGCCTCGACCCCGGCCACGCCGGTCCCCGGACAGGGCCCAGATGTCTAGATGTTGGGGTTGATCGGACGGTCGCTGTCGGAGTGGTGCCAGTCGAACTCCTGGGTCTGCCCCATGCTCGCGTTCCGCCCCAGCGTCCAGAGGCCGTAGGAGTTCCGCGGGCCCTGGTTGCCGACGTAGGTCAGGCAGGCACCGACGGCGTTGCACACACCGCGGTCGGTGCCGAACGTCCAACGCTGCTTCGGGTCACCCCCGTTGCACCCCACCGCCGTGGCGCCCGGGCCGTCGGACGGGCCGCTCGGGACGTGACCCGACAGACAGCGGCCGTCGTTCGTGCTGTGGATGAGACCGTCCTCCGAGACGAACCAGAACTGGTTCCAGGAGCCGTCGCACGGCCGCAGGACGACCGGCCGGCCGTCGCCGTTGGTCTGCCGGTACTCGTCCATGCAGTAGTAGGTGCCGTTGGGGCCGCCGCTGGCCGGGCGGGCGAGCGCGGCGAGGTAACCGTAGGCGTAGGGCTGCGGATTGGCGGGGTCGGCCTGCGCGGCGGCGACGGGCAACGAGACGCTCAGGCCGATCGCGAGTGCCAGGGCTGAGACGATCTTTCGGGCGGACTTCATGAGGTCCGACACCTCCCTCTCTGACGTCGTGTCACTGCGGAATGCGGTCATCCTGGCAGCGGGGTTGAGGGCCTGGGCAGCTTTCCGAACGATCCCGAACAAACGGGAGTGTATGGATTTCGCCATTTGATTCACCTCAGTTGACAGGAAACCCCCGGCGCGAAGAGGCTGTTCACCCAGGCCCGGCGGGGGGAGGACAGAGCGTTGACCTGGTCACCTATACGCACCACGGCGGCCCCGTGCTCCTGTCGGGCGGTCGAGGTCAACTCCGCCGCGACGCTGGCCCGTTCACATTCCCTGGACGCGCTCGCCGAGTCCCTCACCCTGCTCAGGCAGGAGGCCGGCAGTCCCTCCTACTCGACCATCGTCCGGCGGATCAGCTCCGTCCGGGCAGCCCGCGGCGTCCCGGCCGGGGAACGCACACCCGGGCGGATCACCGTCTACGACTGCTTCCGCAGCGGGCGCCAGCGCCTGGACGTCGAACTGCTCTCCGACATCGTCCAGGCCCTCGGCGCGGACCCGGGCCCCTGGCGCCGCGCCTACCGCGCGGTCTGCCGGTGACCGCCGGCTATCCGCGGTCCGGACGAGGAGCCTCCGATCCGACCGATCCGACCGATCCGACCGATCCGACCGATCCGACCGATCCGACCGATCCGACCGGGGCAGCCTCCGGCTTCGTGTGGAGAATGTCGCGGGCCTGCTCCGCCGCACGGACGATGCTCTCGGAGACGAAGTCGACGAAGCGGGCGATGTTCTCCAGGCGGGTGGCGGCCGGGGTCTGCGGGCCGAGGACGCCGACGCCCTGCCGCGCGACCTCGACGAGGTGGGCGGTGGCGCGGGCGCTGGCCATCATCGACTGGTACCAGACGTCGTCGTCGACGACGTAGCGCTCGCGGCGGCGCTCGTCGCGCTCCCGGCGGACGAGGCCCTGGCCGTCGAGGAACGCGATCGCCTTGGAGATCGACGGCGGGCTGACCTGGAGGCGCTGGGCGAGCTCGGACGCGGTGAGGCTGCCGCTGTCGGTGAGGGTGAGACAGGCCAGCACCCGGGCCGTCATCTTGGGCATGCCGGAGGCCATCAGGACGGTGGTGTACGTCTCCTGGTACTCGCGCACGGCCTCGGCATCGCGCCCGTGGGCCTGCGGCGGCGCCTCCGACCCCCGGGGCGCGGCCGGCCCGCGCCGCTGGGCGCGGCGGCGTTCGGTGGCGCGGTGGGCCAGGTCGGCACGGTAGGCGGTGGGGCCTCCGTTGCGCGTCACCTCGCGCGTGACCGTCGAGGTGGGGCGGTCGAGACGCCTGGCGATCTCCGCGTAGGCGAGGCCGTCGGCCATCCCCAGCGCGATCTGCTGGCGTTCCTGCTGAGTGAGCCTGCCTCCCGGCACCGCGATTCTCCCTTCACGCTTCCCTGAATGCCCTCACCATAGCGTTCACCCTCATTCCAGTGCAACGAACGCGGCGACTGACGTTGCGTTAAATTCAAAGCCACTGCAACGATAATCGCGCCTTCACCTGCACTGATGCTGATTACGAGCAACGAACCAGTTGCCACTATCCGTGAAGGCAACGTAGCGTTTCCATCGTCAGAAATAACGAGCCGCAGCAGAGCGGCCCACGGCAGCCCGCCACCCCCGCACCCACCCCGCACCGGAAGAAGGCACCCCATGACCATCGAGCAGCCCGCCTGGACCGGCATGGTCGCCGTCGACGACACCGCCCTGGCCGTGACCGACACCGGCGGGCCCGGCCGTCCCGTGGTCTACCTCAACGGCTCCTACGCGGACCAGTCGCACTGGCGGCGCGTCATCGCCGACCTCGGCGACGACTACCGGCACATCACCTTCGACGAGCGCGCCCGTGGCCGGTCGAAGCGCTCGGCGGACTACTCGTTCGAAGCGTGCCTGCGCGACGTCGACGCCGTCCTCACCGCGAGGGGCGTGGACCGGCCGATCCTGGTGGGCTGGTCCTACGGCGCGATGCTCGCGGTGCACTGGGCCGCCCGGCACCCGGACCGCGTCCTCGGGGCGGTGTCCGTGGACGGCGCGTTCCCGCACGAATGGCTCGACGACGCGACCCGGGAGCAGGTCCGCAAGCTGTTCCGCCGGCTGAGCCCACTGTTCCCGATCGCCCGCCGGCTCGGCATGGCCGCACGGATGAGCGCCGAGCAGCACGCCGAGATCAACCTCGAAATCAACGAGCTCTGCGCGCCCGCCGCCCTCGACCCGGTCTTCGACCGGGTGACCGCACCGGTCCGGTACGTGGTCGCCACGGGCGGCAACCTGGGCGGCGAGGCGAAGCTGATGGAACAGATCCGCGCCAACCTCGACCCGGTGCTCGCCCGCAACCCGAACATCCGGGTCAGCACCAAGGTCGCGAGCAACCACTCCAAGATCCTGCGCAAGGACTTCCACGCCATCGCCGACACGGTCCGCGGCCTCGCCGCCACCCCCACGGGCGTGACCGGCTGAGCCCCGCACCGACCCGGCCCACCCCGACCCGGCCCGACCCGGCCAGACCTGGCGGGGTCGCGGCGACGCGCTCGCACGGCGGGGCGGCCGTTCGGGCGAACTTCCCCCGGAATTACCGCGTTCGGGTGACTCCCGGCCGGCCCCGCCCGCCGGGGCCGTTAGCGTGACTGACCGTCATCGGCCGTCCGGTCGGGCGGAGCTGCGCGCAGCTCGGGGGTCGGGGAAAGCCGAGGGGGGCACAGGCCTTCGCGGGTATTCCCCGCGCGCCTCCACGCGCCGCTCGCCGTCCGGGGACGATCCCGACACCGTGCTTCACCAGCTGGGAGGTTCTCCGCCATGCCCGTGTCGAGTCGGTACCTGAACGCCTGGGAGGGCTTCTGGCGCGACGCACCGGCGGAGGCCGGCGCGGTGATCTGGGACGCGGAGCCGGCGCTCACCGCGAGCGTGCACCTCGCGCTGTTCGCCCCCTACCTCGCCGACCCGGCGCTGCCCCTCGTCGACGTCGGCTGCGGCAACGGCACCCAGACCCGCTTCCTCGCCGAACGCTTCGGCCGCGTCCTCGGGGTCGACCTGTCCGCCGCCGCCGTGGAGCTCGCCCGCGCCCGGCAGCCGGACGGGCGGCCCGAGTTCGCCCGGCTCGACGCCACCGACGGGCCGGGTATCCGGGAGCTGCACGCCCGTCTCGGCGACGCCAACGTGTACGTCCGCGCCCTGATCCACCAGTGCGAACCGGCCGACCGCCAGCCGGTCGCCGACGCCATCGCCACCCTGGTCGGGGATCGCGGCCGGGCGTTCGTCGTCGAGCTGTCCGCGTCGGCGAAGGCCGTCCTGGCCGGCCTCGCCCAGAGCCCGCAGGGCCCTCCCCCGAAGCTGCGCCCCGTCTTCGAGCACGGCCTCGCCCCCGCCGAGGTCGTCGACTCGGCCTTCGGCGAGCTGTTCCGCACCGCCGGGCTCACCGTCCTCGCCTCCGGTGAACTGCCGCTGTTCCTCACCGAGTTCGCGCCCGACGGCAGCCGGATCGACCTCCCGTCCCACTGGCTGGTGGTGGGCCCGGACGGCGCACCGCAGCGGTGATCCGGTGGGGGCGGCCGTCAGGACCGCCTCCCGGCCACCCCCGGTCAGCCCCACGCAGTGGGCGAGCCGGGCCCCGCCCGCCCGACCTGGGGGTGCGTCAGTTCCGTTGCGGGGTGGTCTGCCAGACTCCGGGAATGAGACATCACCGGATCCTGGACCAGTTCACGGCTCTGAGGCCCGCCAGGGAGCAGGCGGGATGACCGGCGCCGGACCGGTCCTGCCCGCGGGTGCGCGCCGGGTCCCCCACCGCGATCCCGGGGTGCCGGACCACCGGAGTCCGCTGCGCTTCCTCTGGTGGCTGGTGCGCAGGCAGCGCGGCCGCGTACTGCTCGGCGCGACCTGGGGCAGCCTGTGGATGTGCGCCCTGATGCTGCCGCCCTACCTGATGTCCAGGGCGATCGACGAGGGGCTCCGGGCCCGCGACGGCGGCGCGCTGGTCTTCTGGGTGTCGGCCGTCCTCGCGGTCGGCGCGCTCATCGCCGTCCTCGGGATCCTGCGGCACCGCACCATGACCTTCATCCGGGTGGACGCCGCGTACCGCACCGTCCAGGTCATCACCCGGCACGTCAACCGGCTGGGGACGACGCTGCCGCGCCAGGTGTCGGCCGGCGAGCTGACCCACCTCCAAGCCGGCGACATCGGCCGGATCGCGCAGACGCTGACCATCACCGGGCCCGGCGTCGGCGCGGTCGTCGCCTACCTCGCCACCGCCGTCCTGCTGGTCCGGATCTCCGTCCTGCTCGCGGTGGTGATCCTCCTCGGGGTGCCGCTGCTGGCCCTCACCGTCGGCCCCTTGCTGGGGAAGCTGCACGGCGCCGAGGGGAGCTACCGCGAGCAGCAGGGGGCGCTGACGGCCCTGGCCGGCGACCTGGTCGCCGGGCTGGGCGTGCTGAACGGCATCGGCGGCAAGCCGATGTTCGCCCGACGCTACCGGGAGCGCTCGCAGGCCCTCGTCCCGCTCGGCTACCGGGTGGCCTCGTTCACCAGTTGGGTGCAGGCGCTCGGCGCCTGCCTGCCGGTGGTCTTCCTGGCCGTGGTGACCTGGCTCAGCGCCCGGATGGCGGCCGCCGGTTCGATCACCGTCGGTGAACTGGTCTCCGTCTACGGCTACGTGGCGGCCCTGCTGGTGCCCGTCTCCGCCTTCGTCGAGGGCGCGGACGACCTGCCGCGCGGGCTGGTCTCCGCCCGCCGGGTCACCGACATCCTGGCGCTGCGGCCGGATCCGACGCGCAGCCGGACACTGACGGACCCTCCGCCGGCTCCGGCGGTGCTGAGCGACCCCGACTCCGGCCTGCTGCTGCGGCCCGGGCGGCTCACCGCGCTGGCCGCCGCCCGGCCCGAGGAGGCCCGGGCCGTCGTCGAGCGGCTGGGCGGCTACACCGACTCGGACGCCGCCTGGGGCGACACCAGGCTGTCCGACTGGGTGCCCGCCGAACTGCGGCGCCACGTCCTGGTGTCGGACGACGACGCGTACGTGTTCGGCGGCACGCTCCGCTCCGCGGTGTCGATCCGCGGCGACCGCACCGAGGAGGAGCTGCGCCGCGCCCTGCACGCCGCCGCGGCCGAGGACATCGTCGACGCCCTGCCGGGCGGCCTGGACGCGCCGCTCGACGACCGCGCCGGCAACGTCTCGGGCGGGCAGCGCCAGCGGCTGCGGCTGGCCCGCGCGCTGCTGGCCGACCCCGAGGTGCTGCTGCTGGTCGAACCCACCTCGGCGCTGGACGCGCTCACCGAGGCGGCCGTGGCGGCCCGGATCGGCGCCGTGCGCGGCGGCCGGACCACCCTGGTCGTCAGCACCTCCCCCCTGGTGCTCGGCCGCGCCGACGAGGTGGTCCACCTGGTGGACGGCAAGGTCCGGGCCACCGGCACCCACGGCGAGCTGCTCGCGCGTGACCCCGGCTACGCGGCGCTGGTGTTCCGCGGCAGCACCGACGACCGCCCGGCGGGCACCGCGACCGACGGCCGCCCGCAGAGCGTCGCCGCGGACACCGAGGAAGGACCGGCCCGATGAGCACCCCCAGCGGCCCCGCCGCCCCCGCCGCCCCCGACGACCGCCACGTCCCCCACCGCCTCCCGGTCGCCGACGCCGCGACGGCACGCCGGGCCAGTTGGCGCCTGCTGGCGGACGACGGCCGGGCGATGGGCGCGATCGTCGCCCTCACCTGCCTCGCCGCCCTCGCGGGCGTCGCCGGGCCGTGGCTGCTGGGCCGCATCGTCACCCGGGTCGAGAACGGCGAGCTGACGGTCGGCCAGGTGGACGGCTTCGCCGCGGCGGTCCTGGGGTTCGCCCTCGCCCAGCTGGTGCTCACCCGCCACGCCCGCTACCTCTCCCACCGGTTCGGCGAACGCGCCCTGGCCCGGCTCCGCGAGGAGGTCGTCGAGCGGACGCTCGCGCTGCCCGGGCGGTACGCGGAACGGGTCGGCGCCGGCGACCTGGTGACCCGCTCCTCGCTGGACGTGGGCACCGTGGCCGCCACCCTGCGCAACGCGGCCCCGGACGTCTTCATCGCCGTCGTCCAGGTGCTGGTCATCCTCACCGCGACGTTCCTGCTCGACCCGCTGATCGGGCTCTGCGCCCTGGTGGGCCTGCCGATCGTCTGGGCGGTGAGCCGCTGGTACCTGTCCCGGGCCCGGGAGGCCTACCTCGCCGAGGGGGCCGCGGCGGGCGGGGTCACCGAGGTCCTCGACTCCACCGCCCACGGCGCCCGGACCATCGAGGCGTACGGGGTCGGGGCGCGCCAGGACGGCGTGGTCGACCGGGCCGTCGACACCGCCTACCGGGCCCGGGTGCGCACCCTGTTCCTGCGGACCGTGCTGTTCCCGGTCACCGAGTTCGCGCACGCGCTGCCGACGGCCCTCGTCCTGCTGGTGGGCGGCTTCGGCTACCTCCACGGCTCGGTGACGCTGGGCGCGGTGGTGGCGGGCGGCCTCTACATGTGGCAGCTCGTCGACCCGCTGGACCGGGCG
The DNA here is from genome assembly GCF_042887425.1 of Kitasatospora sp. NPDC057940. Lineage (NCBI taxonomy): Bacteria > Bacillati > Actinomycetota > Actinomycetes > Kitasatosporales > Streptomycetaceae > Kitasatospora > Kitasatospora sp. NPDC057940. The sequence continues at coordinate 113,024 of NZ_JBHVPH010000005.1, forward strand.
CTCAACTGGGTCGAGCAACTGCAGAGCAGCGGTGCCTCGTTCGCCCGCATCAAGGGCGTCGGCCTGGTGTCGCAGGAGCCTCCGGCCACCGGCCTGCGCCCCGCCGACGACCGGATCGAGGCCGTCGGCGTGCGGTACGCCTACACCGGCTCGCACGACGTGCTGACGGACGTCGACCTGGTCGTCCGGCCGGGCGAGCGGCTGGCCGTGGTCGGCCCGTCCGGCGCCGGCAAGTCGACCCTCGGCAAGCTGCTCGCCGGCGTCGACGCCCCGGACGCGGGGCGGATCCTGGTCGGCGGCGTGCCGGTCGCGGACCTCGCCGCGGCGGGCGAGCTGGGCAACCGCGTCGTCCTCATCACCCAGCAGCACCACGTCTTCATGGGCACGCTCCGGGAGAACATGACGCTGGCCGCCCCGGACGCCGAGGACGCGGCGGTCCTGGCCGCGCTCGCCCTGGTGGAGGCGGACTGGGTGCACGACCTGCCGGACGGGCTGGACTCGCTGCTGGGCGCCGGCGGGACCGAACTCGGCGCCGCGCAGGCCCAGCAGCTCACCCTGGCCCGGGTCCAGCTGGCCGATCCGCACACCCTGATCCTGGACGAGGCGACCTCCCTGCTCGACCCGACCACGGCCCGGCAGGCGGAGCGGGCGATGGCGGCCGTGCGCTCCGACCGCACGGTCATCTCCATCGCCCACCGGCTCCAGACCGCGCACGACGCGGACCGGGTCGCCGTGATGGAGGCGGGCCGCATCGTCGAGCTGGGCACCCACGACGAGCTGGTCGCCGCCGGCGGGCGGTACGCGGAGCTCTGGCGGTCGTGGAGCGGGGAGTCCTGACCGGCCCGGCAGCGGTGCCACCGGGCCGCGCCCGCGGTCAGGGGGTGTCGGTGCGCTTTTCGAGCCGGGTGCCGTGGCGCAGGGTGAGCGACATCAGGTCGCTGGGGCCGTCCAGTTCGAGGCGGTGCCAGCGGCCGCGGGGGACGACCACGGCGCTGCCGGCGGGCAGCGGCACCATCTCGTCGACGCCGCCCCCCGCGCCGTCGCCGTCCCCGCCCGCGGGGCGGAGGTAGAGCCGCGCGCCGCCGGTGAGGCAGCACACCGCCTCGTCGGCCTCCGGGTGCATCTCCCAGTGGTCGGCGTGGACGTCGGCGTCGGTCTCCACGTGGAAGGCGCCGAGGTGCCAGGTGCCCGGCGCGCCGCCGGCCATCTTCCGCTCGGCGGCTCGGACTTCGCCGTCGGGGTGGAAGTGCAGGGCCGAGGCGAACAGGTCGACGGCGGTGGGCGTCATGGCGGTGTTCCTTCCGGTCAGCAATTTCTATACGCGTAAGAAAACTAACCCCGGACGGCCACCGCTGTCGACCCCTGGGGAATGATGGGCCCATGCCGACCGCACCCCGCAGGACCTCGGGCCGACCGCCCCGCATCTCCCGTGAGCAGGTCGTCGAGGCGGCCCGCCGGATCGTGACCGAGGAGGGCGTCGGCCGGCTGACCATGCGCCGCCTCGCCTCCGAGGTCGGCAGTACGCCGATGGCGCTCTACCACCACGTGCGCGACAAGGAGGAACTGCTCGTCCTGCTGCTGGACGACTACGCGGCGCGGACACTGCGCCGGCCCGAGCTGCCCGCCGACCCGCGCGACCGCGTCGTCGGGTCCGCCGCCGCGATCCACGAGGCGCTGGCCGGCTGCCCCTGGATCGTCGAGGTGCTGACCGCCGACGACCTGATGTCCGCGGCCGCCCTGTGGTTCGTCGAGCAGATCGTCGACGGCCTCACCGCGTGCGGCCTCACACCGGAACGCGCCGTACAGGGGTACCGCACGATCTGGTACTACACCGCCGGCGAGCTGGTGGTCCGGGCGGCGGCGGCCCGGCGGCGCGCGGACGACGAGCGCGCCACCTACCGGGAGCAGGTGTTCGCCGACCTCGACCCGGACGAACTCCCCCGCCTCGCCCAGGTCGCGGACCACTGGGCCGCGCTGACCACCGACGACACCTACCTGAACGGCCTCCGCGCCCTGGTCGACGGCCTCGTCGCCGCCCGTTGACGCCTCGGCCCGCAGGCCCCGGCGTGCCTCAAGCACGTTCCGGGAAGCGGGGCTTGGACTTGCCGTCGCCGAACGGGCCGGTCGAGTGCTGGAGCGAGTGCAGGATGGCGAGGCCCTGGCTGACGATGCCCGCCGCCATCTGGTTGACCCCATCGCTGCCGTTGAGGACGGTGAGTTCGGCTCCGGACATGCCCCGGGCCGCCGCGTCGGCGAGGGCCGGCAGGTTCTCCACGATCCGGTTGGCCGCGATCAGCTCCTGGTTTCCGCCGCGCAGGGAGTCGGCCCGGGCGGTGTTGGCGTCCGCCTGCGCCTGGGCGAGCGCCCGCTCGCTGTAGGCACTGCCGTCCGCCTCGAACTTCACCCGGTCGCGCGCGGCCTCGGCCAGCGTCCGCTGCCGGTAGGCCTCGGCGTCCGCCGGGCGCCGCACGTCGGCCTCCAGTTGCTGGGCGGCCAGCGCGGCGCGGCGCTGGGCGAGCGCGGTCTGCTCCTCGATGACGTCCTGGGAGGCCCGGGCCTCGGCGAGCGGCCCGGCCTGGGCGGCCCGGGCCCTGGACTGCTCGGTCTCGGCGAGGAACCCGGCCCGTTTGATCGCGGTGTCGCGCTCGTACTCGGCCTTCAGCGCGGCCGCCTGCTGCTCCCGCTCGGTGGCCTCCTGGTCCGCCTTGGCCTGGGCGATCCGGGCCTGGCTGGCGACCGCCGCCGCGTGCGGCGCGGCCAGGTTGTCGATGTACCCGGTCGAGTCCTCGATCTCCTGGATCTGCAGCGCGTCGACCACGATGCCGAGCTTCTCCATCTCGCCGTGGCTGCCCGCCATCACCTCCTGGGCGACCCGGCTGCGCTCCCGGATGATCTGCTCGACGGTCAGCCCGCCGATGATCGAGCGCAGGTGGCCGGCGAAGATCCGGCCGACGAGCTCCTCCATCTGGTCCTGTTCCGAGAGGAAGCGGCGGGCCGCGTTGGCGATCGACACGGCGTCGTCGCCGACCTTGAACACGCAGACCGCGCGCACGGTGAGCCGGATCCCCTGCTGGGTCACGCAGTCCTCGGCGATCTCCGCCTCCCGCAGGGCCAGGGACAGCATGCGGACCTTCTGCTTGACCGGCAGGACGAGGCTGCCGTGCCCGGTGACGATGCGGAACTGGGTGTCCTGGGCCTGGTGCTTGGACCCGGAGATGAGCATCGCCTCGTTGGGTGCGGGAACGTGCCAGAAGAACATGACCGACCACCTGACCAGCTGGGATCCGAAACCGCGACTAGGGCGGCAACAGCTCGACGATCACCGAGCGGGCCGAGATCGCGTCCACCACGACCACCCGGACGTCCCGGCCGACCGGCTCCGAGCACCAGGCCGCGAACACCTCCGAACCGCCCCGGAGGGCGACCAGGACCTCGCCCGGGCCGCCCGCCGGAATGGGCACCGTCACCTTGCCGACGGCTCCGACCGGGCTCTGCCGGGAGTCGTCGACCGCGGGCATGCTCTCTCGCGCCACCGGCGCCTCCGGTTCCCGCGTCGCACCACACCTGCGGCAACCGCCGACGGCGGCGGTGCCTCGACCCCTTCCACGGTACTCCGGCAACCGGTCCGCCACCGGCCGTCGCCGGAGCGGACCGAACCGCCGCCGAAGGGGGCCGGACCGCCGCCGGAGCGGGCCGGACCGCCCCCGGTCAGGGCACGGCCAGGGCGACCGCGAAGCCGTGGTCCGGGATGTCGAGGAAGCGCCGGTTGAACCGGACGAAGGGCTCGATGAGCAGGTCCACGAAGACCAGGAAGGCCACCGTGCCGATGCCCACCGGGCCCCCCAGCAGCCAGCCGCAGAGCAGAAGCACCCCTTCGATCAGCCCCTTCGCGCACCAGAACGGCCAGGTCCAGCGGTGCCGGATGGTGATCGCCAGCAGGTCGATGGCCCGGATGCCGAAGCCGCTCATGATGATCAGCGCCGAGGCGTAGGAGCACAGCAGCGCGCCGAGCAGCATCAGCGGGTAGCTGCTCAGCCCCAACCAGGCGGCCGGCCGCAGCCATTGGAAGAGGTCGATCAGGCTGCCGCACAGGAAGAAGGTCACGAAGGGCGAGACCACCGGGCGCTTGCGGTTCCACGCCGCCCACGCCCCGATGCACACCACCGCGACGGCCGCCTGGCACAGGCCGATGGTGAGCGGCAGGTGCTTGAGCACGCCCAGCGAGAAGACGTCCAGCGGGTCGGTGCCCAGATCGGACTGGATGAAGAAGTGGGCGCCGGTCGAGAAGACCACGCAGCCGGCCAGGTACACCAGCGCCCTGGGCAGTAACTCGCCCAGCCGCCAGGGCTTTCCGTTCGGATCGACGTCAGGGGGACGGTGGGACGCCATGGGTTCCTCCAGGGGGACGGGCGTCCGGCCCGTTGCCGTCCCCAGAGGCGCGGAGGCGGGCAGCGGCGCGGACACCGGGCTGTTCGGAAGCCGGGGCCCGCCACCGAACTCCCGTCGCACAGAAGGAAGTTCGACGAAGGGCCGCGGTCAGCCGCCGCCCGACGCCGTCACCGCGGCCGGTTCAGGCGAGCGACTGGTAGGCCAGGAAGCCGCCGAAGAGGATGACCCCGATCCCGGCGACCAGGTCGACGCCCTTCAGCAGCCGGGCGCTGAAGCGCCGGCGGAACACCACGACGCCCGTGCTCAGCAGGGTGAACCACAGGAGCGTGCCGCAGCCGACGCCGACCAGCATGGACACCGAGGCGGGCAGCGTCCCGGTGACGTTCGCCGCCGTGGCCGCGGCGAAGGCGGCGGCCCAGTAGCCGATCGTCGCCGGGTTGGAGGCGGTGGCCGCCAGCGCCGTACGGAACGCCGCCAGCGGGCGGACCACTTCGGGGTTGCGCTCGTCCTCGGTGGCCGCCTGGACCCGGAAGGCGGAGCGCAGCGAGCGCGCGCCGATGTACACCAGCACGGCGGCCCCGGCCAGCCCCAGGGCCGTACGCAGCGCGGGGACGTCCAGCAGCCTGCCGACCCCGGCGAGGCCCAGGCCGGCGTAGGTGATGTCCACCAGGGCCGCGCCCAGGCCGATCGCCCAGCCGGTCGGGAAGCCGTCGCGCAGGACGCTGCGCACGCACAGCAGGCCGATGGGGCCGAGGGGCAGGGCGACCAGGAAGCCGAGGCTGAGCCCGGCGAACCATGCGGGGAGGATGTTCACCGCGCTCCCCCGCAGGTCACCGCGATCATTCCGGTCCGATGAAAGCCCCGGTGAAGGTCCCGGCGAAAGCCCCGGTGGAAGTCCCGGCTCAAGGCCCGGCGGAAGGCCTGGTGCGAGCACGTGCGCGACAATTCGCTCTGCCCCTCGTCACAACACCCGCCGATCAGGTCACTCGACGAGCTCCGATATGCCGAACCGTACCTCATCCCCTTCGGCGGGACTGAGATCTTCCGGCGCGTAGAACAGCTCGTACACATTGGTCGACAACAACTGACCGAGCCTGGTCAGCGCATACACGTCCGTGCCCCGTTCCTCCAGCCAGCCCTTGTCGATGAGCTGCTCGATCTCCGCCCCGAAGACGGCCTCCATGGTGACGCCGAACCGGTCGTGGAAGTCCGGCCGGTTGACCTCGCACATCTTGAGGCCGCGGATCATGACGCGGCGCATTTCCTGTTCCTTGGTGAGGTACGTGGCGAAATCCAGCGGAATTTGACCGCTTCCGACCATCTCGTAGTACTTCTTGAGCGGCTTGACGTTGACGAACAGCCGGTCGTGGATCACGCTCTTCGACGAGACGCCGAATCCGATCATCGGCCAGGTCCGCCAGTAGTACTCCAGGAAGCGCGAGTAGTCGGCGCAGCGGTCGGGGTGGTAGTACCCCGTCGAGCTGCGCCGGGCGAAGCCCGCCGCCTCCAGCGCGTCGATGGCGTACTCGTACATCCGGCGCTCGTCCTGCGCCGAGGGGAGCGCCATCTTCCCGGACGTGATGAGCGAGTGGAACGCCGTCTTGGGCCAGATCTCCAGGCCGTAGGCCGTGATGCAGGCCGGTTCGAGTTCGATGGCCCGGTCGACGCTGCGCTTCCAGTCGTCCACGGACTGGCCGGGCAGCGGGAAGATCAGGTCGATGTTGGTGTGCGTGAAACCGCCGTCGACGACGGTGCGGAAGGCGCGTTCGGCGGTGGCGAGGTCGTGCGAGCGGTTGCAGATCTCCAGCAGCCGGTCGTCGAATGCCTGGACGCCGACGCTGAGCCGGGTGAATCCGGCCTCCCGCATGCGCGCGATCTTGGCCTCGTCGACCGTCGAGGGGTCGAATTCCAGGCCGATCTCCGCGCCCTCGTTGAATTCGAACGATTCCCGGCAGGCGTCCAGCAGCCGGGCCGTCTGGTCGCCGGTGAGGATGCCGGGCGTCCCGCCGCCGAAATACACCGCGTCGACCCGGAACGCGGGGAAGGCCCGATTGGCGGCGAAGGCGCGGATCTCGCGTTCGAGCACGTCGACGTACTGGGCGAAGTGCTGCTCGTTCCGGTTGATGTAGACGGTGTAGTCGCAGAATCCGCACTTGGTGATGCAGAACGGGACGTGCAGGTAGAGCACCGCGTTCTCGGGGCGGAAGTACTCGTCGTACTCGTGGTGCCGGTACTTGAACGGGTACGTGTGGATGTTCCGTCGGATGATCTTCTCGGCCACTGCTGTCGCTCCTTCGTCGGGGCCGGCCTGGCGTGGTGGTGGACGGGTCCGGGGGCGGAGGCCGTCAGCAGAGGACCTGGAACGGGCGGACGTCGGCGGCCGCGTCGAGGGGCGGCCGGTCGTTGGGGACCACCGGGCGCCCGCACGAGACGAAGAGGTCGTCGTAGCGCGCCCGCGACCGCTCGCGGTAGTCGGCGGCGGAGCGGGCCAGCATCTTGACGACCTCCTCCGCGAGCATCAACTGGTACTGGCAGGACTCGGTGTTGAGGACGTTCACGTCGCCCGAGGCCACGTGGTTCTCCTGCCGGCAGCCCCCGCCGCACAGGTAGCGGGCCCAGCAGGACCCGCACACCCGGTGCTCGTCGACGGTGCGCCGCCACTCGGGGTGGTCCCGGGTGAGGCCCTCGGCCCCGGTGCCCACGTCGAAGCCCTGGTCGCCGACCAGGCGGTGGCAGGGGCTGACGCTGCCGTCCGGGGAGTGCGTGTAGTACGTCCGCCCGCCCGAGCAGAACGCCAGCGCCGCCGCGCCCTCGGTCACCATCTGCACGGCGCGCTCGTACTCCAGCACGCCCTTGAACCGGTTGTCGGGGGCGAACAGCCGCGGGTAGTGGACCAGGAAGTCCTTGAACTGCTCCACGATGCCGGGCTGGAGGAAGTGGTTGATGTACTGGATGCCCTTCGGCTCGGACAGCTTCCGGTCCCCCAGCGTGAGGGCGATCGGCACCGTCGTGCCCTGCTCCACCGGGTAGACGCCCGGATAGATCTGGAAGTAGTCGAAGAGGTCGAGCCCCCACAGGTCGAGCACGCTCTCCGTGAGGCTGGGCCGCGCCGTCGCGATGGTCATCCGGGCCACCAGCGTGACGTCGTCGCCGCACGCCTCGCGCAGCCGGAACAGGTTGCGGATGATCCGGTCGTAGGAGCCCTTCCCGTTCTTGGACGGGCGGTTGGCGTCCTGGACCTCGCGGCCGCCGTCGATCGAGACCGAGACGATGAACCGGTGGTCGCGGAACAGCTCCTCGACGCCCTGGGGCATCAGGGTGAGGTTGGTCGAGATCCGGTGGACGAACTCGGTGCCCGAGCGCCCGGTGAGGTCGCGGGCGCGCTCGCAGATCTTGCGGATCACCGTGAAGTTCGCCAGCGGCTCCCCGCCGAAGAACTCGAAGCGGACCCGCTGCCCGGGCGCGGCGTAGCGGTGGATGAAGTCGAAGATCCAGGCGATCGAGTGCTCGCCCATCGCCTCGGTGATCCGGCCGTAGTCCCCGCCCTCGGCGAAGCAGTACGTGCAGGCGAGGTTGCACACGTTCGTCAGGTTGACGTTGACCGCGAAGTCGGCGCCGTCGGACAGCGCGCTCTCGCGGAGCCGGATGCGGTTGGCCTCCCGGCCGGTGGCGGCGCCGGCCTGCAGCCGCTCCCAGGCCCGCCGCTCGTCCACCCGCAGGTGGTCGACGCCGGAGGCCAGCCGCTCGGCGGTGTCCGCCGGGGCCAGCAGCAGCCGGTGGCTCCCGGTGATGAGGACGGCCGACAGCTCGTCGCTGAACGGCAGGACGCGGTAGTCGGTCCCGTGCCGCATCGGTCCCGCCTGCTCCGTCGTGCTCGCGGGCCCGGTCATGACCTGGCGCGGGGCTGGAAGAGCGGCAGCGGCGAGACGTCCTCGTTCAGCGTTCCGGCGGAGGCCTCCACGGTCGGGAAGTGCGCGCGGTCGAAGACCTGGTGGAGGCTGGAGGTGCACTGCGGCGGTACGGCCACCTGGACGCCGACCTCGCCCGCCGTGCTCTTGGCCGCGATGTACCGGAAGCTCTCCTGCGGGGCCAGGTCGATGACCTGCCAGCCCTGGTCCGCGGCCGGGTCGCCGTAGCGGCGGTGGTAGGCCCGCACCGGCGCGGCGGAGGTGTTGCGCACCTGGACGTGCAGGGCGCGGACGTCGCCGTGCCAGTCGAAGCGGGCCAGGTCCAGGCCCTCGGCGGCGGGGGGTTGCGGCACCCGGGCGCGCGGGCGGGCGTCGGGCAGCAGGACGATCGGCGAGCGGGCGCCGCAGCCGACGCAGGCGCCGGCCGCGTCCAGGCCGACCAGGTCGGCGTTCAGGCCGTAGCGGGTGATCTGGAGCTGCCCGCACCGGTGGCACCAGGTGTTGGTCGACTCCGTGTCGTACACGTTCCCCAGGTAGACGTGGTTGAGCCCCATGTCCATGGCGACCTTGCGGGCCCGCTCCAGCCGGTCGACGGGGGTGCGGATGGTGTTGGTCATCTTGTAGTCCGGGTGGAAGCGCACGAAGTGCGTGGGCACGTCGGGGCTGAGCCGCTCGCCGACGAACCTCGCCATGTCCCGGGCGGTCGCCTCGTCGTCGCTGAGGTCGGTGACCATCAGCGTGGAGACCTCGACGTGCTTCCCGGCCCGGAACACCTGCTCGGTGCCCTCCAGGACCGGTTCCAGCCAGCCCTTGGTGATCTTCCGGTAGTACTTCGGGTCCAGGGACTTGATCGACACCGAGAAGATGTCGATCACCGGGATCAGCTCCTCGATCGCCTCGCCGCTGATGAAGAACGCGGACTTGTAGAGGTTGACGATTCCCGCCGCCTTGGCGAGGGCGGCCGTCTCCACCACGAACTCGTGCCACACCACCGGGTCGTTGTAGGTCCAGGAGATCACCTTCACGCCGTGCCGGACGGCGATGTCCACGACCTCCTCGGGCGTGTAGTGGTAGACGTCCTTGTCCTCCACGTGGCGCGCCTGCGACGTCTTCCAGTTGTGGCAGTAGTCGCAGTTGAGCATGCAGCCGACGTTCCCCATCGAGAGGATCCGGGCGCCGGGCGCGTAGTGGAACACCGCCTCGGTCTCGATGGTCTCCTCGGTGGCGTGGACCGAGCGCCCGTAGTTCAGGGTCACCAGGCGGCCGTCCCGGTTGGCCCGGACCATGCAGAATCCGTGCTGGCCGGGGCGGATCCGGCAGTTCCGGGGGCTGAGATGACATCGGACCACGCCGTCGTCCAGGCGTTCCTCCAGCCTGGCGGGGCGTGGTTCCTTGTCCCAGGTGTTCTGCGACATGGCTGTTCCTTCCGTGCGGTGGTACGGACACGGTGGTACGGAGGCGGTGGTGCGGCAGCGGCGGTGACGGGCCGGTCCCGGACGGACCGGGCCGGACGGGCAGGGGCGGGCGGCCCGGCGCGGTCGTCCGCACCGGGCGGGGCCCTCCGGATCAGGCCGTCGCCGGAGGAGGTGCGGTCAGGTGCGCGGGGCACGCCGGGACGGGGCGCGCCGGGGCGGCGCGGTCGGGAGAACCGAATTCCCGCACTGTGGTGTGGAATTCGACATCGGCCCGCCCGTACATCCGCCCGTGGCCCGGAACGCCGCTGTCCCGGTGTCTCGCTTTCACCGGGCGGGCCGGTTCCGCGCGGGTTTCCGCGGTCACGAACGTCAAGCGGATCTCACTTTCCCTCATGACGAAGCCACTGCTGAGAAAAACGCCTCGTGAAGAGGCCGAAGCGGAGCGGGAGTTCGGTGAGAAATTCGCCAACTGCGATGAGCTTCGGCGTACGGGCTCCCGCCTGTCAAGAAGTCCGCGTGCCGCCCGATCCGGCCAACACCGCGAAGCGGACAGCGCCCTCCGGTCGCGGCGGGGCGCAGGTTAGGCAAGCCTCACAAACGGCGATCTCGCGCCTGCCCAGCGGGTTCCCGGGCCGGGGAACGGCGGGGGCCGATCCGGCGGGGCGGCGCGGCCGGGATCGCCCGATGTGGGAGGAGGGCCGAAAATCGCCGCCGGTCGGTGGAACACCTGCTGTCACAGGGACGATCGGCCGCCCCACCCGCCGCTCGTCGAGCACCGGTAAAGGCGGGCCCGAGGGGGGGCGTGCGGAGCGGCCGGGGCAACAAGCTGACGGCTGCTGGGAATTCAGGGGGCGGTGGGACCGGCCGGGGAGAGGATCCGGGAGAGGCCGAACTCGAAGCGCTCGGTGAAGGCGGCGTCCTCCAGGTGCGCGGCGACCCGGGCAAGCGCCGGGTAGTCGCCGCCGGCGAGGGCCGGGCCGAGGGTGTGCACGCCGTCCTGGGCGGCCAGGGCCTGCTCCTCCTGGGCCAGGCCGAGAGTCAGGTACTGGATGGTCCAGAACACCCAGGACGCGCGGCGCTCGTCCAGTCCGCCGTCGAGGAGCGCGGCGATCATCGCGTCGGTGAAGCGCAGGGTGCCGGGCTCGGCGGCGTAGGTGCCGGCGACGATGACCGCGCCGTCGCGGTGGGCCAGCAGACACCGGCGGTAGCGGTGGGCGAGCTCGCGGGCCCGTTCGTGCCAGGGCGCGGGCAGGTCGTCGAGCGGGATCTCGCCGACGATCGCGTCCGCCATGAGTTCCAGCAGGCGGCCCTTGGTCTTGGCGTGCCAGAGCACCGTGTTCATCCGGACGCCGAGCCGTTCGGCGACGCCGCGTACGGAGACGGCGGCGGCGCCCTTGTCGTCCAGCAGGTCGAGGGCGGCACGGACCACCGTGTCGGCGTCGAGCGGGGTCCGGGGAGTGCCCGGGGCTTGCTTCTTGGTCACTGACCTAGTCTACTGGAGCCACGTCATTGGTCACTGACCAAGAGGGGAATGGACCATGGAACAGGTCGTCATCGCCGGCGGGGGCCCGGTCGGGCTCTGGCTCGCCTCCGAACTCCGGCTGCAGGGCATCGAGGTCACCGTGCTGGAGAGCCGCACCGAACCCGACCCGCACTCGCGGGCCACCACCGTGCACCCGCGCACCCTGGAACTGCTGACCTCCCGCGGCCTGGTGGAGCCCTTCCTCGCCGAGGGCGTCCGCATCCCCGGCGGGCACTTCGCCGCCCTGCCGCCCCGGCTGGACTTCAGCCGGCTGGACACGCCGTACCCGTTCACGCTCGCGCTCCCCCAGGTGCGCACCGAGGAGCTGCTGGCCGAACACCTCCGCTCGACCGGCGCCCGGCTGCTGCGCGGACACCGCGTCACCGGGCTGGACCAAGGCGACGACGCGGTCACCGTCCACGTCCACGGCCCGGACGGCCCCTACCGGCTGCGCACCGCCTACCTGGTCGGCTGCGACGGCACCCGCAGCACCGTGCGCGAGGCGGCGGGCATCGGCTTCCCCGGCACCCCGGCCAACGCCTGGGCCTGGATGGCGGACGCCGTGCTCGACGCACCGCCGCGCTGGCGCTCCGTCGCCAACGAGCAGGGCACCGTGATGGTCTTCCCGCTGCCCGGCGGGGTGCACCGGGTGGTCGGCAACGACACGGCGACCGTCCACACCAAGCCCGGCCCGCTGACCTTCGAGCAGCTGCGCGCCAAGGTCCGCGAGATCACCGGGACGGACTTCGGGATGCGCGAGGCCGGCTGGATCTCCACCTTCGGCAACGCCTCCCGCCAGGCCGACCGGTACCGGCACGGGCGGGTCCTGGTGGCGGGCGACGCCGCGCACTCACACTTCCCGGCCGGCGGGCCCGGACTCAACGTCGGCATGCAGGACGCCGCCAACCTCGGCTGGAAACTCGCCCGCACCATCACCGGCGCCGCCCCCGACGGCCTGCTCGACAGCTACCACGCCGAGCGCCACCCGGTCGGCGTGGAGCTGCTGCGCTCCACCCACGCCCAGTCCGGGCTGATGACCGACCACTCGCGGACGACGCTGGCCCTGCGCGGCCTGCTCGCCGAACTCATCACCGGCGTCCACGAGTTCTCGGACGAACTGGCCGGCCGCGCGGCCGGCCTCGCGACCGCCTACCCGGCCGACCCCGCCGACGGGGCGCACCCGCTGACCGGCTCCCGGGCGCCCGACCTGAGGCCCGCCGGGCCCGCGGACGGCACCGGCCTGTTCACGCTGCTGCGCCCGGGCCGCCACGTCCTGCTCGACCTCACCGGCCGGGCCGGCGCCGGGTTCGCCGCCCTCGCCCACGCCACCAGCCCGGGCGTGACGGTGCACAGCGCACCGCTCGCCACGTCGCGGCCCGCCTGGCGCGGCGTCACCGCCGCCCTGGTCCGGCCCGACGGGCACCTGGCCTGGCTCACCGAGGAGCAGCACCTCCCCGCACTGGTCACGGCCGCGCACGCGGCCGTCACGGCGACGACCGCCCGCCCTGCCGCCGCGGTCCCTCTACGCTGAGGACCGGTCGGCGCCGGCCGCTCGCACAGGTCCGCGGCCCCCCGGCCGCCGACCTGATGCCGCTCACCACCACCCGGCCAGCCGCCGCGCCCGCACCGGAGCCGCCCGATGACCACCCTCCACCTCGGCGTCGACGCCGGCGGCAGCCACACCCGCGCCGTCCTCCTGGACGCCGCGGGCGCCGTCCGGGGCCGCGGCGAGAGCCCCGGCGCCAACCCCGCCGGAGAGGGCCCGGAGCCGGCGCTCGACCGGCTGGCGGCGGCGGTCACGGCCGCCCTCGACGGGCGCGGCCCCGGCCGCATCGCCGCCTGCCTGATCGGCCTCGCCGGGTACCGCGCCCTACCGGACCCGGACGCGTTCGCGGAGCGCTGCCGGGCCGCCCTCGGCCTCCGCCACCCGGTGCGACTCGTCCCCGACACCGTCCCGGCCCTGGCCTCCGGCGGCGTCACCGACGGCCACGGCACCGTCCTGATCGCCGGCACCGGCGCGATCTGCGTCCGGCTCGCCGGTGCCCGCACGCTCGCGCGCACCGGCGGGCTCGGCTGGCTGCTCGGCGACGAGGGCGGCGGCTTCTGGCTCGGCCGCGAGGCCCTGCGCCACGCCCACGCCGACCCGGCCGGCCCACTCGGCACCGCCGTCCGCGCCCGCTGCGCCGCCGACTCCCCCGACGCCCTGGTCCACTGGGCCTACGCCGGCCCGCCCCGCCGGCTCGCCACCCTCGCCCCGCTGGTCTCCCGGCTCGCCGCGCAGGGCGACCCGGCCGCCCGCGCCATCGCCGACACCGCCGCCGACCACCTGGCCGGCCTCGTCCGCGCCACCGCCGCCCCCGCCGAACCGCTGGTCCTCACCGGCTCGGTGGCCACCGCCCCCGGCCCGATCCGCGAGCGCCTCCACCACCTCCTCGCCGACCTCCACCCCCGCCCGCCCCGCACCGACCCCGCCACCGCCGCCGCCCACCTCGCCGCCCGCCTCGCCGCCGGGCGGTAACCGGCCCGGACGGATCGCCAACCCGGCCGCGCCCCACCGGAAATGGCATGCACGCCACTAGCCAACCGGTCAGTAACGCCCCTACCGTCGAGCTCCCGTGGCTTCGACGGAGGAGCTCCCCTTGCGCCTACGCCCCCACCCCCTGCGCTTCCCGGCCGCCGCCGTCGCGTCGGCCCTGCTCGTCACCGCCGCCCTGACCACCACCCCCACCGCCGCCGCGCCCGCCGCCCCGACCGCCACCGCGGCCGACTACTGCGGCGGCCACTGCCGGGACATCCTGCCGCCCGGCGAGAACGGCAACGCCACGCTCGCCGAGATCCTGCTCAACCGGATGTTCGGCAGCCGCCCCGCCCACACCGACGACCAGCTCGGCCCGTACGCCGCCCTCGCCTCCGGCTACCCGGGCCTGACCGAGGCCAAGCTGCGCGACTTCTTCAACGACGCCTCCTTCGGCGTCCCCGCCGACCAGGTGGCCAGCACCATCAGCCCGCGCGCCGACGTCACCATCGTCCGCGACAAGGCCACCGGCGTCCCGCACATCACCGGCACCACCCGCTACGGCACCGAGTACGGCGCGGGCTACGCCGCCGCCCAGGACCGGCTGTGGGTGATGGACCTGTTCCGGCACGTGGGCCGCGGCCAGCTGTCCGGCTTCGCCGGCGGCGCCGCCGCCAACCGCCAGCTGGAGCAGAGCTTCTGGCAGGCCGCGCCCTACACCGAGGCGGAACTGCAGCAGCAGATCGACGCCCTGGCGGCCCGCGGCGGCCGGGCCGCCCAGGCCCTCACCGACGCGAACGCCTACCTCGACGGCGTCAACCAGTACGCCAAGGAGTCCTACAACGCCCGCACCTTCCCCGGCGAGTACGACCTGACCGGGCACATCGACCCGATCACCAACGCCGGGTCGATCGAGCCGTTCAAACTGACCGACCTGGTCGCCCTGGCCTCCGTGGTCGGCGCCCTGTTCGGCTCCGGCGGCGGCGGTGAACTCGCCTCCGCCCAGGTCAAGTCGGCCGCCGAGGCCCGCTACGGCAAGGACGCCGGGGACGCGGTCTGGAAGTCGCTGCGCGAGGCCGACGACCCGGAGGCCGTCCAGACCCTGCACGACGGCCAGCGCTTCCCCTACGCCCCCGTCCCCGACGCCCCGCAGGGCCAGGCGCTGCCCGACCCCGGCTCGGTGGTGCCCGAGCGGATGATCTACGACGCCACCGGCACGGGCGCCGGCGCGGCGAAGACCGCCGCCCCGGGCGTGCTGCCCGGCAACCTGCTCACCGCCAAGCACGGCATGTCCAACGCCCTGCTGGTCTCCGGCGCCCACACCGACGACGGCCACCCGGTCGCCGTGTTCGGCCCGCAGACCGGCTACTTCGCCCCGCAGCTGCTGATGCTGGAGGAGATCCAGGGCCCCGGCATCAGCGCGCGCGGCGCGGCCTTCGCCGGCCTGAGCTTCTACGTGCAGCTCGGCCGCGGCCAGGACTACGCCTGGAGCGCCACCTCCGCCGGGCAGGACATCACCGACACCTACGCCGTCCCGCTCTGCACCACCGACGGCTCCCCGGCCACCACCGCCGCCAACTCCTACCTCTGGCACGGCCAGTGCGTCCCCTTCGACCGGCTGGAACGCAAGAACACCTGGAACCCGACCACCGCCGACTCCACCGCCGCCGGCTCCTACACCCTGATGATGTACCGCAGCAGGTACGGCCTGGTGACCGCCCGCGGCACGGTCGGCGGCGCCCCCGTGGCCTTCACCTCGCTGCGCTCCACCTACCGGCACGAGGCGGACTCCATCATCGGCTTCCAGGAGCTCAACGACCCCGGCGCGGTGCACGACGCGGCGAGCTTCCAACAGGCGGCGCAGGACATCAACTACACCTTCAACTGGTTCTACGCCGACTCCCGCGACATCGCGTACTACAACTCCGGCAGCAACCCGGTGCGCGCCCCCGGGGTCGACGCCGGCCTGCCGCTGCGCGCCGAACCGGCCTACGAGTGGGCCGACTTCGACCCCGTCACCAACACCGCCCGGTACACCCCGGCGGCCGAGCACCCGCAGTCCGTCAACCAGGACTACTACATCTCCTGGAACAACAAGCAGGCCGACGGCTTCACCTCGGCCGGGTTCGGCAACGGCTCGGTGCACCGCGGCAACCTGCTCGACGACCGGGTCAAGGCGCTGCTGCGCAACGGCGGCAAGGCGAGCCGGGTCTCGCTCACCCAGGCCATGGCGAGCGCCGCCCTGACCGACCTGCGCGCCGAGGACGTCCTGCCGGACCTGATCCGGGTGCTGCGCAGCGCCCCCGTCACCGATCCGGCCGCCGCCACCGCGCTCCAGCAGCTGGAGGCCTGGCTGGCGGACGGCGCCCAGCGCAAGGAGACGTCGCCCGGCAGCCACGGCTACGCGGACGCCGCCGCGATCCGCGTCCTGGACGCCTGGTGGCCGCTGGTCGCGGAGGGCGTCATGCGGCCCGGCCTCGGGGACCAGCTGTTCACGGCCCTGACCGGCGCCCTGCAGATCAACGAGTCGCCCTCCGGCGGCCAGACCGGCCCCGGCAGCGGCGGCCCGGTGAGTGCCAACGAGGCGATCCCGCACAAGGGTTCGGCCTTCCAGTACGGCTGGTGGAGCTACCTGGACAAGGACCTGCGGTCCGTCCTGGGCGACCAGGTGGCCGGCCCGCTGGCCCGCCCCTACTGCGGCGGGGGCGATCTGGCCGCCTGCCGGGGCGTGCTGCTGGACACCCTGAAGCGGGCGGCCGCCCAGACCCCGGCCCAGGTCTACCCGGGCGACGCGGACTGCTCCGCCAGCGACCAGTGGTGCGCCGACACGATCATCCAGCGTCCGCTCGGCGGCGTCACGGACGACAGGACCACCTGGCAGAACCGTCCGACCTACCAGCAGGTGGTGCAGTTCCCGAGCCACCGCTGAACCTCGCGGACGCCCGCCGGTGCCCCCGCCCACCCCGGGCGGGGGCACCCGCGTGGAAGACAGCGCCCCGGGCCCGACGGGCGGGGACGGGGCGCAGCACCTAGCGTGGTCCGGGGCGACCGGGGCGGCAGCGCCGCCGGGGTCGGCGACCCCCGAGGACCCGACCCCCGCCCCGTCGAGGCCCCACACCCGCCCAGGAGGTAAGCCGACCATGACCGTCTCCCTGTCCGAGCTCACCGGGGACTACGTCCTCGACCCCGCCCACACCCGGATCGGCTTCGTGGCGCGCCACGCCATGGTGACCAAGGTCCGCGGCTCCTTCACCGCCTTCGAGGGCAGCGCCCACCTGGACGGCGCCGACCCGGGCCGTTCCACCGCCCGGGTGACGATCCGGACGGAGAGCATCGACACCGGCGTCGAGCAGCGCGACCAGCACCTGCGCACCAACGACTTCCTGGACGTGCCGAACTTCCCGACCATCGCCTTCGCCACGACGGCGGTCGAGCCGCGCGGGGACGGCGAGTTCCGGGTGACGGGCGACCTCACCGTCAAGGACGTCACCCGCCCGGTCACCATCGACGTCGAGTACACGGGCAACGCCGTCGACCCCTACGGCAACCTGCGGGTGGGCCTGGAGGGTTCGGTGACGATCAGCCGCAAGGACTTCGGGGTGACCTGGAACGCGGCCCTGGAGGGCGGCGGCGTCCTGGTCGGCGACAAGGTCGTCCTGGAGTTCGACGTCTCGGCCGTCCGGCAGGCCCAGTAGCGGCCGCAGGAGCCGGGGGCGGCCCGCAGGAGCCCCGGAATCCGCCGGACCGGGCGGCGCGGGCCCGGTTAGGCTCCTGACATGGCGACAGACGGATCCCTCGCAACCGGCCAGCGCTCCCTCGGCGATCCCGCCCTCGACTACCCGTTGTGGCCCCCGCTCACGGCGGGCTGTCCGCGCACCGGCACCGAGGACGTCTCCTACCCCGTCGAGGTCGACTACGCCTACCGCGAGGCCGACGCGGCCGCCCTGTTCGCCCCGGGCGCGGACGCCGGGGCGCCGCGCGGCGGGCTGGAACGGTGGGCCCCCCTGCTGCCGCCGCTGCTCGCGCCGGGCCTGGGCGAGGGCGGCACGCCGCTGGTCGAGCTCGAACCCGGGGTGTACGTCAAGGACGAGGCCCGCAACCCGACCTGGAGCCACAAGGACCGGCTGAACCGCTGCACCACCAGCGCCGCCGTGGGCGTCGGCGCGCCCGGGATCGCGGTGGCCTCCTCCGGCAACCACGGCGCGTCCGCCGCCGCCTACGCCGCCCGGGCCGGGCTGCGCTGCGTGGTGTTCACCGGGCCCGACCTGCCGCCGGCCGTGGACGCGTTCCTCAACGCCTACGGCGCCGTCGTGCTGCCGGTGCCGTGGGAGGCCCGCTGGCCGCTGCTGCGCCAGGTCGTGGACCGCCTGGGCCTGCACCCGGTCAGCAACCTCACCACCACCCACACCGGCCACGCGTACGGCCCCGAGGGCTACAAGACCGTGGCGTACGAGATCTTCCGGGACATCGGCGTCCCCGCTGCGGTGTTCGTGCCCACCGGCTACGGGGAGCTGCTCTTCGGCGTCTGGAAGGGCTTCAGCGAACTGCACCGGCTCGGCCTGGCCGACCGGGTGCCGCGCATCCTCGCCTGCGAGTCCGCGGCCGGCGCGCCGCTCGCCCTGGCCGTCCGCCAGGGCCTGCCGGCGGCCCGGGTGACGGTGGGGCCGAGCGAGGCGTACTCGATCGCCTCCCCGGTCGGCGGTTACCGGGGCGTGGTCGCGGTCCGCGAGAGCGGCGGCCGGGTGCTGACCCTGGACGACGGCCAACTCGCGGCCGCCCAGGCCGAACTGGCCCGCGCCGGGCTCTGGACGGAGCTGTCCGCGGCGGCCGGGCTCGCCGGGCTGCGCAGCCTCGGCGGCGTCGAGGGCCCCGGGGAGGCCGAGGGGCCGGTGGTGTGCGTGTCGACGTCCAGCGGTTTCAAGGACCGGGGCGTCGGCGCGCGCTCGACCGCGCCGGTCGCCCCGGAGTGGGAGGAGGTCCGCCGCCGCCTGCACACGGCCGGAATCCGAGGCTGACGAGCCCTTGCACCAACTCCCTTCCGGCGTTGGAGGCCTGCTGTTCGCCATCCTGCCCTCCGGCGTAGGGTTGGCGTTCGCCGCGGCCGCCCAGGCTGGTCCGGATCCGCACCGCCCCCGCTCCTCTCCGTGCGTCGAAGGGCTGTCACCGTGTCCCGTTCCCCCCGCCGTCTGCTGCCGCTGGCCGTCGCCGTCGCGGCCGTGCCCGTGCTCGCCCTGCCGGTCGTCCCGGCCGCCGCGGCCTCGTACGGCACGCCGACGATCACCTTCTCGGCCGGCTACCTGTCCGGCGCGGTCGGCGCCACCGGCGATCCGACGGTGTCCGTGGCGGTGGCGCAGAGCGGGGCCGCGGCCTCGGCACTGACCGTCGCCGCGTCGGCGAGCACCCGCAGCGCCGTCGCCCGGACCGGCGACGTGGCGGTGACGGGCACCAGCGGCACCCGCACCCTGGCGGTCGCCGCGCAGGGCGTCGGCTACACCGACCTCACCATCAAGGTGACCGGCCTGGGCGGCAAGACCGCGACCCGCACCCTGCACTACGCGGCCTCCCCCGCCGTCCGGTTCTCGGCCGCCAGCCGCTACCTGACCGGCTCCAGCGACGCCTCGGCCGCGGTGGACGCGGGCGGCGGCTACATCCTGGTCGGCGACGACGAGTCCAACGTGCTGCGGCTGTACGACCGCAACGCCTCCGGCGCGCCGGTCCGCACCTGGGACTTCAGCTCCGTGCTCGGCGTCTCCAAGGAGATCGACATCGAGGCCGCGGCCCGGGTCGGCGACACGATCTACTGGACGGGCTCGCTCGGCAACAACAAGGACGGCAAGGTCAAGCCGGACCGGCACACCCTGTTCACCACGAAGGTCACCGGCTCGGGCGCCGACACCCAGCTGTCGCTGGCCGGTTCGTACCACGGCCTGCGCGACGACCTGATCGCCTGGGACAGCGCCCACGGCGACCGCTACGGCTTCGCGGCGGGCGCGGCGGACGGGCAGGCGCCCAAGCAGATCGACGGGTTCAACGTCGAGGGGCTGGAGTTCGCCCCCGGCAGCACCACCACCGCGTACATCGGCTTCCGCGCGCCGCTGACCCCGGCGGTCACCGGCGGCCGCGCGCTGCTCGTCCCGGTCACCAACCTCCCGTCGCTGCTGTCCGGTTCGGCCTCCCACGCGACCTTCGGCGAGCCGGTCGAGCTGGACCTCGGCGGGCTCTCCATCCGCGACCTGCGCCGCAACGACCTCGGCCAGTACCTGATCGTGGCCGGCTCCTGGTCCGCCGAGGACAACTCCGCCCCGTACGCCCTCTACCGCTGGAACGGGCAGCCCGGCTCCCAGCCGGTCAAGCTGGTCGACCTGCCGACCAGCGACGCCGGCGCCTGGGAGGCCGTCCCGGACGTGCCGAACCTGGACGCCCCCGGCGCCCGGGCCCAGCTGATCACCGACGACGGCTCCGCCGACCTGTACGGCGACGGCACCGCCGCCAAGGACCTCGCCCAGCCGGAGTGGAAGAAGTCCCGCTCCACCTGGTTCACCCTGAACTGACCTGCGCGCGGCCGGGGCGGGCGCACGAACCGCCCGCCCCGGCCGGGCCCCGCCGACCGCCCGGCTCAGAGTTCGACGAGCACCTTGCCCCGGCTCGCGGAGCGGTCCACGTACAGGCTGCGGTAGGCGGCCGGGATGTTGTCGAAGCCCCGGTGGACGGTCTGCTGGTAGCCGAGGTCCCCGCTGCGGACCAGGGCGCCCAGTTCCTGCCGCAGCGCCGACCAGTTCTCCTCGGTGAACCACTCCAGCGAGAAGATGCCGCGGATGGTGGTGCGCGGGAACATGATCATCGGCAGCAGCCGCGGACCCGCCCAGTCCCCGCCGACCTGGCTGCCCCACTGCCAGCAGACCGCGACCCGGCTCTCCACGGCGAGCAGCGAGAAGACCGCGTCGGTGAGCGCCCCGCCGAGGCTGTCGAAGTAGCGGTCGATGCCGGCCGGGGCGAGCTCGGCGAGTTCCTCCCGCAGCCGCTCGGGGTCGTCGCCGTCGCGGTAGAGCAGGACGGCGTCGAAGCCCAGCTCACGCAGCCGGGCGGCCTTGGCCGGGGTGGCCGTGGTGCCGATGACCCGGGCCCCCCGGTGCCGGGCCAGCTGTCCGACCACCGAGCCGACCGCCCCGGACGCCCCGCTGACCAGCACGGTGTCCCCCGGCCTGACCTCCAGGAACTTCTCGACCGTGCCCCAGGCGGTCATCCCCGGGCCGCCGAGGACGCCGAGGGCGGTGGAGATCGGCAGGGCGTCGTCGTAGTCGCCCCGGTCCAGCCGCCGGTAGGCGGGGAAGACCATCGGGAAGGTGCCGGTCTGCCAGAACGCCGGGGCGCCGTTGCTGATCACGTGGCTGCGCCAGCCGCCGAAGCCCTGCACCAGGTCGCCGACGGCGAAGGCGGCGTCCGGCCCGGCCTCCACCACCTCCATGATGGAGTCCGCGCCCATGTGGTCGCCGATCGGGGTGTCCAGGGCGATCCCCTGGAGGTACGGGTCGACCGAGACGTACCTGGTCCGCAGCAGCATCTCGTCCGCGGCGAGGCGGACGTCCACCTCCTCGACCACCTTCCGGTACATCCGCTCGACGTCCGGCACGCCGTCCACGTGCTCGCGGACGACCCATTTCTCGACCCTCATGAGGTGACTCCAAACCGCCGGTCGGCGGGCCCGACCGGTTCGATGACCAGGGTGGGCGGCGGCGCGCTGTCGTCCACGGCGGCGGTGAACGGCCGGCCGTCGTCGCGGCAGATGAACTGGACGACGTGCCGGCCGGCGGCGGCCGCCCGGATCAGTCCCCCGGTGGTCGCCCAGACACCGGAGAGGTAGAAGTTCGCCAGGCCCGGCAGCCCGGGCCCGTTGCGCTTGATCTCCTCCTCCAGCGTCTCGCCGCTCTCCACGAACGGCTGCCAGCCGAGCACCGTGCCGTCGTAGTTGCCGGTGTAGCGGACCTGGGTGAGCGGGGTGGACACGTCCTTGACGGCGACGGCGTCCCGCAGACCGGGGTGGTGCCCGTCCAGGAAGTCCACGATGGCGTCCCGCACCCGCCGCTTCTCGCGCTGGTACTCGCGCCCGCGCCCCACCGGCAGGGTGTGCAGCTCCTCGCCCCGCCGCAGCCGTGGCGCCTGCTCCGGGCCGGTGCTCAACTCCCGCCAGGGGGCGATGTCGCAGAAGTAGCTGGCGTAGACGACGGTCGTCGCGGCGGGCGACAGCTCGGGGTAGTGGCGGCTGCGGAACTGGACGTTGATGCTGGGGTGGCGGATGCCGGTCAGCCGGTCGGCGACCTCGTCCTCCAGCAGGTAGGTGGTGCACGGGTCCCCGGCCGGGAAGGGGCGGCGCAGGCCGAGGAAGACGGTGAGGTAGCCGGGGAAGACCATGCCGGGCTCGGTGATGGTCCGGGTGTACAGCCGGCGGTAGGTGTCGTTCAGGTAGCGGCCCTTGAGCAGGTCCAGCATGGTGGTGCGCCCGTCGCAGGCGGCGACCACGATGTCCGCCCGGATCTCCCGGCCGTCGCTCAGCCGCACCCCGACGGCCCGGTCCTGCTCGACCAGGATCTCGGCCACCTTGGTGTTGTAGCTGATCTCGCCGCCGAGCCGCCGGTAGCGCTGCTCGATCGAGCGGGCCAGCCCGAGCGAACCGCCCTCCGGCACCCCGGCCGACTGCCCGGCGTGCGAGGCGAGTTGGAAGTAGGTGGGCAGCACCGGGAAGTTGGGGTGCTTCTCGTAGAGCACGAAGTTGAACGCCTCGCGCAGCAGCGGGCTCCGGAAGCGCGCCGAGTAGTCGCTCATCAGCACCGTGATCGAGCGCCGGATGACGTTGAAATACGGCAGGAACGAGGCGAGCATCCGCCAGCGCTCGGTCCGGCCCATCAGCCCGACCGGCTTGAGGAAGGGGTAACGGACCAGGGCGCGGCGGAACTTGCGCAGCCCTTCGCAGAACTGCCGGATCCGCCGGGCGTCCTCCGGCGCGAGGTCGAGCAGGTGCGCTTCCAGGCGGTCGGGGTCGGAGTAGAAGTAGACGGCGCGCCCGTCCCGGGTGCGCACCACGTTGAAGACGTCGAAGTTGCGCATCACCTTGCCCTGCAGCGCGCCGAGTTCGAGCCAGATCTGGTGCATCTCGTTGCCGGGGCCGCTGCCGAGCAGCCAGCTCACACAGCAGTCGAAGGTGAACTCGCCGCGGTCCCAGGCCGTGCAGCAGCCGCCGGGGAGTTCGTGCATCTCCAGGACGGTGGTGCGGTAGCCGTTCATCTGCGCGTAGCAGCCGGTCGACAGGCCGCCCAGCCCGCCCCCGACGATCACCATGGTCTGCCTGCTGGTGCTCATTCCGGTCATTCCGGCACTCCCACGGTGGCCCGGTCGAGTTGCGGCAGTTTGCCCAACTTGCCCGCGTGCCAAGGTTCCTGGTTGTCACTGGGCCAGGCCCGGAACGGCCGGCCGAGCTCCCGGCAGAGGTACTGCGCGGCGTACCGGCCGCTGGTGGCGGCGCGGATCAGACCGCCGAGGCCGGCCCACTGCCCGGCCATCGAGAAGCCGCGCAGACCGGGCAGCCGCATCCGGTCCCGGTTGACCAGCCGGTTGGCGGCGTCCTCGGCCTCGGAGAAGGCCTGCCAGGCGAGGATGCTGCCGTAGGTGTTGCCGGTGAACCGCTCGGTGGTCACCGGGGAGGCGACGTCGACGAGTTCGATCCGGCGGCCGAGCCCCGGGTACGTCCGCTCCAGGAACTCCCGGACGAACGCGGCGACTTCCTGCTTGCGGGCGCGGTAGGCGCGGCGGTCGCGGACCCGCAGGTCCTTCCAGGAGCGGTAGTCGCTGAAGTAGGTGCAGTGCAGGACCGACTTGCCGGGCGGCGCGAAGCCCTCCGCGTAGTCCGAGCGCAGCTGGACGACCAGGCTGTGCTGGAGCGAGCCGGGCAGCCGGGCGCCCTGTTCGGGCGACAGCAGGTAGGTGGTGCTGTGCGGTTCGCCCTCGGGCAGCGGGCCGTCCACGCCGACGAAGGCCGAGACCACGGCCGGGTACAGGTTGCCGGGCTTGTCCAGCAGCTCGCCGTACAGCCGGTCGGTGGCGGGGCTGGACCAGCGGCCTTCGAGCAGCCGGTCGAGCACCGTCGGCCCGTCGCAGGCGGCCACCACGTGGTCGGCGAAGTGTCGGGAGCCGTCCCGGAGTTGGACGCCGACGGCACGGTCCCCCTCGACCAGGATCCGCTCCACCCGGCAGCGGTAGCCGATCACCCCGCCGAGCGAGGTGTAGCGCTCCTCCACCGAGCGGGCCAGCCCGAGCGAACCGCCCTGCGGGAAGCCCGCGTTGCCGTTGTGCGCGGCGGCCAGCGTGTACAGGTACGGCAGCAGCGGGAAGCCGGCCGGCTCCTGGAGGAACATGTTGGGCAGCGCCCGCCGCAGCAGAGGGTCCTGGAAGCGCTCGGCGAAGCCGCTCATCGGGGTCGTCGCGGTCCGCCAGAAGAGCCGGAACGCGGGCAGCACGGCGCGCAGGGTGCGCAGCCGCTCGGCCGGGCCGCGCAGCGGCGGCGGGGTGAGGTCCCAGGGCAGGTCGATGGCGGCGAAGCGGCGCAGGTCCCGGCAGAAGGCGCGGATCGGCTTGGCGTCGCCGGGGGCGGTGGCCAGCAGGTGCCGTTCCAGCCGGTCCGGGTCCCCGTAGAAGGTGACGGCGCGGCCGTGTTCGTCGACGACGCGGTTGAAGACGTCGAAGCGGGTGACCGACTTGCCGTCGAGGGCGCCGAGTTCGCGCCACACCTGGTTCGCCCCGGTGCCCTCGGCGGTGCCGATCAGCCAGTCGATGCAGTAGTCGAACAGGTAGCCGTGCCGGGACCACGCGGTGCAGCAGCCGCCGGGCAGCACGTGCTTCTCGAAGATCCGGGTCTCCAGCCCGCTCATCTGCGCGTAGCAGCCGGTGGAGAGCCCGCCGATGCCCGCGCCGATCACGATGACCCGGGGCGGGCCGCCGGGGGCCCGCTCCCGGCTCGACCAGTCCGGTCCGCGCTCAGGCCCGGCCATCGGCGGTGCCTCCGGCCAGGATGGCGCCCGCGAGTTCGGCGTTGCGGGCGGCGAACTCGGCGTCCAGCATCTCGGCGTGGCTGCCGTGCCCGGCGTGGACGGCGGTGCCGGCGCTGGAGGCGCCGTGCCAGGAGCCGTGCTCGCCGCCCGCGTGCAGCGCCAGCCGGTCCCGTTCGCAGACCACGTTGAGCGGGGCCTTCAGGACGCCCAGGTTGGGGGTGCGGCTGCAGAAGGACAGGTAGTCCCGGGCCTGTTCGAGGGTCTCCTGGGCAACGATCCGGGATCCGGTGTGCCGGTGCAGGTGCTCGTGGAGCTCGCGCTCGAAGACGGCCAGGTGCTCCTCGCCGAGCTCGAAGGGCTCGGGGATCCGGTAGGAGTCCACCACCAGGACGGAACTGACCGTACGGCCCCGGCGTTCGAGCTCCCGGGCCACCTCGAAGGCGAGGTTGCCGCCGAGCGAGTAGCCGAGCAGGACGTACGGCCCCGCCTCCTCCAGGTCCTCGACCAGGTCGGCGTAGCGGGCGGTCTTGTCGTCGCCGGTGAGGTAGTTGAAGGCGGCGAGCCGGTGGTCGGGCAGGTGGGCGGCGAGCTGGCGGTAGACCAGGCCGTGGCCGCCGGCCGGCGGGAAGCAGAACACCGTCCGCCCCGCGGGCGCCCCGGGGTTGAACCAGAGGTACGGCTGCCCGCCGGCGACTTCGCCGGTGATGATCTGCTCCAGCGTGCGGGCCATCCCGTGCAGGGTGGTGACCTTGAACAGCAGGCCGACCGGGATGCTGATGTTGAACTCGGTCTGCAGGTGGTGGATCAGCTCGATCAGCCGGATGGAGCTGCCGCCGAGCTCGAAGAAGTCGTGCTGGAGGCCGACCTCCGCCACGCCGAGCAGGTTGCTCCAGTGCTCGGCGGTGCGGATCTCGTAGAGAGTGACGGGCGGTTCGTGCTGCGCGCCGCCGGTGTCGATCCGGGGCTCGGGCAGGGCGGCCAGGTCGACCTTGCCGTTGGGGGTGAGCGGCAGGGCGGGCAGCTCGGTGAGGTGGGAGGGGATCATCACGGTGGGCAGGTGCTCGGCCAGGTGTCGGCGCAGCTCCCGGCGGTCCAGGGTGGTCCCCTCGACGGGGACCAGGTAGGCGGCCAGCACGGCTTCGCCGGTGGCGTCCTCACGGACCGTCACGCAGGCCTGGGCGAGCTCGGGGCGGGCGGTGAGGTGGGCCTCGATCTCGCCGATCTCGATCCGGTGGCCGCGCACCTTGACCTGGTTGTCGATCCGCCCGAGCAGGTGGGCGGTGCCGTGGGCGTCCCAGTGGCCGAGGTCGCCGGTGCGGTAGAGCCGGACGGGCGGGCCGTCGAGCTCCAGGGTGGTGAAGCGCCGGGTGGTCTGCTCCGGGTCGTTCGGGTAGCCGGCGGCGACACCGGCGCCGCCGATCCACAGCTCGCCGGGCACCCCGGGCGGTACCGGCTCTCCGTAGTGGTCGAGGATGTACAGCGCGCTGTTGGGGAAGGGCCGGCCGATCGGCACCATCCGGCCGGGTTCCAGGGCGTCCGCGCCGCCCTCGTAGTAGCTGGTGTCGATGGTGGCCTCGGTCAGGCCGTAGGAGTTGACCAGCCGGGTGTCCGGGCCGCACAGGGCGCGCAGCCGCCGGTGCTCGGCGGCCTTCCAGGAGTCGGAGCCGACGACCAGCAGCCGCAGGAAGTCCAGCCGCAGGCCCTCGCGTTCGCAGTGGGCCAGCAGGCCGCGGGCGACGGCGGGCACGAACTCGCCGCAGTCGACGGCCTCCTCGCGCATGGTGCGGTAGAGCCGGGCGGTGTCGAACAGCAGGTCGCGGTCGACCAGGACGAGGGTGCCGCCGGTGCTCAGCGCCCGGGCGAGGTCGCCGGAGAAGACGTCGAACGCCGTCCCGGCCATCTGGAGGTGCACCCGGGCCTCGGTGTCGAGGCGGTACTCGGCGCGCCAGCCCGCGGTGACGGCGGCGAGGTTGCGGTGGTCGACCCGCACGGCCTTCGGGCGGCCGGTGGAGCCGGAGGTGTGGATGACGTAGGCGGGGCGGTCCGGATCGGCGGCGGGCAGCGGGCCGCTCTCGGCGGCCGGCCGGTCGAGCTCGTCCAGGGTGACGGGGCGGACGGGCGGCTCGGTGCCGAACGGGTTCCGCTCGGCGACCACGACGAGGGCGGCTCCGGCGTCGGTCACCTGGTAGGCGAGCCGGTCGGCCGGGTGGCCGGGGTCGAGCGGCAGGTAGGCGGCACCGGCCCGCCAGATCGCCAGCAGGACGACGATCAGCTCGGGTGACTTGTCCAGGCAGACCGCGACCACCGAGCCTTCACCGACGCCCAGTTCGCGCAGCCGCAGGGCCGTCCGCTGGGCCCGCCGGTCGAGTTCGCCGTAGGTGAGGCGGCGGGCGCCGTCCGGGCGGGGGGCGGTGACGGCGATGGCCTCGGGGTGTTCGGCGGCGGCCTTGGCGACGAGTTCGGGCACCGGGGTGTCGTGGTCCGCCCGCCGGTCGGCGCCGCTGAAGCCGGTGAGGATGCGGCGGCGTTCGGCCTCGTCGAGCATCCGCAGCCGGCCGACCGGGCGGTCGGTGCCGGCGCTGGTCATGGCGTCCAGCAGGTTGCGGTAGTGCGCGGCCAGCCGCTCGACGGTGGCGGCGTCGAAGAGGTCGGAGTTGTACTTGAACACGCAGTGGAAGCAGCCGTCCGCGCGGTCCTCGTAGGCGGACAGCGTCAGGTCGAACTGACCTTCCTCCTCGGGTAGTTCGATGTACTCCAGGCGGTAGCCGAAGCGTTCCACGGCGACCTTGTGGGTGAGCAGGATGAACATCGCCTGGAACACCGCCGAGCGGCTGGGGTCGTGCTGGAGCCCCAACTGCTCGACCAGCAGCGGGAACGGGTACTCCTGGTTGTCCAGGCCGCCGAGCACGCTCTCCCGCACCCGGGCCAGCAGCTCGGCCACGGTCGGCTCCCCGGCCAGGCTGACGTGCAGCGGCAGCGGGTTGACGAAGTAGCCGTAGACGGAGGAGAACTCCTCCTGGGTGCGGCCGGTGACGGGGCTGCCGACCACGATGTCCTGCTGGCCCGACCAGCGGTGCAGCAGCAGGTAGTAGGCGCTCAGCAGCACCATGAACGGGGTGGCGTGGTGCGCCCGGGCCAGCTCGTGGACGCGGGCGGTCAGGTCGGCGTCGAGCCGGAAGAACGCCGAGGCGCCGTTGTGGGTCTGCACGGCCGGCCGGGGCCGGTCGGTGGGCAGGGCGAGGACGGGCATCTCGGCCGGCAGGTGGCCGCGCCAGTAGTCGAGCATCCGCCGGGCGTCGGGGCCGGCCAGGAAGCGGTTCTGGTGGTTGAGGAAGTCGAGGTAGCGGGCGGCCACGGCGGGGAGTTCGGGGGTGCGGCCGTGCCGCAGCGCCTCGTAGACCTCGAACAGCTCCTCGATGAAGGTGAAGGTGGAGATCGCGTCCGAGACGATGTGGTGGACGGCCTTCATCAGGACCCAGCGGTCCGGTCCGCGCCGGAACAGCCGCAGCCTGACCAGCGGGTCGTCCGCGAGGTCGTACGGCCGCCGGTACTCGGCGACGATCAGCGCGTGGATCTCCTCCCAGGGGCGGCCCTCGACGTCGAACAGTCCGGTGTCGGCCACCGCCTCCGGTCGGATCCGCTGGACCGGCCGGCCCTCCTCGGCGGTGAAGGCGGCCCGCAGCCCGGGGTGCCGGGCGACCAGCGCGCGGAAGGCGGCGAAGACCAGTTCGGGATCGAGCTCGGCGCGCACCTCCACCGCGCCGCCGATGTTGTAGGCGAAGCCGTCCGGGTGCAGCTGGCGCAGGAACCACAGCGCCTGCTGGTTGTGGGTGAGCGGGTAGCGGGCCTCGTCGGTGTACAGCTCGACCTCGGCCTGCTCGGGGCCGCCCTCGGCGTCGAGCCGCTCGGCCAGGCCGGTGACGAGCAGGTCGACCAGGTCGCCGACGGTGCCGTTGCTGAGCAGTGCCACCACCGGCAGGGCGACGCCCAGTTCGCCGTGCACCCGGGCGCGCAGCTCCATCGCGAGCAGCGAGTCCAGGCCGTGCGCGCCGAGTCTGGTGTCCGGGGCGATCCGCTCGGCGCCGATCCGCAGCACGGCCGCGGCGGCGGCGGTGAGCCGCTCGGTGACGAGCCGGTGCCGGGTCGGCGGATCCGCCGTGCGGTAGGCGTCCAGGAAGCCGCCGGTCTCGGCCGGGGCCTGCTCGGCGGCGCTGGCGGCCAGGTCGGCGACCAGCGGCGGCGGCGCGGGGTACCAGGCGAGGAAGGTCGGCCAGTCGACCACGGTGGCGACCAGCAGTTGGGCGCGGTCCTGGCCGAGGACGCGTTCCAGCACGGCCGTGCCGGCGTCCGGCGGGAGCGAGCTCATGCCTCGGGCGTCGCGGTAGTGGGCGACCAGGCCCAGTTCCTCGATCATGCCGGTGGCCCAGGGGCCCCAGTCGAGGCTGAGCGCGGGCAGGCCGGCGGCCCGGCGGTGGTGGGCGAGGGCGTCCAGGAAGGCGTTGCCGGCCGCGTAGTTGGTCTGTCCGGCGGTGGTGAGCAGCGAGGCGACGGAGGCGAACAGCACGAAGTGGTCGAGCGGTTCGTCGCGCAGCAGCCGGTGCAGCAGGTGGCCGCCGACCACCTTGGGGGCGTATCCGGCGTCGAAGGCGGCCCGGTCCATCTGCGGCACCAGCACGTCCTTGACCTGCCCGGCGAGGTGGAACACCCCGCGGATGGGCGGGCGTTGGCGCTGCCGGTAGTCGGCGAGCCAGGCGGCGAGGGCGGTCTCGTCGGTGACGTCGACGGGGGCGAGCAGCGGTTCGGCGCCGAGCGCCTGGAGTTCGCGCAGGAAGGCGATCCGTTCCCCGGCCGGGCTGTCGGGGTCGGTCCGGTGCCACTGGTCGCGCTCGGGCAGCGCGGTGCGGCCGACCAGGATCAGCCGCCGGGCGCCGCGCCGGACCAGGGTGCGGCAGAGCAGCCGGCCGAGCGCGCCGAACGCGCCGGTGACCAGGTAGCTGCCGTCGGGGCGCAGGACGGGCGGCAGCGGGCGGGTGAGGCCCTCGGCCTGGCGGAGCCGGCTGGTGCGGCGGTGGCCGGCCCGCAGGGCGATCTCCTGCTCGTCCCGGGAGGCGAGTTCGGCGAGCAGCGCCTCGGCCTGGTCGAGCGGGTCGGCGGCGGGGTCGAGGTCGATCAGGGTGCCGCGCTGGGCGACGAGTTCCTGCTGCCAGAGCACCCGTCCGATGCCCCAGGCGGGTGCGCCGAGCGGTTCGACCCGGTCGTCGGGGTCGGCGGCCTGGGTGCCCCGGGTGACGATGTGCAGCCGGGCGTCCGGGAGGGCGGCGGGCAGGGCCTGGGCGAGGGCGATCAGCGCGTAGCCGCCGAGGGTGGCGAGCCGGTCGAGCCGGTCGGCCGTGGTGGTGTCGAGGGCGGGCTGGTCGAGGTTCCACAGCTGGACGACGGTGCGGTAGCCGGGGCCGAGGTCGGTGAGGAGCCGGGTGAGGTCCTCGGCGGAGTCCGGGCGGACGGTCGAGCGCCCGTCGCCGGGCCGGTAGTCGGTGCCGGGCCGGACCAGGTGGCAGCGGGCGCCGCGTTCGGCGGCGAGCGCGGCGAGGCGTTCGGCGAGGCCGCCGGCGTCGGCGAACAGCAGCAGGTCGCCGAGGTCCTGGTCGGCGGGCGCGGCCGGGGCGTCCGTCCAGGCGAGTTCGGTGAGCCAGCCGTCGATGGTGGCGAGGCCGACCGAGGCGGGGGCCTGCGCGACGTCGGCGACCCGGAAGCCGGTGATCCGGCCGACCGGGGTGCCGTCCTCGGCGTACAGGGCGAGGTCGCCGACGAGTTCGCCGCCGCCCTCGCGGGTGACGGTGGCGTGCGCCCACAGCGGCCGGTCGCCGGCCTGGTCGAGCCGGACCTCCTCGATGGACACCGGCAGCCGGACGCCGCCGTCCTCGGGGGTGAGCAGCCGGGTGGCCAGCAGGGTCTGGAAGCAGGCGTCGAGCAGCACCGGGTGGAGCTGGTGGTCGGCCGCCTCGGGGCCGAGCCGGTCGGTCGGGCTGATCCGGGCCAGTGCCTCGCCGGGGCTCGCCCACACCTCCTGGACGGCCTGGAAGGCGGGCCCGTAGTCGTAGCCGCGGGCGGCGAGGAGCCGGTAGCAGTCGGGGCCGTCGAAGCGCTGTCCGCGGGCGCGGATCGCCTCGGCGTCCAGCGCCGGGCCGTGGGCGCGGCGCTGGCCGGTGCGGACCCGGCCGCCGGCGTGCACCACGGGTTCGCCGCCGGCCGGGGTGGAGGCGATGGTGAAGCGGGCGTCCTCCGGGGCGTAGCCGAGCTGGACGGGGGTGGGCTCGGTGTCGGAGAGGAACAGGGCCCGGTTCAGCTCGATCTCGGCGAGCACCACCTCGGTGCCGCCGGTGAGGGCGCGGACGGCCTGGGCGGCCATCTCCAGGTACCCGGCCGCGGGGAAGACCATCTGGCCCTCGATCCGGTGGTCGGCCAGGTAGGGCAGCCGCTCGGGGTCGAGTGCGGTGGTCCAGGCGGGTTGGGCGCTCGCGGTGCGGCGGCCGAGCAGCGGGTGGTCGACCTCGCCGAGCCGGACCTGCCGGACGGCGCTCGGCTCGACCCAGTACCGGTCGCGCCGCCACGGGTAGCCGGGCAGCGGCACCGGGCGGCCGGCCGGGTGCAGGGCGCGCCAGTCCAGTTCGACGCCCAGGGTGTGCAGTTCGGCCAGGGACCGGGTGAGGCAGGCGGGCTCGTCGGCGTGCCGGCGGATGGACGGCAGGGCGTGCGCGCCGTCGACGCACTCGCGGATCGCGTGGCCGAGCACCGGGTGCGGGCCGATCTCCAGGAACAGGCCGTGCCCGTCCTGGGCCATCCGTTCGACGGCGGCGCGGAAGCGCACCGGGTTGCGGACGTTGTCCCACCAGTACCCGGCGTCGAGTTCGGGGCCGCGGGCGAGGCCCTCGCGGGCGGTGAGGTAGAGCGACAGCCGGGCCTCGTTGGGCTTGAGCGCGGCGAGCGCGGCGGTCAGCTCGTCCCGGATCGGGTCCATCCGCACGCTGTGGTAGGGGACTTCGACGTCCAGGAAGCGGGTGAACACCTCCTGGCCGCGCAGTTCCTCGGCGAGTTCGCGCAGCGCGTCGGTGTCGCCGGCCAGGGTCACGGTGGAGGGGCTGTTGACGGCCGCCAGCGAGACCCGGGCCCGGTACGGGCGGATCCGGCGCTCCGCCTCGGCCTCCGGGAGGCCGACGGCGAGCATGGTGCCGGTGCCGGCCAGCCGCTGCTGGAGGCGGCTGCGGGCCAGCACCACCCGGACGGCGTCGGCCAGGTCGTACACCCCGGCCTCGTGGAAGGCGGCGACCTCGCCGGTGCTGTGCCCGACCACCGCGTCGGGGCGCAGGCCGTGGCTGCGCCAGAGCGCGGACAGGCCCAGCTGGACGGCGAAGTTGGCGGGCTGGGCGAGCCAGGTCTCGGCCATCCGGGAGTCGGCCTCGTCGCGGTGCAGTTCGTCGAGCAGGGACCAGCCGGCCTGCTCGCGGATCTCCCGGTCGCAGGCCTGGACGGCCGCCCGGTAGACCGGTTCGTTCTCGTACAGGCCCCGGCCCATGCCCCACCACTGCGGGCCCATGCCGGTGAACACCCAGGCGAGGCGGCGCTGTTGGCGCTCCCGGGCGCGGCCCTGGAGCACCCGGGGGTGTGCCTCGCCGCGCTCGTGGGCGGCCAGCGCCTCGTCCAGGTCGTCCCGGGTGGAGTAGGCCACCGCGAGCCGCTCGGGCAGGTGCTGGCGCCGGTGCGCCAGGGTGTGGCCGAGGTCGTCGAGCGGCACCCCGGCGGCGAGCTCCCGGCGGATTCCGGCGGCGAGTTCGGGCAGCCCGGCGGTGTCCTTGGCGCTCAACGGCAGCACGGTGCAGGCCGGCTGCGGGGCCGGGGCGGCGGGCCCGGCGCTCGGCGGCTCCTCCAGCAGGACGTGCGCGTTGGTGCCGCCGAAGCCGAAGGAGTTGACGCCGGCCCGGGCCGGTCCTTCGTGCTCGGGCCAGTCGACCGGGGCGGTCGGGATGTCGAAGGGCAGCGCGGCCAGGTCGATGCCGGGGTTGGGCCGTTCCAGGTTGAGGTGCGGCGGGATCCGCCGGTGCTTGAGGGCGAGGGCGGTCTTGATCAGCCCGGCGACGCCGGCGGCGGCCTCGGTGTGCCCGATGTTGGTCTTCACCGAGCCGACGTAGCAGCGGTCGCCCGGGCGGCGGCCGATGCCCAGCACCCGGCCGAGCGCGGCCGCCTCGATCGGGTCGCCGACCGGGGTGGAGGTGCCGTGCGCCTCGACGTACTGGAGGCTGCCGGGCAGCACCCCGGCCTCGGCGCAGACCCGTTCGATCAGGGTGACCTGGGCGTCCGCGCTGGGGACGGTGATGCCGTTGGTGCGCCCGTCCTGGTTGACGCCGCTGCCGAGGATGACGGCGTGCACCGGGTCGCCGTCGCGCAGCGCGTCCGACAGCCGCTTGAGGACGACCACGCCGACCCCCTCGGCCCGGACGTAGCCGTCGGCGGAGGCGTCGAAGGCGCGTGAGCGGCCGTCGGCGGACAGGAAGCCGCCCTTGGTCTCGGCGATCGTGTACTGCGGCGCCATGTGCAGCAACGCGCCGCCCGCCAGGGCGAGTTCGGTCTCGCCGCGGAGCAGGCTCTGGCAGGCGAGGTGCACCGCGACCAGGGAGGAGCTGCAGGCGGTGTCGATCGAGACGCTGGGGCCGCGGAAGTCGAAGCAGTGCGAGATCCGGTTGGACACCATCGTCATCATGGTGCCGGTGGCGGTGTGCGCGGCGAGCGTGCGGAAGTCGAGGTCGGCGAACTGGAGGATCTTGTAGTCGAGGGTGAAGGCCCCCATGTAGACGCCGACGTCGCGGCCGGCCAGCTCGCCGGGGAGCAGGCCGCCGTCCTCCAGGGCCTCCCAGCTGACCTCCAGGAGCTTGCGCTGCTGCGGGTCCATGTGCTCGGCCTCGCGCGGACTGATGCCGAAGAAGTCCGGGTCGAAGGTGTCGAAGCCGTCGATGTAGCCGCCCCGGCCGCCGGTCAGGCGGCCCGGTTTGGAACGGTCCCGACTGCCCAGCGTGCCGGTGTCGTAGCGGTCGGAGGGTGTCGCGGTGAGACAGTCCCGGCCCTCGACGAGGTTGCGCCAGTAGGTCCGGTGGTCGTTGGCGTGTCCCGGCAGGCGGCAGCCGATGCCGGTGATCGCGATCCGGTCGCAGGGCACGGCGAAGGGCGAGGTGGTCATGATCCAATCCGAGGGTGATGGCGTGGCGGCGCGGACACGGGCGGAGGAAGAGCGGCCTCGCGGGCAGGGTCAGACGGACGGCTCGGTGGTCTTCACCTGGCGCCAGGGGTACAGCAGGGTGGCGCCCACTTCGCCGGTGGCCGGGAAGGCGGCCGGATCGGCGAGGCCGACGGCGGTGGGCACCCGGCCGGGGTGCCAGGTGAAGCTGCCGAACACGTGGTCCCACAGCGAGAGGTCGGAGGCGTAGTGCCCGGCCTCAGCGAGGTCGGTGCTGTGGTGCAGTCGGTGGAGCTCGGGGCCGGCCAGCAGGTGGCCGAGGAGCCCGAGGCGGACGTCGATGTTCGCGTGAACGAAATACCCCTGCGCAAGAATGAATATTCCGACCACGAACACGGATTCCGCCGAGAAGCCGATCAGCGACAGCAGGAGTTGCACCACGGACTGCGCGACGAACACGTCGAGAATATGGTTCACGCCGTTGTTCGCGACATTCACCTTGTCCGGCACGTGGTGGACGCCGTGCAGGCGCCAGAGCCACCGGTTCTGGTGGGACCAGCGGTGGACGAGGTAGTCGCCGAGCGATCCGACCAGCAGCGCGAGCGGGATCTCCACGGCGAACGGGAGCGCCGGATGGGCCGCTCCGAGCACCTGCACCAGCGCCGTCACCAGCCCCTGGGCGATCGCACCGCCGGCCATGCTCAGCACGAAGTACACGGTGTACCAGCGCAGTTCACGCCCGCTCGGATGCCAGTCGGTCCGGTACGGGATCACCCGCTCCAGTACGGCCAGGTACCCGAGGACGCCGACCAGCACGAGCGGGGAGACCCGGTCGGGCTCCCAGTGGAAGTGCAGTGTGGCGACGGCCGTGCACAGCACCCCCAGGAGCAGAAGCGGATGAGCGAGCCGGCGTGCAATGGCGGACAGCACGCGCCCCCTTGGTTATTCGCGAACTAATGACTGGAAACGTCAGAGACTCTAGCGGGACCGGTCAGCTACGGCAGTCATTCGACGTGTTAACGCCATAAATAACCCGATCGGAGGAAGATCCGCGCACGAAGTTGACACAAGACCGGCGCGAAAGGGGCGCGTTTGTTCGCAGACGCTGGAGAAAACGGAGCGCAGCGCGGTCTGACCCGCGCCGGGCGGGGTCGCACGCCCCCTGGAGCAGGGGGCGGTCCGGACCCGGATCCGGCCCCCGGTCCGGCGAGGACGGCGCGGGTGGCACCGGGCGAGCGCGAGCCGGGCGCGAGGGCGCGGGCCGTGCGGGTGGCGCCGCCCGTCAGGATCCCGCCAGCTCCGCCAGCCGCCACGCCGCGTCCGGGCGGTGCGCCGCGAGGCGGTCGCGCAGGCCGCGCAGCTCGTACCCGACCAGGGCCGGCAGGGCCGCCGCCGGGGCGGTCTCCAGGGCGGGCCCGAGCAACTGGACGGCCGTCTGCGGGTCGTGCGCGCAGGCGTGGCAGTCCGCCACCCGGACGGTGAAGAGGAGACGGCTGGAGGGGAGCTGGGCCGGGCCGAGCAGGCCGAGCGCGGTCTCGGCCGCGGTCAGCGCCCGGCGGGCCAGCCGGGGGTCGTCGACGACCGCGGCGAGGTCGCGCAGCGCGGCGGCCGCGCCGGACTCCACCCGCAGCCGCATCGAGGCGATGGAGAGCCAGGGCGCGTCGTCCTCGTCCCGGGCGCCGATGTGGTCCAGGTGCAGCCGGGCGCGGCCGAGGTGCCGGATGGTGGCCCGGACGTCGCCGGTGAGGGCGTGCGCGCGGGCCTGGCCGATCTGGCCCATCGCGCCGGCCCAGTGCCGGCCGGGGGCGGCGCGGCCGGTCTCCCGGGCGTAGCCGAGGGCGGCGGCCGGGTCGCCGTCCATCCGGGCGAGGGTGCTCATGTCGCTCAGCGCGGCGACCTGGGTGGCCTGGTCCCCGGCTAGCTCCGCCCAGGCGAGCGCGCGGTCGAAGCAGGCCATCGCGGTGGCGTTGCGGCCGTCCTGCATCCGCAGCGCGCCCGCGGCGTGCGCGTGCTCGGCGGCCAGCCGGGCGAGCGGACGGCGCTGCGCGGCGGGGGCGGCGGCGAGCCGGGCGAGCACGGCCCGCAGGGTGCGTTCGACGGCGGCGGCCAGTCCCGGCAGGCCGCCGGCCTCACCGGAACGCAGGTGGGCGGCGAGCAGCCCGGTGAGGGCGTGTGCGGTGGCGGCGTCCAGGGGCGGCGCGGCGGCCGGGTCGGCGGCGCAGAACTCGGCGTGCAGCGCGGCGAGTTCGACCGGGCCGGGGACGTCGCAGCCGTCGGCGCCGTGCAGCGGGCAGAGCAGGCCATAGTCGGGCAGCCGGGGCGGCGGCTGGGCGGGGGCGCTCCAGCGGGCCGGGCCGCCGGGCCCGTTCACGGCCGCGGTGGGCAGCGGGGGCCGCAGCAGGGCGGGCGCGAGGGGCGCCAGGGAGGGCAGTTCGGCGGTCTCGGCCCGCTGACAGGCGGCCCGCAACTCACCGCCCGCGCCGAGCAGTTCGTCGATCCGGTCGGCGATCCGGGGGGTGACCCGGCGGGCGCCGTGCTCGATCTTGCTCACCGCGGTGTGGTCGTAGCCGATGCCGGCGCCGAGTTGGGCCTGGGTGAGTCCGGCCCGGCGCCGCCAGTGGCGCAGCCGGGCGCCGAAGTCCCGCCAGGCGCCCGGCTCCTGGGCGGGCGGGGCGGCAGGCGGGGCGACGGGCGGGGGCGGGGGTGCGGACGCCGGTGCCACGGCCACGCGGTTCCGGTGCACGGCTGCCTCCTCCGGTCGCTTCCCCCGGGCCCCTCGCCAACCTCCCGACCATCAGGACGGTACTCGATGACACCCCGTCCGTACATGAGGTGGTCTCAACCACTCGGGCAAAAGCCCAGCTTGACGGAATTTGCCAACCCTATGCATCGCGTGCACCAGCCATTGACCAGAGCATGACGCCGTGTGAGGGTTCCGGCACCCGAACGCGGACGGCCCGCACGGCCGTCCCCCAGACACGGCCCTGCGGTGCGCCACCAGCCATGCCGTCCGCGGTCGAGGACCCCCACATGCTAGGAGCCTCGATGCAACGCAGAGTTTCCACAGGACGGTTGCTGACCACGGCGACCACCCTGACCGTGCTGGCCGGCATGATCGCCGCCACGGCCGGGCCGGCCACCGCCGCGCCCACCCCCTCTCCCGCACCACCCAGCGCCCTCGCGGCAGCCGTCAACGCCGCCGACGCGGCCGCGGCCGCCGGTCTGGACGCACTGGCCAAGGGCCCCGGCGAGACCTACGAGCGCCGGGCCGTCACCCCCTGGCTCGGCGGCCTCTACTCCGTCGCCTACGACCGCAGCTACCGCGGCCTGCCGGTGGTCGGCGGCGACGCCGTGGTGCTCGCCGACAGCCAGGGCAAGGTCCGCGGCCTCCAGTCGGCTGCCACCGGGCCGGTCGGCGGCTCGATAACCCCGCAGGTCAGCGCGGCGAACGCGGAGAAGACCGCGCGCACCAAGCTGGCCGCGGTGGACTCGGTGGCCGAGCGCCGCCTGGTCGTCCGGGTCAAGGACGGCGCGAGCCGGCTCGCCTGGGAGACCGTCCTCAAGGGCCGCACCGAGAGCGCGCCGAGCACGTTGCACGTCTTCGTGGACGCCGCCAGCGGCGAGGTGATCGACAGCTACGACGATGTCCGCGCCGGCACCATCAACAGCAAGTGGAACGGCCCCGGCCCGCTGACCATCAGCACCACCAACTCCGGCGGCTCGTACTCGCTGCGCGACCCGAACCGGCCCGGCCTGACCTGCTCCGACTACAGCAGCGGCCAGGTGTTCAGCAAGTCCTCCGACTCCTGGGGCACCGGCAACCCCTCCAGCAAGGAGACCGGTTGCGCCGACGCCATGTGGGCGGCCCAGAAGGAATGGGACATGCTCCGCGACTGGCTCGGTCGCAACGGCCACAACGGCAACGGCGGCAGCTGGCCGGTCAAGGTCGGCCTCAACGACGTCAACGCCTACTGGGACGGCAGCTCCGTCTCCATCGGCCACAACCAGAACAACGAGTGGATCGCCGCCCAGGACGTCGTCGGCCACGAGTTCGGCCACGGCATCGACCAGTACACCCCCGGCGGCGCCAACAACGAGAACGGCCTGGGCGAGGGCACCGGCGACATCTTCGGCGCGCTCACCAAGGAGTACGTCAACCAGCCCGCGCCCTACGACTACCCCGACTACCAGGTCGGCCGGCAGGTCAACCTGGTCGGCCAGGGGCCGATCCGCAGCCTCTACCAGCCCTCGCTGGTCAACAACGACCCGAACTGCTACTCCTCCTCCATCCCCAGCACCGAGGTGCACGCGGCCGCCGGCCCGCTGAACCACTGGTTCTACCTCCTGGCGATGGGCTCCAACCCGGGCGGCGGCAAGCCGTCCAGCCCGACCTGCAACAACTCCTCGGTCACCGGCATCGGCGTCAAGCAGGCCGGCCAGATCTTCTACGGCGGCATGCTGCTCAAGACCAGCGGCATGACCTACAAGCGGTACCGCACCACCACCCTGACCGCCGCCAAGAACCTCGACCCGACCTGCAACTACTTCAACCGGACCAAGGCCGCCTGGGACGCGATCAGCCTGCCCGCGCAGAGCGGCGACCCGACCTGCACGCCGTCCGGCAACAACGACTTCTCGCTCGCGCTCGGCCCGGCCTCCGGTTCCGTCCAGCCCGGCGCCTCGACCACGGCGACGGTCTCCACCGCCGTCACCTCGGGCACCGCGCAGACCGTCAACCTGACCGCCTCGGGCGCCCCGACCGGGGTCACCGCGACGCTCAACCCCTCGTCCGTGCAGACGGGTTCGTCCGCGACGCTGACCCTGTCGGCCTCCTCGGGCGCCCCGGCCGGGACGTACGTGATCACCGTCACCGGCACCGCCGGCGCGGCCACCCACACCGCCCAGTACACCCTGACCGTCGGCGGCGGGGG
Organism: Kitasatospora sp. NPDC057940; assembly: GCF_042887425.1. Classification (NCBI taxonomy): domain Bacteria; kingdom Bacillati; phylum Actinomycetota; class Actinomycetes; order Kitasatosporales; family Streptomycetaceae; genus Kitasatospora; species Kitasatospora sp. NPDC057940. The sequence goes on from NZ_JBHVPH010000005.1 coordinate 151,969, forward strand.
CACGCCCGGCGGGCCCGCGCCCGACATCGACGTCGCCAAGGTCCAGGCCCACCTGACCCAGCTGAACACCATCGCCAACCAGAACGGCGGCAACCGCCGGGCCGGCAGCGCCGGGCACAGCCAGTCCGTGGCGTACATCAAGGGCAAGCTGCAGGCCGCCGGCTACACCGTGACCGAGCAGACCTGCACCTCCTGCACCTACCAGTCCAACAACCTGATCGCCGACTGGCCCGGCGGCCCCGCCGACCAGGTCACCATGTTCGGCGCCCACCTGGACAGCGTCTCGGCCGGCCCCGGCATCAACGACAACGGCTCCGGCTCGGCCACCCTGCTGGAGAACGCGCTCGTCCTCGCCCAGCAGAACCCCACCCTGACCCGGCACGTCCGGTTCGCCTGGTGGACCGGTGAGGAGCAGGGCCTCCAGGGCTCGCAGTCCTACGTCGGCCAGCTCAGCTCCACCCAGCGCTCCGCGATCAAGTCCTACTACAACTTCGACATGGTCGGCTCGCCCAACGCCGGCTACTTCATCAACAACATCACCTCCGCCGCCGCCGCGCCGATGAAGGCCTACTGGGACTCCCTCAACCTCCAGCCGGAGGAGAACGTCGAGGGCCAGGGCCGCTCGGACGACTACTCCTTCCAGCAGGCCGGCATCCCCACCTCCGGCTACGCGGCCGGCGCCGACGCCGTCAAGACCTCCGGCCAGGCGACCAAGTGGGGCGGCAGCGCGGGCCGTTCGTACGACTCCTGCTACCACCAGTCCTGCGACACCACCAGCAACATCGACCCGACCGCGCTGAACCGCAGCGCCGACGGCGTGGCCTACACCATCTGGAAGACCTCCGTCGGCGGCACCACCCCCGCCAACGACTTCTCCCTCTCGGTGAACCCGGCCACCGCCACCGTCAACCCCGGCGACTCGGCCACCGCGACGGTCTCCACCGCCACCACCTCCGGCTCCGCCCAGACGGTCAACCTGACCGCCTCAGGCGCCCCCGCGGGTGTGACGGTCTCCTTCAGCCCGTCCTCGGTGCAGTCCGGCGCCTCGGCCTCGCTGACCATCGCGACCGCCGCGAACACGGCGGCCGGCACCTACAGCATCACGCTCACCGGCACCGGCTCCGCCACCCACAGCACCAGCTTCTCGCTGGTCGTGGGCAACGGCCCGACCAACCCCGGCGGCACCTGGTCGCCCGGCACCACCTACCAGGCGGGCGACATCGTGACCTACAACGGGGTCAGCTACCGCTGCCTCCAGGGTCACACCGCCCAGGTCGGCTGGGAGCCGCCGATCGTCCCCGCCCTGTGGCAGGCCGTGTGACCCGTAGGGCACCCGCCTGACACCCCGTAAGCCGCTGCGCCGCGGTCCGTCGAGGGGGACGGATCGCGGCGCAGCTGTGCGCCGGGCGCACCCCCGGGTCACCGGACGTAACCGGTCCGCCACCCAACTGACGTACAGTCGGCTGCGGGGCGGGCCGCCCGCCCGCGACGGCCGACCCCCGAGGAGACTCCCGGTGACCACCGACACCCGCCCCGTACCGGAGCTGGCCGCCGAGGCCGTCGAGCAGTGGCGCAGCGAGGAGGCCGACCTCGTCGACCTGCTCGCCCGGGCGCAGCACCGCGTCGGCGGCATCGCCGCCTTCCGGCTCGGCCCCACGCCCACCGTGCTGGTCACCGACCCGGCCGCCGTGCAGCACGTGCTCGGCCGCCACCCCGACCGCTACGTCAAGCGCTCGCACCGCGCGCGGATGCTGGTCGGCGACGGCGTGCTCTCCGCCACCGGGGATGCCTGGAAGCGCCAACGGCGGCTGCTGCAGTCCCAGTTCACCGGCACCGGGATGCGCCGCTACGAGCAGCGGATCGCCGCCGCCGCCCGCCGGACGGCCGACCGCTGGGAAGGGTACGCGCGCACCGGCGAGACCTTCGACCTCGGCGAGGAGATGCGCGGATTCGCCCTCGACACCGTCTGGCGGGCCCTCACCGGGCTGCCGCTGGACGACCACACCGACCATGAACTCCGCTGCGTGGAACGGGTGGTGGCGGCCATGCCGACCCTGCCCACGGACGCCGGGGACGCCCGGGACGCCGTCGCCGCCGACCTCGCCCGGATCGACGCCGTCGCGCTGGCCGCCATCGACGCGGCGCGCTCGGCCGGCGACGTCGAGGAGCCAGGCGTGCTGCGGGTCCTGCTCGACGCCGCGGCCCAGCACCCCGAGTACACCGACCGGTTGATCCGGGACGAACTCGTCACCCTGCTCGTCGCCGGGCACGAGACCACCGCCACCACCCTCACCTGGCTCTTCCTCCTCCTCGACCGCCACCCCGAGGCGCGCGGCGCCGACCCGCAGGCCCTGGTCAGCGAGACCCTGCGGCTCTACCCCCCGGCCTGGCTGCTCCCCCGGCACGCCGTCGGGGACGACGTGATCGACGGCCACCACATCGCCGCCGGCACCGAAGTCCTGGTCTGCCCCTACCTCACCCACCGCGACCCGGCCCTGTGGCCCGACCCCGAACGCTTCGACCCCGCCCGCTTCACCGCCACCGGCACCCGTCCCACCCAGCTCGGCGCGTACCTCCCCTTCGGCCTCGGCGCCCGCGCCTGCCTCGGCACCCAGTTCGCCGTGCGCGAGACCACCGCGCTGCTCGAACTCCTGTTGCCCGCCCACACCGTGCGGTTCCGCTCCGTCCCGACCGGCTCCGCCTACAGCATCACCGTGCGACCCGACGGGCCGACGCCGGCGGTGCTGGGGTAGGTCCTGTCCCGGTCCCGGAAACGGTCGCGGGTGGGGGCGGGGGCGCGGACACGGTCGCGGCCCCGGGCGCGGGCGCGGGCGCGGGCGGGAGGAAGTCGTCGGCCAGCTCCTCGCCGGCGAGGGCGGCGTCGACCCGGGCGCCGATGTGCGCGTGGGTGACCGGGCAGTCCAGCGGGCGGTCGCGGTGGCAGTCGAGCATGTGGGTCAGGACGGCCGCGGCCCGCTCCAGGCGGCGGGCGCGGGCCGTCATCTCGTCCCGCTGCGCCGCCAGCAGCGCCTTCCGCTCCGCCGCCTGCTCGCTGGCCATCACGGCGGCCGTCCCGGCGAGCGGGATCATGCCGTCCACGTGCCAGAGCTGGACCAGGGCGAGGCGTTCCAGGGCCGCCCGGTCGTACTGGCGCACCCGGCCGCGGCGGGCGGCGGGGGTGATCAGGCCGCAGTCCTCGTAGTAGCGCAGGGCCGGGACGGAGAGGCCGAAGGCCTGCGCGACCTCGGTGATCGAGTAGAGCTGCTCCACGCTTCGTCTCCTTCACAGGTCACGGTCGGCGGGTTGCACTCAAGCGCACTTGAGCGTGAAAGCTTAGGCAAGCCTAACTTCCCGCCGCAGCGAAGGGTTCGCCGCTCATGCCGCTCATGCCGCTCAGCACCGCCTCCGCCCCCAGCCGGACCTCACCCGGCCGCGCCGCGCCCGCCTCCGGCGCGCTGCTCGTCATCGGCTTCGTCCTGCTCAGCCTCAACACCCGGGTCGCGTTCGGGCAGGTCGGACCGCTCGCGCCGGTCGCCGGCTGGGGCCAGGGCACCGTCACCGTGCTCGGCCTGCTGCCCCCGCTGTGCATGGGCCTGTTCGCCCCGCTCGGCGCCCTCGCCCGGCGGCGGATCGGCGAGGAGCGCGGGCTGTTCTGGGCGAGCGTGCTCCTCGTCGTGGGCGCGCTGCTGCGCACGGCGGGCCTGCCCGGGCTCTACGCGGGGACGGTGCTGGTGGGCATCGCGGTGGCAGTGGTCAACGTACTGATCCCGGTGTTCGTCCGGGCCCGCTTCGCGCCCCGGCGGATCGGCACCATGATGGGCGTCTACGCCCTCGCGATGGGCGCCGGGTCGGCCGTGGTCGCCGCCCTCGTCGCGCCGGTCGCCGACGCGTGGTCCTGGCGGGCCGCGATCGCCCTCGCCGTCCTCCCGGCCGTCCTCGCGGCGGCGGGCATGGCGCCGCAACTGCGGGTGGAACGGCGGATACCGGCCGCCACCTCGCCGGTGCACCGCCGGCCCGTCGGCCGCACCGCGCTCGCCTGGAGCCTCACCGCCTTCTTCGGCATCCAGACCCTGGTCTTCTACGCCACCCTCGCCTGGCTGCCCTCGATCCTGGTCGACGCGGGCCTCAGCCGCACCGCCGCCGGCACCGACCAGGCCGTCCTCATCCTCGGCCTCGCCGTCGGCGGCTTCCTCGCGCCCGTCCTCGCCGCCGCCCGCGCCGACCAGCGGCCGCACCTGCTCGCCGTGGTGGCCGTCTGCGTCCTCGGCCTGCTCGGCGTCGTGCTCGCCCCCGCCACCGGCGCCCCGCTCTGGGCCGGCATCCTCGGCATCGGCATGGGCGGCGGCCAGGCCCTGGCCGCCGTGCTCTTCGCCCGCCGGGGCACCGACCACGACCACGTCGCCGCGCTCTCCACCATGGCCCAGACCTGCGGCTACCTCCTCGCCGCCACCGGCCCCGCCCTCATCGCCGCCCTCCACAGCGCCACCGGCTCCTGGACGGCCCCGCTGCTGACCATGGTCGGCCTGCTCCTGGCCGGCTCCGTCCTCAGCCTGCGCGCCGGCCACGACGCCCGGCCGTGACCGGCGTGCCTGCGCACCCCCGGCGGCCGCGCCCCTCGATACTCCGGTAGACCCGTACGAGAGGAAGCCGATGGAATTCCTGGTCGACATGGTGACCACCGTCCCGGACGGAACCCCCGAGGAGGCGATCGCCGACATCCGGGCCCGCGAGGCCCGGCGGTCGGGCGAACTCGCCGCCCAGGGCGTCCTGTTGCGGCTCTGGCGCCCGCCGCTCGCCCCCGGCGAACGGCGCACCTGGGGCCTGTTCAGCGCCCCCGACGAGGAGCGGCTGGAACAGGCGCTCGCCACCATGCCCCTGCGGGTATGGCGCCAGGACACCGTCACCCCGCTCTCCCCCCACCCCAACGACCCCGGCCGACCGGAAGGCACCCGATGAACGACACGGCCGTCCTGCGCGACCTCCTCGACCGCTGGAAGGCCGCCGTCGACGCCCACCGGCCCGAGCAGGTCGCCGCCTGCTTCACCGAGGACGCGATCTTCCAGGGCCTCCACCCGTACACCGTCGGGCGCACCGGCATCGCCGAGTACTACGCCTCCCAACCACCGGGCATGACCGCCGCCTACCGCGTCCTGGAGACCCGCCGCCTCACCGACGACCTCCTCCTCGGCTACCTGGACGTCGACTTCGCCTTCCCCGACCGCCCCACCCTCACCGTCAACCTCGGCGTCCTGCTACGCCGCTCGCCCGACGGCTGGTCCATCGCCCACTACCAGGTCTCGCTGCTCCCCTGAGCTGCGCCGCCACGTTCCACCGCCGCGCTCCGTCGGGCCGGTCAGAGCAGCCCGGCAGGAACAAAGATCGTCTGATCGCCCCCAGGGGCAGTCCAGGGTTGTTGTCAGGGTGATCACCGATGGGCAACGGCAGCTGGACGCAGCAGAGTTGACGAGGTCAACAAGTCCGTCAACGCCGCCCCGGAGAAACCCCGATGAGCATCCGCCTCGCCGTCACCACCCTCGCGCTGGCCACCGCACTCACCACCGGCGCGGCCCTGCCGGCAGCCGCCGCCACGTCAGCCTCCAACGCCCCGGCGTTGGCGAACCCGACCGTTCAGGACATCCTCGACCACCTGCCCGACGCGGTCCTCGCGGGCGCGCTCATCAGGCAGGACGGGGTGGGTGCCACCGCCGGCCCGGTCACCGCCGACGCCTACCTCCGGATCGGCAGCGTCACCAAGGTGTTCACCAACACCGTGGCTCTCCAACTCGTCGCCGAGCGCCGGATCGGCCTGGACACACCGGCACGGCAGTACGTCCCCGACATGCTGCCCCAGGCGTACGACCGCGTCACCGTGCGCCGGCTCCTCGACCACACGAGCGGCCTGCCCAAGCCCGCCCGGACTCCCGACCCGACCGACGGACCCGGATGGCAGCTCAAGTCCGTGACGCCCGAAGACCTCCTGCGCGCCTCGTTCACCGCAGCCACCGACGTGCCGCTCGCGCCCCCTACCGAGCAGCAGTACAACGGGCTCAACTCCCTGGTCCTCGGCCTGATCATCGAGAAGGTCACCGGCCACTCCCTCACCACCGAGCTGGAGCACAGGATCATCCGGCCGCTGCACCTGAGCCACACCAGCCTGCCCGCCGCCGACGACCCGACCATCCCCTCGCCCCACGCGGAGGTGTACCTCGACGGACAGGACGTGACCGAGCAGAGCCCGTACCCGTGGGCCGAGGGAGGCATCATCTCCACCGCCGCCGACCTGGACCACTTCATCACCGCGCTGTTCCGGGGCCGCCTGCTCCCGCCCGCCCAGCAGAAGCTGGTGTTCGAGGTGCCGAACGCGTCGAACGCCGCCGACAACACGAACTGCGTCGGCCGAACGGCCTGCTACAGCATCGGCGGGCTCATGCGCTACCAGCTCCCGAACGGCGAGTACGCCTGGGGCAAGACCGGTTCCCGCCCCGGCTGGGACAACGGCGTCTTCGCCACCCGCGACCTCCGACACCGCGTGGTGTACTCCCTCAACCCGACGGGGACCGGCAACGACCTCCCCTACATCAAGGCACTCGTCAACGCCACGCTCGCCGGCTGACAACCGGAACCGTCCGGTGCGCGGCGCGCAACGCCCGAGGCCCAGGCAGCCCGGCGCACCTTCCCGGTCGCAGCACTGGCGACACGGCCGGGGCGGGGCGGGCGGGGGGGGGGCGGGGGGCGGGCGGGCCGACCAAAAAACACCCCCGGCCGGAT
>NZ_JBHVPH010000005.1:158746-168412 GCF_042887425.1 Kitasatospora sp. NPDC057940
GGGGGGGGGGGGGGCGCCACCCGCGCGCCCCGCGCCCACCGGGCCCCCCCGCCGGGGGCCACCCCGGGCCCCCGGGCCCGCCCGCCGGGGGGGGGGGGCGGGGGGGGGGCCGGCCTGCAAGACCTACTCCACCCTCACCGGCATGACGAACAGTGCCGCGCCCGAACCGATCAAGATCCGGGTCGACGGGGGCGGCATCAGCAATCAGGACGGAAACCACCGCCTGGGCGCGGCCACCAAGTTGGGCCACGCCTACGCCCCCCGCAAGATCGTCTGAACGCCAATTCCTCTGCCGCCTCTACTCGTGGGCCGCGAACCTCAGTTCGCTCCGGCGTCAGCCTTCGCGATCAGCTCCGGCAGCTGGGCGAGCGAGTCGATCCGGAAGGCCTCGCGGTAGTCGCGCCCCTCGGCGATCACCGCCCCGAACTGTGCCACGAAGGTATGCCGAGGCACGCCCAGCCAATCCGCCCAGGTGCCGTACTCCCGGGTCTCGTCCACCAGGCACTCGCCGACATCGAACACCACCGCGCGAATCATGCCGACAGCCTAGCTAAGCCATCAGCCCGGGCTCGGCCGGCTGACGACGGGTGTGGCCCCTGGGGACATCGGATGGTGCCCTGGCGTACCTTCCGCTGGCGGTGCGGGGTCGAACAGACTGGGAGGGACTGTCGCCGATCCCTCGAAGGGGCCTTTCCTGTGCGTGCCCATGACCCCGGCAGTGCGCTTGCCGCCGACCGACGACCGGGCCGTAGCAGTCGGCCGATGACTCCTGTGCGGCGCCCGTCCGGTGCCAGGGTCGTGACGCCCACGGCGCTCACCGCCATGCAGCGGGCCGTGGGCAATGCCGCGGTGAGCCGGATGCTGGAGCAGGAGCAGCACGAGCACGCCGCGGCCGACGTGCAGCGCTCCGCCGTCCACGAGGTGCTGAGGAGCCCCGGCACGCCGATGGCCGACGGGATCCGGGCCGAGATGGAGACGCGGCTGGGCGCGGACTTCTCCGATGTCCGGCTGCACACGGGGGCGACCGCCCGGGAGTCGGCGGCCGGGATCGGCGCCCGCGCGTACACCTCGGGCAGCCACATCGTGCTCGGCTCCGGAGGGGGCGACAAGCACACGCTCGCGCACGAGTTGACCCACGTCATCCAGCAGCGCAGCGGCCCCGTCGCGGGCACCGACAACGGGAGCGGGCTGCGGGTCAGCGACCCCTCGGACCGTTTCGAGCGCGAGGCCGAGGCGAACGCCTCCCGGGTGCTGTCCCGGCCGCTCGCCCGGGAGTCCGCAGCGGAACACGCGGCCCACGCGCACGGCGCGCAGGCCGGCGAGCCCTCGGTGCAGCGGCGCCCCACGGCGAAGCCCGCCGAGGAGGAGGGCGAGCACACCCACGTCGACGCCGACTATCCGGGCCTGCGGCTCATCCTGGACCAGAAGCTGACCGACGAGCACTACGAGAAGATCTACCAGCTGGCGGGCACCGAGGATCGTGTGATCTTCGACGAGGACGGCAGCTACGGGTACATCAAGGCCGACGACGACCTGGAGACCTACTACAAGCTCGTCAACATGGAGATCGGCCCCGAGCAGGCCCAGGCGGACCTGAGCGGCCACGTCAACCGGCAGCGGGACTCCAGCTACCACGTCCGGGCCGGCGCCGGGACCTTCGAGGGCGCGCAGATCGACCAGTTGCAGGACTTCGCCGCGCAGGGCGTGCGTCCCGGCCAACTGGTCGAGGTGAGCGTCGCGTTGCTGCAGCAGGCCAGCGGTCGTGCGCAGACGGTGGCGGGCGGGCTCGACGAGAAGCGGCTCAGCGCCGCCGTCACCGGCATGAAGAACAGCGCCGCGCTCGAACCGATCAAGATCCAGGTCAGCGCGGGCGGCATCAGCATCCAGGACGGGAACCACCGCCTGGGCGCGGCCGTTCAGCTGGGCTCCGCGTACGCGCCCTGCAAGATCGTCTGACCGCCCGTTCCGCTGCCGACCTCGCTGGTGATCCCGGCGAGGTCGGCAGCGGCGGTGCCTCAGTGGCGGTGCCTCAGTGGCGGTGGTGGTTGTCGGGTTGGGCCGGGTCGCCGGGGTGCTCCAATCCCTCGACGAGGGTGAGGCGTCGGGCGCGCTCGTGGTCGAGCCAGCGGACGAAGGCGGCTCGGCGGTCGGCTTCGGTGAGGTCGGCGGTGGGGTCGCGGTCCTCCGAGGTGGTGTGGACGGAGCGGAGCGCGGCCGTCCAGGGGCCGGCGGTGACCCAGGTGCCGGCCGGAGCCTCGCGGAGGGCTTCGGCGAGGGCGGTCGGGAGGGTGTCGGGGTCGGCGTCGAGGTCCCCGTCGGGCAGGGCGAGGTGCCAGACGGTCGACGGCGGGCGGGCGGTCAGGGTGCGGTAGTGGGCGATGTCGTCCGCGGAGGGTTCGACGTCGGCGGTGACCGCCGCGTAGACGGCCCGGACGGCCGCGCTGCCCTCGTAGGCGGCGGCGGTGATGGAGCCGAGTTCGACGGCGGCCTGCTGGTCCAGGCGGGCCGGGCCGGCGGCCCGTACGGGCAGGTCGCGCTCGGTGGCGACCGTCTCGCACAGCGCCTCGGTCAGCAGCACCTGGGCGACCCAGCGGGTGAGCTGGCGGTCCTCCGAACTGCCGGGCTGGGGCAGCGCGGTGGAGCGCGCGCCGGTGCGGAGGGCGGCGAGGCGGTGGTCGAGGGCGGCGCGCGGGAGGGGCTTTCCGTCGAGCAGGCCGAGGGTCACGCCTCCACCTCCAGGGCGACGGTCGGGGCGTACTGGCAGCGGCCGAACCACATGACCTTGGCCAGCGCCCAGTACGCGCCGGGGTCGGTGGACTCGGGGGCGGCGATCTCGAAGTCCACGGTCGAGGACGATCCGGCCGGGACGGTGAAGCCGCGGACCGGGTCGGCGATGGCCTCCCAGGTGCCCCAGGGGGAGACGAGTTGGAGTTCGCCGCGGATCTCGCCGCGGGTGCGGTTGGTGAGGGTGAGGCCGAGGGTGGTGCGGCCGCCCGGGGTGACCCGCAGGGCCTCCTCGGAGACGGCGACGTCCAGGCCGGTGTCGCGGCCGGTGGTGGCCTTGGTGCCCTGGGCGATCGTCCAGTCCTCGGGGGTGTCGCCGGGGACGGGCAGCAGGTCGGGGAGGTCGCCGACGGCGATGGTCACGACGTCCTCGATCTCCTGGCCGTCGTGCACGATCCGGACGGCGGCGAAGTGCAGGCCGGGCAGCGCTTCGGCGGGCGGGGTGAGGGTGACCGGGAAGCGCAGGTGGCCGCCGGGCTCCAGCCGGTAGGGGCGGCTGCCGAGGCTGGTCCGCCAGCCCTCGGGCGGCAGGACGACGGCCGTGCCCTCGACCGCCGCGTCGCGCAGCTGCGAGGACAGGGCGACGGAGAGTTCGACCGCCTCGCCGTCCGTCCGCAGCAGGCCGGGCGAGGCGCCGACGGAGACCGGCAGGTAGCCGAGCGGCGCCGGGCCCCGGTTGTGCAGCCAGTAGCGGGCGTGGACGGGCTGCGCGGGTTCGGCGACCGGGCCGAGGACCGGGCCGCCGGGTTCGGCGGAGACGCCGGGGGCGGCGAGCAGGGTGGCGATCTGCGAGCCGGCCAGGTCGACGCGATCGACGGCCTCGCCGAGGGGGCGTTCCAGCAGGTCGGCGGGCCGCAGGTGGCTCAGCCCGAGTGCGCCGCCGAGTTCCGCCGTGCGCCCGAAACCGGTCGACTCGACCAGCCGGACGGCGAGTTCGCGCCCGACCGCCGCCGCCGATCCGTGCGCGATGGGGTTGCCGGCGGGCTTGAGCGCGCCGAGCAGGACTTCGCGCTGCGGTTCGATCCGCAGCCAGGACAGGGTGGCCGGCAGCGGACCGTCCTGCGGCGGCGCGATCCGGGCGTGGAGCGGGTGGTTGAACTCCTGTCCCTGGGCGGGCAGGGTCTGGCTCCGCCAGTCGCCCGGGCCGCCGACCAGTGCGTAACTGAACTCGTGTGTCCAGTGCTGGAGTTGGAAGGAGGCGCCGTCGGGCAGGGTGCGCCGGGGCGGGTCGATCCAGACACCGGAGGGCCAGCCGGTGCAGGAGCGCATCAGCGAGAGGTGCAGGGCTCCGGTGCTGTCGACCGCGAAGCCGGGCAGGCCGAAGCTGAGCAACGCGACGGTGTGGTCGGCGAGTTGGTCCACGACCTCGGACGGGCAGACGGCGCTGATCCGGGCGTCGGCGAGGTCGGCGACCAGCGCGGCGGCGTCCGTGACGACCAGCGCGGGCAGTGCCCGCAGGTCCCGCAGGTCGGCGCCGGGCTGCCAGACCTCGGCGAGCGGGGTGAGCGCGGGCACCCAGACCGCGCCATGCGTCTTGAGGACGCTCGCGTACTCCTCGCCGGCCCTCTCGATCAACTCCCGCGCGGCGTCGTTCTCTTCCGGCCCGCCGAGGACGATCCGGAAGTCGGGCAGGTTGGAGTCGACGTCCAGCCAGCCGTACCGGGCCCAGTCGGCGCCGGAGGTGGTGGCGGTGACGCCGACCCGGGCGAGGGCGACCACCAGCGGGCGGGCGTCGGCGGCGTCGTCCAGGCTCGGCACGACCACCTCGGCGACGCCCAACGCCCGCTCCCCCAGCGGCGATCCGGCCGGATCGGACAGCACGGCGCGCGCGGTGGCGCCGAGGCCGAACCAGGTGTTGGCCGGGTTGTCCAAGGTCCACGGCGCCTCGGCGGAGTCGACGTCCGGCAGGGCGAAACCGCGCCCGACGACGGCGCCGGCGACCTCGCTGACCGGCAGCGCGCCGGGCAGGTCGACGGGGAAGCGCAGCCGCAGCAGCCGGTCGGCGCCGGAGTAGTCGACAACCCGGGTGCGGCAGTCGACCCGGTCGAGGCCGCGCCACAGGGTGACGGTCTGCTCGTAGCGGATCCCGTCGACGGTGCCGCCGATCACCAGCCGCTCGCCGAGCGGGCCGGTCTCGCGGCGCACGTCGGCCGGGGCCGTGCCGGAGCCGCGCACCGGCCCGCTGGGCACCAGGTGCCAGGGGCCCTCGCCGAAGTCGGGGTGCTGCGGGTACTCCTCGTAGACCCGCAGTTCGTTGCCGATCCGGCCGCCCTGGATCAACTCCCGGTCGTGCAAGAGGTCGTGGACGGAGGACAGGCCGCCGCCACGGACGGGGTCGGCGCTCACCCGGTAGCGGTCGTTGGTGATCACCACGCCCTCGGCCGCCGTCCAGGGCTGCGCCGCCGGGCCCTCCACCAGCCGCCAGGTGCGCCAGCCGAGCGCGGGGACGTCGGCGGCGAGGAAGCGCAGGGCCCCCCGGTCGACGGTGCTCGGCACGGGCTCGCCCCGGTCGTCGAGCACTCGTACCGCCCCGGTCTGCGGGGGCAGTTGGACGACGACCAGGTCGGTCCGGTCGAAGGAGAGCGTGTTGGTGACGACCACGGCCGACCCCGCGCCGGCGGTGGGGCCGACGTCGGCGGTGGAGATCCGCGCGGTCAGCGCGTCCAGCGCCTCGTCCCGGACGGCGGCCGCGAGGTCGTGCGCCTCGCGCCAGCCGCCGAGCAGGTCCAGGTAGACCTGGTCGGACTCGGAGCCGGTGATGGCGTCGTGGTGGGCGCCGTAGGCGAGTTGGCGCCAGACCTTGTCGAGGGCGGCGGTGGGGTACTGCCCCAGGCCGTGGACGGCGGCGAGGGTGGCGAGCTTCTCGGCGTCGGCGGCGGCGACCTCGCCGGCCCGCTGGGCCTGCTTGGTGTCGATGTACGAGACGTCCTTGCCGGTGTAGACCGGGTTCATGTCGCGGGTCTGCGGGCTGGGCCGGCGGCCGGTGACGGCGAGTTCGGCCCGGACGGCGTCGAGGAAGTCGCGCGGGGTGGCGCAGACGAAGCGCGGCCAGAGGTACTTGGCCGCCCAGGAGCGGTGGATCTCGGTGACCCACTTGTTGGGCGGGGTGTAGTCGGTGCCGACGGGCAGCAGCAGGTTCCTGGTCGCACCGACGGGCTTGAGCTTGCGGTACAGCTCGTAGACGGCCTGTTCGGCGGTGGCGAGGTCCGGGGAGGAGTCCATCCACCAGCCGGCCGAGTAGTGGTGCGGCATGTAGTGGGTGAGCACGCCCTCGCCGGAGGGGGCGATCCACTCGAACTCGCTCGGGAACTGCATCACCCGGGCGTCGTCCTTGGCCTCGCGGAAGTTCTTCTGGATCGGACCCCACTGGTGGAAGGGGCCGCGGGCCCAGGCGCTGCCGGTGAGGCCGGCCGCGGCGAGGTGGCCGGGGAACTGCGGGTCGTGCCCGAACACGTCGAGCTGCCAGGCGGTCTGCGGGTCGCCGCCGAGGATGTCGCGCTGGTAGCCGATGCCGTAGACGAGGTTGCGGATGGTGGTCTCGGCGCCGGTGAGGTTGGTGTTGGGCTCGTTGTAGGTGCCGCCGACGAGTTCGACCTGGCCGCGCTCCAGCAGCGTGCGCAGGGTCTCCCGGCGCTCGGGGTGCTGGTCGAAGTACGGCTTGAGGTAGTCGACTTCGGCGAGGACGAACTTGTACACCGGGTCCCGCAGCGCGAGGTCCATGTGCGCGTCGACGAGCGCGAAGCCGTTGCGCTCCCAGAGCGGCCGGGTGGTGGCGTCGGCGGAGAGCAGTTCCCAGGGGGAGGTGTAGGCGGCCTGGGTGTTCCACCAGACCGGGTCGTAGTGGAAGTGCGAGACCAGGAACATCGTCCAGCCGGGTTCGGCGACCTCCACCAGGGCGTCCACGGAGGCCCCCTCCGCCTCGACGGTGACGGGGAGTTGCGTGCCCGGCTCGGGGGCGCCGGTGAGTTCCAGCGGGACTTCGACCAGCCCCGTGCCGGTCGCCTCGCCGCGCACGCCCGGACCGCTGACGGTGATCCGGGCGGCCGGGCCGTCGAGGGTGACCCGCAGCAGTTGGCGCGGGGCTTCCTCGGGACCGGTGAAGAGGTCGGTGTTCTCGACGGCGGTGATGGTGACCGGCACGGGGAGGGTCCTTTCGGTGCAGGTACGGGGGCCGGGCGCTGGGCCGGGCGCGGAATTGACTGCCGCGCCCGGCGGGAGTTGCTGACGTGCCCGGTTACTGGCCCCAGGCCTCGAACTCGTAGATCCGGGCGGCCGGGTCGGTGTTCTGGGTGGGCTTGGTGACGACCAGCCGGACGTGGCGGGCGGTGGTGGTCACCGGGTGGGTGGTGGTGCCCGCGGTGTTGCCGGTGACGTCGGCGACCGTCGTCCAGGGGTCGGTGGTGTTCGAGCGGACCTGGATCGAGAAGTCGCGGGTGTTGAAGGCCGCGCTCTCGCCGCCCGCACCCGCGTGCTTGACCACGAACTTCGACAGCTGCTTGGCCGAACCGAGGTCCACCTCGAGCCACTTGGAGCTGTTCAGGCTGCACCACTTGTCGCCGGTGCCGCCGGTGACGCTGCCGTTGACGGCCTTGGCCGGGCCTTCGTTCGCGTTGCACTGGCCGGAGGCGGTGGCCGGGCGGTTCAGCGCCAGGTTCCCGCCGGTCGCGGGCGGCGTGCCCGTCCAGCCGACGCTGGTGGAGGCGGCGGTGGAGCGACCGTAGGTGGTGGAGACGGCCTCGACGTCGAGGGTGGTGGCGTCCTCGGTGCCGGCCCGGTCGAGCCGCCCGACGTAGTACGCGTCGTTGGGGGTCGCGCCGAGGAAGGTCCGGCTGCCGTCGGCGTTGCGCCGGTACACCTCGTAGTGGTGGACGTCGCCGCCGGGCGCGGCCGTCCAGGAGAGCCGCAGCGACTGGCTGGAGCCCGCCGTCACGTCGCTCGCGCCGAGGACGGTGAGGCCGCTGGGCGCCGCGGGGGCGCCCACGTCGCCGTCGTGGACGGAGATCTGGCCGATCCGCACGTCGTAGGCGGGGTCGGAGCCGTCGGCCCGGAGGGCGAGCTGGGCGATGGTGCGGCCGGCGTACGGGGCGAGGTCGAGGGTGTGCCGCTCCCAGCCGGTACCGGAGTTGGCGCCGACGTCGATCGTGGTGAAGCTGTTCGGCGCGTCGGCGAAGGAGACCGCGGCCTTGAGCTTGGTGGGCCCGGCGGCCGGGGCCTTGACCACCAGGTCCAGCTTGGTGTTCGCGGCGACGGGCAGTTTGGTCTCGTACAGCCGCACGGTGTTGGCGGCGTCCAGGGTGCCGGTGAGGCGCAGCGAGGAGCCGCCCTGGTAGGCGTCGGTGAAGTCGACGGACGGGGTGAGCTTGCTGCCGCTGGAGTCGACCATCCACCGGTAGGTCGGCGGGACGTCCTGGAGGGACAGGTTGTTCCAGCCGCCGGTGGCGACCCGGGTGCCGGCGGAGTTGTAGAAGTCCCCCTGCCCGGTGTTGAAGTTGGTGACGAAGGGCTTGGCGGTGATCGGCGAGGACTCGGCGACGTAGCCGGCCAGGCCGGGCCAGCTGTCGGAGGGGTTGGCCTTGGACGGGTCGTTGTCGGCGCCGACCCAGTAGCGGGCGTCCTTGGCATAGAAGTCGGCCCGGTCGGTGGCGGACTTCCAGGTCCATTCGGGCCGGTAGAGGCCGAGCGAGGTGGTGTGCGGCTGGCCGGTCGGGAAGAGGGACTTCCAGTCGACGCCGGTGTTGTAGCCGTTGGCCTCGGTGTCGATGCCGGAGTAGAGGTCGTACTCGCTGCGGCCGAGTTGCCGGGCCAGCGCGCGGGAGGAGTTCAGGCCGCCGGAGCTCCAGTTGAAGTTCAGGAACATCGAGTCCGAGGTGCGCTTCGAACCGTCCTGGAGGAACGGGGAGTTGGCGGAGGTGAGGGCGTTCTGCCAGTTGACCGAGCCGGAGGTGGTCATGGCGTCGTACCACATGAACTCGGTGCCGCTCTTGGCCTTGCTGTACTGCATGAGGTTGCGCACCTCGGTGGCGAGGGCCGAATCGCCGCCGCCGGTCTCCTGGTTGATGAACCAGCCGTCGAAGCCGTAGTACTGGGCGGCCTGGGCGAGCTTGTCGGCGACGGGGTAGCTGTTGCCGGACTTCTGGACGAAGTCGCGGAGCCACTGGAGCTGGCCGCCGTAGGCGGCGGGCGGGAAGAAGACGGTGCCGTAGACCTTGACGCCGTTGCGGTGGGCGGCGTCGATGACGGTCGGGTTGGGGGCGAGGATCAGGCCCTCGCCGGCCGAGCCGCCCCAGAAGACCAGCTTGTCGACGTACTGCCAGTAGCCGAAGGCGTAGTAGTTGGGGTCGGCGGAGCCCTGGGAGGGGTTGTTGGAGGTGGGCCCGAAGGAGACCAGGGAGGCGATCTTCCCCTCGCCGGTGCGGGCGTTGGGGTTGGCCTTGAGGGCGGGGTCGCTGGTGCGCGGCTGGAGCGGCACGCGGGAGCGGTTGAAGCGGGCGTCCGGGTCGGTGGCCGGGTCCCAGTTGAGGATGGTGGAGGGGTACCAGTACGAGGCGTAGGGCTGGGTGCCGGGGGTGCCGGCGGCCGGGGCGGCGGGCGTCTGTGGCCCGGCGTGGGCGGCGGGGGCGGCGCCCAGCACGGCGGCCGCGAGGGCGGCGCTGAGCAGCAGGGGTATCCGTCGTGACATGCGGTGGCTCCGATCGAGCGGAGGTGGGTGGGGGCGGGCCGTCGGCGTGGACGGGCCGGGTGCATGTGGGCGTGGCGGTGCGCGAGGACGCGGGGTGACCGTGTCGCGGCTGCGGCCGGCCGCAGCCGCGACGCGGCGGGCCCGCCGGGGGTGCGGGCCGGCGGCTGTGTCTTATAAACAAAAGAAGCAGCCGACGAAACTAT
>NZ_JBHVPH010000005.1:168421-338316 GCF_042887425.1 Kitasatospora sp. NPDC057940
CCGGGGGGGGGGGGGGGGGGGGGGGGGTGGGGGGGGGCGGGGGGGGGGGGGGGGGGGGGGGGGGGGGGGGGGGGGGGGGGGGGGGGGGGGGGGGGGGGGGGGGGGGCCCCCCCCCCCCCCGCGGCGGGCCCGCCGGGGGTGCGGGCCTGCGGAGGGTGCGGGCCTGGGTGCGCGCCGGGCGGAGGCCGCTCGGCGCAGCGAACCTAAACCGGTTCAGGAGCGCTGTCAACGACTCGCGCAGCAACCACCCCGTCGGGTGGCTCGGCCCCCGGCGGCGAGGTGGACTCGCGCACGGTCAGCCGCGGTGTGGGCATCTGCAGGTCACGCCCGGAGCCGGCCTCGTCGAGGGCCGCCAGCAGGCTGCGGGCGACCTGCTCGCCGAGCGCGAAGGTGTCCCGGCTGAGCGCGGTCAGCGGCGGGTGGACGATCCGGGCCAGCACCGAGTCGTCGAAGGAGACGATGGACAGTTCGGCGGGCACCGCGACGCCCATCTCCCCGGCCACGCCGAGCCCGGCGACGGCCATCACGTCGCTGTCGTAGACGATCGCGGTGGGGCGCCGGGGCCGGGAGAGCAGGGTGCGGGTGGCGGCGGCGCCCTCGGCGTCGCTGAAGTCGGTGGGCACCGACACGGCCTCCTCCAGCCCGAGCCGGCGGGAGGCGTCGCGCAGCGCGCGGATCCGGCGCTGGGTGTGCTGGAAGTGCGGCAGCCCGGCCAGGTGGGCGATCCGGCGGTGCCCGATGGCGGCCAGGTAGTCGACGATGGAGAGCATCGCCTCCCGGTCGTCGGCCCAGATCCGCAGCGGGCCGGCGCCCTTGCCGGGCCCGCCCAGGACGACGGCGGGCAGGCCGAGTTCGTCCAGCACCGGCAGCCGCGGGTCGCGGACCTGGAGGTCGACGACGATGAAGCCGTCGACCCGGTGCTCGGAGGCCCAGCGCCGGTAGACCTCGATCTCGGCGGCGGTGTCCTCGACCACCATCAGGTGCAGCGCGACGGAGCTGGCCGAGAGCACCGCCTGGAGGCCGGACAGCAGTTGGCTGAAGAACGGCTCGACGCCGATGGTGCGGGCGGGGCGGGCGATCACCAGCCCGACGGCGTCGGCCCTGGCTCCGCCGAGGGCCCGGGCGGCGCTGTGCGGGCGCCAGTTCATCTCCTCGGCGACCCGCAGGATCCGGGCCCTGGTCGCCTCGCTCACGCCGGGGCGGCCGTTGAGCGCGAAGGACACCGCGCCCTTGGAGACACCGGCCTGGCGCGCGATGTCGGCGATCGTCGGTCTGGCCACAGAACCCGACTCCTCTCTTGACATCCAAGTTTAGGCGGGAGCATAGTCCCTGGCATAGCTAGACCGGTTTAGTAAGACAGGTTCTGGAACTCGGCACCACCCCCGTGACCCAAAACCACCCCCCGAGCTCGGCACGATCCCCCACCCACCCCCAGGACCGGGAGACCCTCATGCGAAGAATCTGGGCGGCACTGACCACGACGGCGATCACCGCGGCCGCACTCACCGGCTGCGGACTCGGCTCCAGCGAAAGCAAGAACAGCGACAGCGTGGCGAGTGCGGCCGCCACCGGCGAGGTCAAGGGCAAGGTCTCGATCCAGACCTGGGCGCTCAAGCCGAAGTTCACCGACTACATGCAGGGCGTCCTCGACGGCTTCAAGAAGAAGTACCCCGGCGTCGAGGTCGAGTGGCTCGACCAGCCCGGCGAGGGCTACTCCGACAAGGTGCTCAGCCAGGCCGCGTCCGGCGGCCTGCCCGACGTGGTCAACCTCCCGCCGGACTTCGCCTTCCCGCTGGCCAAGAAGGACCTCCTGCTGGACGTCCTCAAGGCCGACCCCAAGCTCGCCGACGAGTACGTCGCGGGCGGCGTCGAGGCCTACCGCTACACCGGCCTGAACGGCACCTTCGGCTACCCGTGGTACCTCAACACCGATGTGAACTACTGGAATTCGGAACTCCTGACGAAGAACGGGCTGGACCCGAAGAAGCTCCCCGCCAGCCTGGACGACCTGATCGCCCAGTCCCGGACGATGAAGGAGAAGTCCGGCGGCCAGACCTACCTGATGAGCCGCAAGCCGGGCCTCGGCGACCTCTACAACGCCGGCGTGAAGCTCATGTCCGACGACGGCAAGTCCTTCACCTTCAACACCCCCGAGGCCGCCGCGCTGCTCGACAAGTACCGCGACGCCTTCAAGGAGGGCCTGCTGCCCAAGGACGTGCTGACCAACACCTACGTCGGCAACTCCAAGCTCTTCAACGCGGGCACGGCGGCCTGGACCACCGGCGGCGGCAACTTCATCACCAGCCTCGCCACCGACAACCCGACGATGGCCCCGAAGATGGTCTCCTCCCCCACCATGGGCGTCCCGCCGCTGTACGTGCAGGGCCTGACCATCCCGAAGAACACCAAGAACCCGGCCGCCGCCGTCGCCCTCGCCCGCTGGGTCACCAGCGCCGAGAACCAGGCCGCGTTCTCCCACCTGACCAGCGTCTTCCCGTCCACCAAGGCCTCCGCGAACGACCCGTTCTTCAGCAAGAGCGACGGCACCAACGCCGGCGACGCCAAGGTGGTCGCCTTCGACTCGCTCGCCAAGGCCAAGCTGATCCAGCCCGTCCAGGTCGACGACGCCATGAGCACCATCGTCAACCAGCAGATCGCGCTGGCCATCAGCGGCGACGCGAGCTCCAAGCAGGCGCTCGACTCCGCCGTCGACCAGTGCAACAAGCTGCTCAAGGGCTGACGGCCACCGCCACCCCGACCGTACCGGCCAAGCGGCGGGCCACCCCCCGCCCGCCGCACCCGGGAATGACCCGCACCACCCCCAGGAAGGCAACGGCATGACCCACCGGCGTTGGTTCACCCCCTGGCTGCTCGCCGGGCCCGCGATACTCTGGCTGGCCGTCTTCAACCTCTGGCCGGCCGTCAACACGGTGATCCTGTCGTTCACCAGCGCCAAGCCCCTGGGCGGCGGGCAGTTCACCGGTCTGGAGAACTACGGGCGCCTGCTCGACGACGAACAGCTCGCCGACGCCCTGCTCAACAGCATCGTCTTCATGCTGGTCTGCCTGCCCCTGCTGACGATCCTGCCGTTGCTGCTCGCCCTGCTCGTCCAGCGCAAGATCCCCGGCATCACCTTCTTCCGCACCGCCTTCTACACCCCGGTCATCGCCTCCGCCGTCGTGGTGGCGCTGATCTGGGGCTGGGTGCTGGACGACCGCGGCCTGGTCAACGGCCTGCTCCAGCAGTCCGGGATGACCGACTCCCCGGTCGCCTTCCTCACCGACCGCTGGCTGCTGCTGTTCAGCGCGATCGCCCTGACCGTCTGGAAGGGCTTCGGCTACTACATGGTCATCTACCTGTCCGCCCTCGCCAACGTCCCGCGCGAACTGCACGAGGCGGCGGCCGTCGACGGCGCCAGCCCGATCCGCCGGTTCTGGCACGTCACCCTGCCCGGGGTGCGGCCGACCATGATGCTCGTCTCCGTCCTCATCTCGGTCAGCGCGCTGCGCGTCTTCTCCGAGCTGTACGTGCTCTCCCACGGCCAGGGCGGCCCGGGCGGGCGGGACATGTCGGTGGTGATGCTGATCCAGATGTACAGCCGCGGCTTCAACGGCCACCTCGGCTACGCCTCCGCGCTCAGCCTGATGCTGTTCGTCATCACCCTCGGCCCGATGCTGCTGCTGATGCGCCTGAACCGGAAGGCGGCCTGAACCCCGTGACCTCCACCCGTTCGAAGGCCGCCCGCCGCACTCAACGCTCCCAGGGCTCCCAGAGCCCGCAGGGCTTCCGGGGCTCCCGGGGCTTCAACACCCCCTCCCCCGCCCAGACCGCCGGCCGCTACCTGCTCCTGGTGTTCGTCCTGCTGCTGGTGGTCGGGCCGTTCCTGTGGCAGCTCTCCACCTCCCTCAAGGGTCCCAACGAGGACGTCTACACCAGCACCCCCAGCTTCATCCCCGAACAGCTGACCTTCGGCAACTACGGCAAGGTCGCCGAGACCATCCCGGTCTGGACCTACGCCCTCAACTCGCTGATCGTCGCCGCCATCTGCATCACCGGCAACGTGGTCGGCTGCACCCTGGCCGGCTACGCGCTCGCCCGGCTGCGCTTCCGCGGCGCCAAGCTCGTCCTCGGCCTCTTCCTCGCCACCCTGGTGCTCCCCGGCGAGGTCACCATCGTCTCCCAGTACGTGCTGGTGCGCGGCCTCGGTCTGGCCGACAGCCTGACCGGCGTCGCCCTGCCCGGCGCGATCGCCATGCTCAACGTGCTGCTGATGCGCACCGCCTTCGCCGCCGTCCCGCTCGAACTCGACCAGGCCGCGCTGGTCGACGGCGCCACCGTGTGGCAGCGCCTGTGGCACATCGGCCTGCCCAACGTGCGCGGCATGCTCAGCGTGATCGTCATCTTCACCTTCATCGGCGCCTGGGACGACTTCCTCTGGCCCCTGATCGTGCTCAACGACCCGCAGAAGTACACCCTCACCGTCGGACTCCAGTACCTCAACGGCACCTTCTCCGCGAACCCGCGGCTGATCGCGGCCGGCACCATGATCGCCTTCCTGCCGATCGTCGTGGTGTTCGGCGTCTGCCAGCGCTTCTTCTTCAAGGGCGTCGAGGAGGGAGCCGTCAAGGGTTAGGCCCCGTCCGACCGAAGACGTGTCCGACGATTCCCGACCCCACCGCCCGTTCGCCCCACACCCGTTGAGGAATCACCAGCCCATGAGCACCCCCGCACCGCAGCGCCCCCGCTTCGGCGTCAACTACACGCCCAGCGCCGGCTGGTTCCACCACTGGCTCGACTTCGACCTCGACGCCGTCCGCGCCGACTTCGACTCCATCGCCGCACTCGGCCTGGACCACGTCCGGGTCTTCCCGCTCTGGCCGCTGTTCCAGCCCAACCGCACCCTGATCCGCCCGCGCGCCGTCGAGCAACTGGCGGCCCTGGTGGACGCGGCCGGCGAACGCGGCCTGGACGTCGCGGTGGACGGCCTCCAGGGCCACCTGTCGAGCTTCGACTTCCTGCCCTCCTGGACGCAGACCTGGCACCGGCGGAACATCTTCACCGACCCCGAGGTCCTCGACGGCCAGGCCGCCTACCTGCGCGCCCTCGCCGAGGCGCTGCACGAGCGGCCCAACTTCCTCGGCATGACGCTCGGCAACGAGATCAACCAGTTCTCCGGCGAGCCGCACCCCGACCCCGACCGGATCACCCCCGGGCAGGCCGACGCCTGGCTGCGCCGGATGCTCGACGCCTGCGAGCAGGGCGCGCCCGGCCGGATGCACCTGCACGCCTCCTACGACGCCGCCTGGTACCTGGACGAACACCCCTTCACCCCCTGGCACTCGGCCCGGATCGGCGCCGCCACCGCCGTGCACTCCTGGGTGTTCAACGGCACCGCCCAGCGCTACGGCGCCCACTCCACCGCCACCGCGCAGCACGCCGCCTACCTGGTCGAGCTCTCCAAGGCCTGGGCGGACGACCCGGCCCGCCCGGTCTGGCTGCAGGAGGTCGGCGCCCCCGCCCCGCACATCACCGCCGAGGACGCCGCCCGGTTCACCGGCGCCACCGTCGAGGCCGTGCTCGACTGCCCGGACGTGTGGGGCGTCACCTGGTGGTGCTCGCACGACGTGGACCGCTCGCTGGCCGACTTCCCCGAGCTGGAGTACAGCCTCGGCCTGCTCACCACCGACCGCGCGGTCAAGCCGGCCGGCGCCCGGCTGGCCGAGGCCGCCGCCGAGGCACGCCGCTCCTGGCAGCCGCCCGCGCCGCGCACCACCGCCGTGGTGGTGGCCACCGGGGACGAGGTGACCGCGCCCAAGCGCTCGGTCTGCGGGCCCGGCGGCGCCGTCTACGAGGCGTTCATGCACCTCGCCGAGGCGGGCGCCCGCCCGACCACCGTCCTCGCCGAGCACGCCGAGGACCAGGCCCACCTGGCCGCGCGCGGGATCACCGAGGTGGTCCACCCGGACGACGTACCTTCTCCCTGACCCCTGTTGTCCCGACCTCACACACGCCCCTCAGTCACGCAACGGAGCCCGCTGACATGCACGATGACCGCACGCTGGTCGAGTCCCGCCTCAAGCGCGTCCTGGACGAGCGCATCCGCCCGGCCGTCTACCCCGAGTCCGTCCCGCTGGAGGTCGGCATCTGGACGGCACCCGGCGAGCCCGTCCCGGTCGCCGAGGGCCTGGCCGCGCCGCGCACCCCGATCGCGGTCGGCGACGCCTGGGGCGCGCCGTGGGGCACCAGCTGGATCACCGTGACCGGCACCGTGCCGCAGGCCTGGGCCGGGCGGACGGTCGAGGCGCTGATCGACCTCGGCTTCGACGCCAACATGCCCGGCTTCCAGTGCGAGGGCCTGGTCTACCGCCCGGACGGCACCCCGGTGAAGGGCCTCAACCCGCAGAACCAGTGGGTGCGCGTCGCCGCCCCCGCGGCCGGCGGCGAGCAGGTCCTGCTGCACGTCGAGGCGGCCTCCAACCCGGTCATCCTGGACTACCACCCCTTCCTGCCCACCGAGTTGGGCGACAAGGACACCGCCGGCGACCAGCCGCAGTACAAGCTGACCCGGATGGACCTCGCCGTCTTCGACGAGACGGTCTGGCAGCTGGTGATCGACCTGGAGGTGCTCGGCGAGCTGATGGCCGAGCTGCCGGTGGACGGCGCCCGCCGCTGGGACGTCCTGCGCGCGGTCGAGCGGGCGCTCGACGCGATCGACCTCCAGGACGTCAACGGCACGGCGGCCGCCGCCCGTTCGGAGCTCACCGACGTGCTGGCCGCGCCCGCCGTGCCGTCCGCGCACCGGATCAGTGCGATCGGCCACGCGCACATCGACTCGGCCTGGCTCTGGCCGCTGCGCGAGACCGTCCGCAAGGTGGCGCGCACCACCGCCAACATGACCGCGCTGCTGGAGGACGAGCCGGACTTCCTCTACACCATGTCCCAGGCGCAGCAGTTCGCCTGGATCAAGGAGCACCGCCCCGAGGTGTACGCCCGGGTGCAGAAGGCCGTGGCCGAGGGCCGGTTCGTCCCGGCCGGCGGCATGTGGGTCGAGTCCGACACCAACATGCCCAGCTCGGAGGCGATGGCCCGGCAGTTCGTGCACGGCAAGCGGTTCTTCCTGGACGAGTTCGGGGTGGAGAACCACGAGGCGTGGCTGCCCGACACCTTCGGCTTCACCGGCGGCCTGCCGCAGATCATCCGCAACGCGGGCTCCAAGTGGCTGCTGACGCAGAAGATCTCGTGGAGCCAGATCAACAAGTTCCCGCACCACACCTTCCTCTGGGAGGGCATCGACGGGACGAGGATCTTCACCCACTTCCCGCCCGTGGACACCTACAACTGCTCCATGAAGGGCAGCGAGATCGCCCACGCGGCGAAGAACTTCAAGGACAAGGGAGTGGCCCGGCACTCGCTCGCCCCGACCGGCTGGGGCGACGGCGGCGGCGGCACCACCCGCGAGATGGTCGCCAAGGCCGGCCGGATGAAGGACCTGGAGGGCTCGGCCACCGTCCGCTGGGAGAAGCCCGCCGAGTTCTTCGCCAAGGCCGAGGCCGAGTACCCGAACCCGCCGGTCTGGGTCGGCGAGCTCTACCTTGAGCTGCACCGGGCCACCCTGACCAGCCAGGCGAAGACCAAGCAGGGCAACCGGCGCAGCGAGAACCTGCTGCGCGAGGCCGAACTCTGGTGCGCCACCGCCTCGTTGCGCACCGGCGCGGACTACCCGTACGAGCAGCTGGACCGGATCTGGAAGACCGTCCTGCTGCACCAGTTCCACGACATCCTGCCCGGCTCCTCCATCGCCTGGGTGCACCGCGAGGCCGAGGCGACGTACGCGGCGCTGGCCGCCGAGCTGGACGCGCTGATCGACGGCGCCCAGCAGGCCCTGGCCGGGGACACCGCCGGCGGGCGCGAGCTGGTGTTCAACTCGGCGCCGCACCCGCGCTCGGCCGTCCCGGCCGGCGGGGCCGCCCCGGCCGGGTCCGGCGCGGGCGCCTGCGAGGTCGTCGAGCGGCCCGAGGGCGGCTTCCTGCTGCGCAACGGGCTGCTGGACGTGGTCGTGGACGCCGACGGCCTGGTGGCGTCGGTGGTCGAGGTGGCGAGCGGCCGGGAGAGCGTCGCCCCCGGCACCCGGGCCAACCTGCTCCAGCTGCACCCGGACTTCCCCAACATGTGGGACGCCTGGGACGTCGACCAGTTCTACCGCAACACCGTCACCGACCTGACCGCCGTGGACGCGCTGACGGCGCTCTCCGCCCCCGACCAGGCCGCCGTCCGGGTGGCGCGCTCCTTCGGCTCGTCCACCGTCGTCCAGACGCTCACCCTGCGGGCGGGCGAGCAGCGGCTCGACATCGACACCGAGGTCGACTGGCACGAGACCGAGAAGTTCCTCAAGGCCGCGTTCCCGCTGGACGTGCACACCGAGCGGTACGCCGCCGAGACCCAGTTCGGCCACCTCTACCGGCCCACCCACACCAACACCAGCTGGGACGCCGCCAAGTTCGAGGCCTGCAACCACCGCTTCGTCCACCTCGACGAGCCCGGCTGGGGCGTCGCCCTCGTCACCGCCTCCACCTACGGCCACGACGTCACCCGCGCCGTGCGCGACACCGACGGCGGCACCACCACCACGGTCCGCTTCTCGCTGCTGCGCGCGCCCCGCTTCCCCGACCCGAAGACCGACCAGGGCCTGCACCGCTTCCGGCACGCCCTCGTCCCGGGCGCGGCGATCGGCGACGCCGTCCGCGAGGGCTACCGGATCGGCCTGCCCGAGCGGCGCGTCACCGGCAGCGCCGAGCAGGTCGCGCCGCTGGTGCGGCTGGACAACGACGCGCTGGTGGTCAGCGCGGTCAAGCTCGCCGACGACCGCAGCGGCGACCTGATCGTCCGGGTCTACGAGGCGGGCGGCGGCCGCGCCCGGGGCCTGCTCACCACCTCCTACCCGCTGGCCGGCGCCGTCCCCTGCGACCTGCTGGAGCGGCCCTGGGACGGCACCCGCGGCGAGGTGGCCGTGGAGGACGGCGCGGTGCGGCTGGCGCTGCGGCCGTTCGAGCTGGTCACGCTGCGCCTGAGCGCGGCGGGCTGAGCACGCCCGGGGCTGCATGCCGGGCCCCCGCTGTCCGGGGCCCCGCACGCCATATGCCGCGCCCCGCATGCCGCACTACGCTGATCGGCGCCCCGGCCCGCCCGCCGGGGCGCCACCCCCGCCCGAACCCGCCTGGAGTCCGCCGCGATGACCCTCACCCCGCCGCCCGCCGCCACCCCGCTGTTCGCCGCCGTGGACATCGGCGGCACCAAGATCGCCGGGGCGCTGGTCGACGGCCACGGACGGCTGCGGCACCGGCACCAACTGCCCACCCCGGCCCGGGAGCCGGGCGCGACCGTGCTCGCCGTCGTACACGAGGTGCTGGACCGGCTCGCCGCCACCGCCGACTGGGCCGCCGTGACGGCCGTCGGGATCGGCAGCGCCGGCCCGGTCGACCTCGCCGCCGGCACCGTCAGCCCCGTCAACATCCCCGGCTGGCTCGACTTCCCGCTGGTCGCCAAGGTCGCCGCGCACCCGGCGGTGGCCGCCCGGCGGCTGCCTGTCCGACTGGCCGGGGACGGCGTCGCGATGGCCGCCGCCGAGCACTGGCAGGGCGCCGCCCGGGACGCGGCCAACGCGCTGTGCCTGGTGGTGTCGACCGGGGTCGGCGCCGGGCTGGTGCTCGACGGCGCCGTCCGCCCCGGTCCCAGCGGCAACGCCGGCCACCTCGGCCACATCAGCGTCGACCTGGACGGCGAGCCCTGCCCGTGCGGCTCGCGCGGCTGCCTGGAGGGCCTCGCCAGCGGCACCGCGATCGCCCGCCGGGCCCTCGCCGAGGGCTGGCGCCCGGCCGGGGAGGACCGCTCGGCCCGGGCCGTCGCCGTCGACGCCGAGGCGGGCGACCCGGTCGCGCTCGCCTCCTTCGACCGCGCCGCCCAGGCCCTCGCCGCCGGGATCGCCGCCACCGCGGCCCTGGTCGACCTCGACCGGGTGGTGGTCGGCGGCGGCGTCGCCACCGCCGGCGACGTCCTGTTCGCACCGCTCGCCCGCCACCTCGACCGCTACGCCACGCTGTCCTACATCCGCGGCCTCGACGTCCGCCGCGCCGAACTCGGCACCGATGCCGGGCTGATCGGCGCGGCCGCGCTCTGC
The DNA here is from genome assembly GCF_042887425.1 of Kitasatospora sp. NPDC057940. NCBI lineage: Bacteria > Bacillati > Actinomycetota > Actinomycetes > Kitasatosporales > Streptomycetaceae > Kitasatospora > Kitasatospora sp. NPDC057940. The sequence goes on from NZ_JBHVPH010000005.1 coordinate 178,596, forward strand.
CGCTGACCCGACCCCTCGGAGGCCGCGCCATGTCGCTCCCGCCCTTCGCCCTGCTCCACAACCCGGTCCGCCCGTACGCGTGGGGCTCGCCCACCGCCATCCCCGCGCTGACCGGCACCGCGCCGACCGGCGCCCCGCAGGCCGAACTGTGGATGGGCGCACACCCGTCGGCGCCCTCCGAGCTGCTGGCTCCGGACGGCGCCGGCGGGCCGCAGCCGCTGGACGAGCTCATCCAGCGGTACCCGAACGCCATGCTCGGGCCGGACACCGTGGGGCGGTTCGGCCCGACGCTGCCGTTCCTGTTCAAGGTGCTGGCCGCCGACCGGGCGCTCTCCCTCCAGGTCCACCCGACCCGGACCCAGGCGGCCGCCGGGTACGCGGCCGAGGAGGCTCGCGGCATCCCGCTCGACGCACCCGAGCGGGTCTTCAAGGACCCCGGGCACAAGCCCGAACTCATCTGCGCCCTGGGGGACTTCGAAGCACTGTGCGGCTTCCGCCCGGCCGCCGACACGGCCCGGCTGCTGGACGCGCTCGCCGTCCCGCTGCTCGCCCCCTGGGCGGACGACCTGCGCGCGCACCCCGCCGCCGAGGCCCTGCCCGCGCTGCTGCGCCGGGTCCTGGCCGAGGACCGGCCGACCCGGACCCAACTCGGCGACGTCACCAGGGCGTTGCACCGGCTCGCGGCCGAGGGCGGCCCGTTCGCCGAGGCCTGCGCCGGCTACGCCCGCGCCGCCGCGCAGTACCCCGGCGACCCGGGTCTGATCGCCGCGCTGCTGCTCAACCACGTCCGGCTCACGGCGGGCCAGGCCCTCTACCTGGACGCCGGGGTTCCGCACGCCTACCTCCGGGGCGTGGGCGTGGAGTTGATGGCCAACTCGGACAACGTGCTGCGTTGCGGGCTCACCCCCAAGCACGTCGACGTCGACGGCCTGCTGGCGGTCACGTCCTTCCGCACCGGTGAACCGCAGGTCCTCACGGCGCTCCCGGGCGACCGCTTCGAGGAGGAGTTCCCCTCCCCTGCCGAGGAGTTCAGACTCTCCCGGCTGCGCCCCGGCCCGGCCGCCGTCCGCGCCGAGCTGCCCACCCCGCAGATCCTGCTGTGCGTCGAGGGCCGCGCCCGACTGCACGCCCCCGGCTTCGCGGACCTCGACCTCCCCCGGGGCGCGTCCGTCTACCTGCGGCCGGGCGCCGGACCGGTCGAGCTGACCGGCCGGGGTGCGGAGCTGTTCCGGGCCACCACCGGCGCGCCGGCCCAGGCCGGCACCGGGTGGCCGAACAGCAGGTCGTAGCCGTCCGGGAGCTGCTCGACCACGCGGTCGACCAGTTCCCCCGGGGCCAGGTCGGCGAGGGTGCCGAGCACGGCCCCGATGTCCCACGGCCCGGTCGCCTCGGTCGCGCCGTCGATCCAGCCGACCACGCCGCGCACGAAGCGCTCGGCGGTCAGGGGTTCGGCGGCGGGCCCGGCATCGCGCAGCAGCGGGGCGTACGCCTCGGGCAGGGCGTCGGCGAGCTCGGCCCGTTCGGCCCCGACCAGGTGCTCACCGAGCAGTGCGAGCACGACCCGGATGGCGTGCTCCGCCTCCGCCTCGCTCGGGTACTCCCCGCAGTCGACGACGCGGGCGCGGAAGTCCTCCGGGGAGATGGTCATCGCGTCCTCCTTCCGGTCGGCGGGACCGGCTGCGCTCCGCCCGGAAGCCGGAGGCCGAGGGCCGCCGGCCCTCTCGCGGACGATCCCCGGCCCGGTGGCCCGGAGGCTCGGAGGTCCGGTGGCGGCGGACGGCTGGTGGCGGACGGCCCGTGGCGGACGGCTGGTGGCGGCCAGGTCCGGTCGGCTGCGCCGTCACGGTCCGTGACCGCCTGGGGTTCGCCGGTACCCGTGCTGCTCAGCGTACTGCGGTACGGCGGCACGGCGGCAGGGAGACCGGCCGGACGGATCGACGCCGTTGTCGATCACGCCGCCGGCCCGCGCCCTGCCCGGCGCGGGGCCACCAGGGGCCCGGGTGTCAGGCCACCGACGCCCGACACCGCCTGCGGGTGCGGTGCGGCAGAGCGGCGCCCGAGCGGGCCGCCACGCGCTGCGGGGGAGGCGCCGTGACCGGTGCGGCCGGTGCGGCCGGTGCGGTGGGCACAGCGGGCACAGCCTGCGCGGCGGGGACCCGCACCTCGTCCGGCATAAACGCCTCTAGAAAACTGCGCTCGTTCGAACTGAGTTTGCGCGAGCGGCCGGATTCACGGTCCCGTGCGACCACCACGGTCCTGGCCCGCATAAAGGTGAGCGGGGCACGGCAGACATCCACCACGATATGCGTGGAACTCCGCCCGATCCGTTCAACCGTCAACTGCACCGACAAGGGCTCGGGCCGGTGGTACAACTGCTCCAGGAAATCGATCTCGTGCCGCGCGATAATGAATCCGGACGGGAACAGGGCGTCCCGGACGGCGGTCTCGTGGTGGCAGAACATGTCGTAAATCCCCTCCTGGACGTAGCCGACCAGCCGGGCGTTGTTGATGTGCCCGTTCTCGTCGACGTCGCTCCACCGGGTGGGGCAGGACAGCACGTGCACGCCCGGGTGCAGCGCGCTCACTGCTGCGTCAGCCCGGCGCCGGTCGCGGCGGGGAGCAGTGCCCGGCGCAACCTCGCGTAGTAACCGGACTGTTCCGCCGCCATCCGGGCCGCCGTCCAACCCTCCTCGGCCGCTTCCGCGGCGACCTGGACGACCAGGCTGTCGAGCACCGCGTCGACCGACCGGCAGAGTTCGGCGACCGCCGCGAGGCGCTCGGTGACATCGGCGCCGACGGCCGCACCCCGGGCCGGGAAAGCGGCCAGCGATTCCGCCGCGAGTTGCAGGTCGTCGACGGTGTCCGGCATTTTCTCCGGCATGTTGTCCGGCATCAAATTCGACATGTTTTTCTCCATGACTCATTCCGGACATTACGGCCCGGTAGCTGGTGTTCGAATACACCGAATCGGTGTCGGCCCCCCGACGCCTTCGACGCTATCCCAGCCGACACGGTCGACGGATGGTTTACGGACGGCGACGGGAAACTCACTTCTATTGGAGTAGTTTGCCGGGGTACACAATATGCCCCATCATCCGAATGCCGTCGGCAGAACGGGTGGCATCGCCGACCCGAGCCCCGAAACCGGCACCTGCACGTCGCGGATCTGCTACCAGCCTCCCCACCACCTCGCCTTGTAGAGGTGCGTCCCGCGCAGCATCCGCGTCCCGTCCGGCCGGTGCAGGGTGATCACCGAGGTGCACCAGGAGCACGGCCCGCTGTGGTCCGGGGCCACGGTCAGCAGCCGTCCGGTGCCGGGCTCGTCCCCGACGCTCTTCACGTCCCGGACGGCTGCGGGGTCGTCCAGCCGCACGGCGGCGAAGCGGTCGGCCGCCGGGTCGTACCGCCACAGGCCGGTCAGCGTGCTCACCCAGAACCGCCCGGGCTCGGCCAGCACCGGCGCGAGGTCGTGCCCGCCGTGGTCGGGCAGCGGCGTCGAGCGGACGGCGGTCAGGGTGGGCGCCGCCGGGGTGCCGCCCACCCGCAGCGCGGTCAGCACGTCGTCGCCGAGCACCCAGAGCAGGCCCGTCCGGCCGTCCCAGTGCACGCCGTGCGCACCCGGCAGCGGGTAGCCGGCGTGGGCGGTGGCACGCGGCCCCTGCGAGGCCGCGTACAGCCGCACCCACCCGCCGCCGCTCGCCGCGACCGCGACGTTGCCGTCCGGCAGCAGCTCGATGCTGTGCGGATTGGCCGCCCCGCCCAGGTCCGCCGCCCAGCGGGTCGCGCCGGTGGTGGTGTCCACGACGGCGGCCAGGCCGCCGGAGGCGGTGGTCAGCAGGTAGCGCCGGCCCTGCCGCACCCGGCTCTTCGCCTCGTCCGGATTCGTCCAGCTCCGCGCGGGCGTCAGGTCCGCGAACCCGGCCGCCCGGTCGGCGCTCCAGCCCCACACGACCGGCAGCCGCCCCGGGCCCCGGTAGGCCATCAGCTCCTCGGCGCTCTGCAGCACCAGGACGCTACGGGACTCCTGGTCCACCACCACGACCGCCCACCCGGGCGACCTGGCCTGCGCGCCGGTCGCCGGCACGCAGAACAGCAGGACGCACAGGGCGCACACGGCCACCAGCGTTCTCCTCAGCACGCCCCCACCGTGCTTGCTCCCCGGCGGCTTTGCACGGCGGAGCGTCCGAACGGCCGTGGCGCGTACGGTGGCGGATCCGCACCCCGGATTCGCCACCGTACGCGCCACCGCCCGGACCCGCGCGGACGCCCTCGCTCACGCCCGGACACGCGCGGACGCGTTCACTCACGCCCGGACCCGCGCGGTCGCGTTCACTACCTCCCGGAGACGACGTCCGCGACGCGGGCGATCGGCGAGGTGGTGGCCCGTCCGCCCGCCTCCTGGCGGTCCGCCGCGTGGTAGGCCGCGTACATCGCGTGCACCCCGATCCAGCGCAGCGGCTCGGGCTCCCAGCGGCGCACGGTGTGGCCCACCCAGGGCAGCCCGGTCAATCCGGTGTCCCGGCCGAGGACCAGGTCACGCAGGGTCCGGCCCGCCAGGTTCGTCGTGGTCACTCCGCTGCCGACGTACCCGCCCGCCCAGCCGAGGCCACTCGTACGGTCCAGCTCCACCGTGGCGCACCAGTCCCGGGGCACGCCGAGCACGCCCGCCCAGGCGTGGTCGATCCGGGCGCTCGCGGCCGCCGGGAAGAAGCGGTTCAGGATCTGCCGGAGCTGGCGCACGGTCTCCACCTGGGTGCCGCCGTCCGCGTCCGTCCGCGAGCCGAACCGGTACGGCACGCCCCGGCCGCCCAGCGCGATCCGGTCGTCCGCGGTGCGCTGCGCGTACATGTAGGCGTGCGCGAAGTCGCCCAGCACCTCGCGGCCCTGCCAGCCCGCGTCCGCCCAGAAGGCGGGCGGCAGCGGCTCGGTGGCGATCATCGCCGAGTTCATCGGCAGCCAGGTCCGCCGCTCGCCGCGCAGGCCGGCCGTGAACCCCTCGGTGGCGCGCAGCACGTACTCGGCGGTCACCGTGCCCTGCGGCGTCACCGCGCGCGGCCGGGCGTACGCGGTGCCCGGCAGGATCGCCGTCACCGCCGTCCCCTCGTGCACCGCCACCCCGAGCTCCCGCACCACCCGCGCCAACCCGCGTACCAGTTCCGCCGGTTGGATCCGCGCACCGTACGGCGTCCAGGTGCCGCCGAGGGCCCCCGCGACGGCGATCCGGTCGGCGGCCTCCTTCGCGCCCAGCAGCTCGACGCGGCCCTCGCCGTACGCCCGCTCGGCGGCGGCGAAAGCCTTGAGCCTCTCCAACTGGGCCCTGTTCCTGGCGACTTCGAGCACCCCGCCACGCACGATGTGCGCGTCGATCCGCTCGGCGGCGGCGACGTCCACGACCTCCCCGACCGCCTCGTCCATCGCCCGCTGCATCGCCGCCGCCGCACCCGGGCCGTACCGCTTCGCGAACGCGCCCCGGCCCGCGAACCCGTTGTACAGCCACCCGCCGTTGCGCCCCGAGGCGCCGTAGCCGCAGAACCGGCGCTCCAGCACCGCGATCCGCAGCGACGGCTCCGCCTTCTTCAGGTAGTACGCCGTCCACAGCCCGGTGTACCCGCCGCCGACGATGCACACGTCGACGTCCGTACTCCCGGGCAACGCCGGCCCCGGCTCCGGCAGCCCGCTCGCCGCGTACCAGAACGACACCTCGCCGTTGACCGCCACCAGAACCTCCCACACCCGTCGCCGACCTGCCCGGACGCTACGCCGCACCGGTCCCGCCGGAACACCCCCACACTGCCAAGATCCCCCCGCCCGGCCAGCCACCCTGTCAGACCGCCAACAGCCCCAGCACCCGCGTCCAGCCGTACGCCCCGGGTGTGAACCCGGCGATCCGCACACCCATGCCCAGGGCTGCACCGCCACCGGGGCCCACACGATCCCCCGCCATCCGCGGGACGGGGAGGAGCCGTGGCAGCTCTGACCGACCGTCGGGGGAGGGCGGACACGACCGATGACAACCCGACGTCTTCGAGGCGATCGAGCAGCCGGTTCAGGTGAGCCCCATCGTCACGCGCCAACGGCCGGACCGCAGTTCGTACACCGCAGGTCGTAGACCGTCAGGACCACGGCTCCGGCCTGGCCTCCTCCTGCGCGCGGACGACCGCCGCCGGTGCCGCGTGATGCCCTTGAGGTCCCGGGCGCGTCGGCCCGGCGAGAGGAGACGCTCCGTGAACCCGTCCACGCCGTACAGGACTCGACCACTCCGGCTCAGCGCAGCGGCCGTCGCCGCGGGCGCCCTGCTGCTCGGCATGGCCGCCGCGCCCGCGGCCCGGGCGGCGGGGCCCCGAGCCGACGTCGTCCAGCAGCGCCTCGACGCGCTGGTCCGGCAGGACGGTGTGCCGGGCGCGCTGGCCACCGTGCGCGACCGGAACGGGCACACCCGCACCTACACGGCCGGGGTGGGCGATCTGGCCACCGGGGCGGCGGTGCCCGTGGACGGGCAGGTCCGGGCGGGCAGCAACACCAAGTCCTTCACGGCCGTCGTCATCCTGCAGCTCGTCGCCGAGGGCAAGGTCGATCTGGAGGCCTCCCTCGACACCTACCTGCCGGGCCTCGTCCGGGGCACCGGAGCCGGTGGCGAGATCGACGGGCGGAAGATCACCGTCCACCAGATCCTCCAGCACACCAGCGGCCTGCCCGACTACACCCACTTCCTGCCCGACCAGGGCCTCTCCCAGTACCACGAGCCCCGCGACCTGCTCGACCTCGCGCTCGCCCAGAAGCCCGACTTCGAGCCCGGCAAGGGCTGGAAGTACTGCAACACCGGCTACTTGCTCGCCGGTCTGATCATCCAGAAGGTCACCGGGCGGCCCGCGGGCGAGGAGATCACCCACCGGGTCATCGACCGCATCGGCCTGCGTCACACGTACTTCCCCGCCCAGGGCGACATGACGGTGCACGAGCGCCACCCGCACGGCTACTACACCGAGGAGCCCGGCGGCCAGCCGCTGGACGTCACCGAGCAGGACATGTCCTGGGCCTGGACGGCCGGCGCCCTGGTGTCCACGAACAGCGACCTGAACCGCTTCTTCCGCGCCCTGCTCGGCGGCGAGCTGCTGGCCCCGGCCCAGCTCGCCCAGATGCAGGTCACCGTCCCCGCCGAGTACATGGGCCCCGGCGGCCGTTACGGGCTGGGGCTCGCCAGCCGCCCGCTGTCCTGCGGCGGTGTGTACTGGGGCCACGGCGGCACGCTCCCGGGCTACGTGACCCGCGGTGGTGTCACCGAGGACGGTCGCGCCGCCGACATCGCCGTCACCACCCTGCCCTCCGCCGACGTCAAGCAACACGTCGCCGACGCCGTCGACGCCGCGCTCTGCCGGTGAGGCCCCGAGGCGCTGAGGCGCTGAGGCGCTGAGGCGCTGAGGCGCTGAGGCGCTGAGGCGCTGAGGCGCTGAGGCGCTGAGGCGCTGAGGCGCTGAAACCGCGAGACACCCGGGCCCGGAAGCGGCCCCGGGCGACGGCCGTGCCCGCCCCCGCGTCACGGGGCGGGCACGGTCGCTCATCCGCGGCCTCAGCCGATGGTGGAGCCGGTGACGGGCTCGGAGAGTTCGACGGTCTTGCCGTTCAGGCCGGCCTTGACGAACTGCCAGGTGAGGCCGTTGATGACGCCCTGGCCGAGCGGGGCCAGCTGGGCGAACGCGGGCTGGCTGAGGTCGAGGTGGCCGGCGTCGCAGGAGGGGCACTTGTCCCGGACGGGGACGGTGACGGTCTTGCCCTGGTAGCTGACCTTGACCGAGATGCCCTGACACAGCGGGTCGTTGTTGGGGTTGGCGCTGGTCCACCAGGTGTGGGAGACCGCGACGAGCATCTGGTTGGAGGCGTTGATCTGGGTGCCGCAGGCGCCGTAGCCGGCGTCGTTGTAGTAGGTGGCCTTGCCGGACATGGGCGTGTTGATCGGTATCGCCGCGCTGGCGGTGCCGGCGGTGAGGGCGATGAGGGCGGCGGCCGCGAGCGGGGCGCCCGCGAGGATCCTGAGGTTCTTGCTGATGGCGCGCATGGTTCCCTCCGGTTCTCAAGCCATGGACATGACAGACAGAAGTCGCCGAAGCCGCAAGGGGATTCGGCGAGACCGCCCGATGCCCGTCCGAGTGGAGAGAACGTATACACCCGACGGCCGCATGGTCCAGACCGCCGCCATGTTGACATGAACACAAGTCAGGAATCTTTACCAATACGGCCGAAGGGGCGAAGATACGTGACCGCACCGCGCCACAGGGTGTTGACAGGCCACCACGCCCACCCCCGGAGGCCCCGCCCCATGCGCACCGCACTCGCCGCCCTGCTCCTCGGCGCCGCCCTGATCCCGGCCGCCGTCGCACCCGCCAACGCCGCGCCCGCCGACGGCGCGCCCGCGCCCCGCGCGGTGAACCAGGGCTACAGCATCCCCGTCGGCGGCGTCACCGACCTCGGCGCGCTGCCGGTGCTCGGCAGCCTCGGGCTGGACTTCGCCCACCTGCTCGGGCAGTAGGCGGCCCCTCGAACCCGGCGCCGCCAGACCCGGCCCCCTCACACCCGGACGCTGAACAGGCCTCCGGAGAGCGGTTCCTGGTCGGACCGGGCGGACGTGATGTAGAGCGTCCGCCCGTCCGGCCCGCCGAAGGCGCAACTGGTGACGCGCGGCACCGGCAGCTCGACCGACGCCAGCACCTCGCCCTCGGGCGAGAGGCAGCGCACCGCCCAGCCGTCCCAGAACGCCACCCACAGGTTGCCGTCGGCGTCGAGCGTCATGCCGTCCGGGTAGCCCGTCAGGTGGGAGACGTCGAGCGTGCGGATCCGCTCGCCGAGGGGGCCGTGCTCGGGGTAGGGGTAGAGGGCGATGCGGCGCGTGGTGGTGTCGATGTGCCAGAGCCGGTCGGGCTCCGGCCAGGCGAGGCCGTTGGGGATGTCGAGCCCGCCGAGGATCGCCCGGACGCCGCCGTCGCGCTCCAGCCGGTACAGCGATCCGGGCTCGCGCGGCGCCCCCCGCCCCATCGAGCCGGCGACCGGTCGGCCGTACGGGTCGGTCTTGCCGTCGTTCATCCGGCGGTCCGGGCGGTCGGCCTCGACGGCGGCGACCAGCGTGGTGCGGCCGGTGGCCGGGTCGAGCCGTTCGAAGCCGCGCTCGGTGGCGAGCATCAGCCCGCCGTCGCCGTACGGCATCAAGGTGCCGGGGGTGACGTCGAGTTCGACCGAGCCGATCGCGCCCGAGGCCGGGTCCAGGGTGAGCACCCGCCGGTCGGGGATGCCGATCCAGCGCAGCAGTTGCGCCGGCTCGTCCCACAGCGGGCCCTCGCCCAGCTCCAGGTACGGTGTGTCGGCGACCGGTTCGGCACGCACAGCGGGCCCTCCTCGAACAAGGTGTCAGCGCAACGGGCTTCGGGCGGCATCGCGGTCGTTCCGCCGTCCACGGCGAGGCAGGTACCGCTGACGAACGGGGATTCCTCGCCCGCCAGGAAGCCGACCACCCGCGCGACTTCGGCCGCACTGCCGAACCGCCCCAGTGGGGACGACCGTAGCACCGCGACGCTCGGCCGCGGATCCGTCCGCCAACTGATCGGCGCGGCCCCCTTCCAGGGCATCGGCGGCCTGCACTCCGTCACCTACCTGCCCGGCGGCCCCGGCGCGTTGGCGGCCCTGGCGGATCTTCCCCGGAAGGCCCGCCGGGACCACCCCCACCCGGGTTAGGCTCGATCCGCGCGGCGGCCGTCCGCGCACCGACCGAGGGGGAGCGTGTGATCGGGGACCTGCTGCCGGACGCCGTCGTGACCGAGGTGTCCTACGACGACCCGCCGGAGGCCCGGCTGGAACCGGCCGAGGAGGCCGCCGTCGTCCAGGCGGTGGCCAAGCGCCGCCGGGAGTTCACCACCGTCCGCCACTGCGCCCGCACCGCCCTCACCCGCCTCGGCATCCCCTACCGCCCGCTGGTCCCCGGCCTGCGCGGCGCCCCGAGCTGGCCCGACGGCGTCGTCGGCAGCCTCACCCACTGCGAGGGCTTCCGAGCGGCGGCCGTCGCCCGCTCCGGCGACCTCGCCTCGGTCGGCATCGACGCCGAGCCCGCCCTGCCGCTCCCGGACGACATCCTGGACGTCATCGCGCTGCCCGAGGAGGGGAAGCGGATCGTCGACCTGCTCGCCGAGCACCCCGACACCCCGTGGGACCGCATCCTGTTCAGCGCCAAGGAGTCCGTGTACAAGGCGTGGTTCCCGCTCACCGAGCAGTTCCTGGACTTCAGCGAGGCCGACCTGGTCCTCTCCCCCGACGGCTCCTTCACCGCCCGCCTGCTGGTCCCCGGGCCGAACGTCAACGGCCGCCGCATCGAGGGCTTCGAAGGCCGCTGGGCCGTCGGCGACGGCCTGCTCGCCACCGCCATCGCGGTCGCCCGGTAGTGCGGCGCACCGACGACCGCACTCGGCATATCCTCGACCCCGTGACCGTGACCTATGTGATAGCTGGCACCCGGATCCACACGCTGGACGACTTCTGGGACGTGGTCGGTGAGACCATCGGCAGCGACGGCTACTTCGGCCGGAACCTCGACGCCTTCGCCGACTGCCTGCGCGGCGGCTACGGCACCCCCGAGGACGGCGACTACCTGATCGAGTGGCGCGACCACGCGGTCTCCCGGCGCAACCTCGGCTACCCGGAGACGGTCCGCCAGCTGGAACTGCGGCTGGCCCACTGCCACCCCGCCAACCGCGAGCACGTCCGCGCCGACCTCGCCGCCGCCCGGGCCGGCAAGGGGCCGACGGTGTTCGACTGGCTGGTCCGGATCATCGAGGAGGAGCACCCGGGAGGCCTCCGACTGGCCTAACGCCGCAGCACGCCCCCCCCACCTCACCGCAGCACGTCCGAGAGCCGGACGAAGCGCCGCCCCGCCGCCAGCAGCCCCGGTACCGCCGCCGCCACCCCGGGGGCGGTGCCGCCGCCCGGGTGGTTCATGTGGCAGATCACGATCGCCCCCGGCGGGGCCGCCGCGATCTCCTGCCGCACCTCGGCGGCGCTGAGCGTCGCCCCGCCGTCGCCGTTCACGGTGAAGCCCGCGGCGCGTTCCCCCAGGTCGGCGACCATCCGGGCGGCGACGTCGTCGTAGTGCGCGGTACCGGAGCGGAAGAAGCTCACCGGGTGGCCGAGCAGCCCGGCGAGCTTGTGCGCGTTGCCCGCGACCTCGTCGTACACCTCGCCGACGCCGCCGGTGCCGGCGATGCCGTAGGCGGAGCGGCCGGTGACCGAGAGCGGGCGGTGGACGGTGCCGTGGTTGCCGATCTCGAAGAGCGGGTCGGCGGCGAGCTGCCTGAACACGTCCGGGTTGGCGTCGATCCAGCGGGCGTTCAGGAAGAGCGTGGCCGGGACGGAACGTTTCCGCAGGAAGTCGATCAGGTCGGCGTCGTACCCGCTCCCGCCGGGGCCGCCACAGGCGTCGAAGGTGAGCGCCGTCGCGCTCTCGCCGTCGGGCAGTTTGGTGGTCACCCCGGCGACCTCCATCCCCCACTGCTTCGGCGCGGTGCCGCCGTACCGGACGACCAGCTCGGCCCGGGTCGGCTCCCGGCGCCCGGGCGCAGCGGTCGGAGTGGGCGCAGCGGTCGGGGCGGGCGCAGCGGTCGGGGCGGGCGTCGGGGGCTCCGACGGCGCCGCCGCCGATATCGCCGAGGCCTCGGGGGGCTCGGATGGCTCCGAGGCCCCGGAAACCGAAGCGGAAGCCGCCGGGGCCGCCGTCCCGCCGCCCACCGAGCGCCCGCACCCCGCCAGCGTGCTCCCGGCCACCGCCGCCAGCAGCGCCCGCCGACTCAGTGCCACACCCGCCTCCTCCGCGATGATCCGATCCGCTCGCTATGAATATGAACGGACCATTCGTCACCGCCCGCAACTCGCCGACCCGGCCGACGGCGACCCCCTTCACCGACCCGCCCCCCGCCCGTGGGCCCCGGCTCACCCCTGATTCACCGCCACGGGTAAGGGCCCGGACGGACCCGCCCGCCCCGACCCGGAGGACCCGATGCCCGCCGACCACGACACCCCACGCCCCGCCCGTCGCGACCTCCTCCGCACCGGCCTCACCACCGGAGCCGCCGCCCTCGGCCTCGCCGCGACCACCCCCGCCGCCGCCTCCGCCTCCGCACCCGGCACCCCGGGCACCCCCGGCACCGAGCGGACCCTCACCCTCACCGGCCACCTCCCCACCGGCGCCCCCGACTTCGTCTACCTGCCCGTCGAGGTCCCCGCCGGCGTCCGCGAGATCGCCGTCAGCTACGGCTACGACAAGCCCCCGGTCCCGGCCGGCACCCCCGGCAACTCCTGCGACATCGGCATCTTCGACGAACGCGGCACCGACCTCGGCGGCCCCGGCTTCCGCGGCTGGTCCGGCGGCTTCCGCACCGAGTTCAGCCTCGCCCGCGACACCGCGACCCCCGGCTACCTCCCCGGCCCGATCAACCCGGGCACCTGGCACCTCGCCCTCGGCCCCTACCAGGTCGCGCCGCAGGGGCTGGACTACCACGTCCAGGTCACCCTCCGGTTCGGCGCCCCGGGGCCGGCGTTCACCCCGCACTACCCGTCCGAGCGGGCCCGCGGCCGCGGCCGCGCCTGGTACCGGGGCGACTGCCACCTGCACACCGTGCACTCCGACGGACGGCGCCTCCCGGAGGAGGTGGCCGCCGGCGCCCGCGCGGCCGGCCTGGACTTCATCGTCTCCACCGACCACAACACCAGCTCCTCGCACGCGGTCTGGGGCCCGCTGGCCGGCCCCGACCTGCTGATCGTCCCGGGCGAGGAGATCACCACCCGCAACGGCCACTGGCTGGCCCTCGGCCTCGAAGCGGGCCAGTTCGTCGACTGGCGCTACCGCTCCCGCGACGAGGAGTACCCGCGCTTCGTCCGTCAGGTCCACCGCTCCGGCGGCCTGGTGGTGCCCGCGCACCCGTACTGCCCGTACGTCGCCTGCCAGTGGAAGTTCGGCTACGAGCAGGCCGACGGCGTCGAGGTGTGGAACGGGCCCTGGACGTACGACGACGAGTCCGCGGTCGACACCTGGGACGGCCGGCTCGCCGTCGCCCTGCGCGAGGGCCGTTCCTGGCTGCCCGCCCTGGGCAACAGCGACGCGCACAGCGCCCCGCAGGTCATCGGCTCCCCGCACAACGTCGTCCTGGCCGAGGACCTCACCCGGGACGCGATCCTCGACGGGCTGCGCGACGGGCGCAGCTGGCTCGCCGAATCCGCCGCCGTCCAGCTGGAGTTCACCGTCACCGGGCACGGCCGCCGGGCCGGCATCGGCGAGGAGCTGGCCGTCCCGGCGGACGCCCCGCTGGACGTCCGGCTGACCGTCTCCGGCGTCCCCGGCGGGACGGTGCGCCTCCTCACCGACGAGGGCCAGCTGCACCAGGAGTCACTGCCCGCCGACGGCTCCGGCACGGTGGTCTGGCGCACGACGGCCTCGCTCGCCGCCTACGTCCGGGCCGAGGTCCGCCACCCGAAGCCGGACGGGTCGCCCGGCAAGGGCAACGCCATGGGCCCGGACCTCCCGTGGGGCCCGATGGCGGCCCTGACCAACCCGATCGTGCTGCGCGTCGAGGACCGCTGAGCGCTCCGGTCCAGGAGTGGGGACGACTCGGGGCACCGGCGTGGACTAGGTTGATCCCCGAAAGCACCAGTCGTAGGGACGAGGCGGTCGGCTGTCCGTATCCGGGCCGGCCGGCCCGTCCGCACTCCGACCGCCTCGCCCCGGCTACCCGTCCGTCCCCGGCCCGCGAAGGGATCAGCAGCTGTGAACCGTACGACCGTAGGTGGGCCGGAGCTCGGGGGCGGCCGGGGCGCCGGCGGCGTCCTCGTCCTCGTCGACCCGGCCGGGGCCGGCCAGAGCCCGGTCGCGAGCCGGCTCGCGGAGGAGCTGCACCCGAGCGTCCACCTGCGTGCGCACGACTTCCTGCGGGTCATCCGGCGCGGCCAGCTCCCGCCGCACCTCCCCGAGGCCGAGCGGCAGAACACCACCGCCCTCGCCGCCGCCGCGCAGGCCGCCTTCGCCTACGCGACCGGCGGCTACCAGGTCATCGTCGAGTGCCCGGCCGCTCCGCCCACCCTCGACACCTTCCGCCGCGAGAGCCGCACCACCGGCGCCGCCCTCCACCTCGTCGTCCTCCAGCCCACCCCGGGCGCCGTCCCCGGCCCGCACACCCTGGACACCAGCTCCCTCACCCCCGCCGGCGCCGCCGAGTCCATCCTCACCGCCCTCACCCGCCGCACCCACCTCCTGGGCTGGTAGCCCCACGGGGTGCGGCTACGCCCCCACCACCCCGTCGACCGCCTCCCGGAGGAAGTCGGCGTGCCCGCTGTGCCGGGCGGACTCGTGGATCAGGTGCGGCATCACCGGCCGCAGCGACACCTCGGCGTCCCACCGGGCCTGGTACCCGGTGACGTCGAGGGTCTCGGCGGCGCGCTCGATACGGCGCGCGTCTCCTCCCTCGGCCTGCCGGGCGGCGAAGGCCCCGGCCCGGCTGACGCCGGTGGCGCCGCGCCGGTCTGGAAGCCGCCGTCCCGCGCGCCCGGTAGCCGCCCCCGGTAGTGCGGCGGTGTTCTGAGCCCCCCGGGCCACCTCCGCGCCCCTTTCCCGCCCCGGACCGGGGTCCATCACGTACCGTGTTCGGATCACCACCGGTTTGGGTACGTACCTCGGCGCGCCCGACGGGCGCCGAGCACCGCGGAGCCGGTCGCAGCGCCGCCACACCGCCACACCGCACGTTCAAGCGCCCCCGGTCCGGGGTCGTCACTCCACCGCCGAGACCGGGTACATCACACACCGGGAGACCGACCATCATGAGCCACGACCACATCCCCGCCCCCGTACGCCGGACCTACGGTGCCGGCGATCTGTCCCGGGCCGCGAGCTTCGCCGGTGGATTCATCAACTTCGGCTACTGGCGGGACATGGACCTCACCGCCCCGACGACCGAGGACCGGGTCCACAGCCAGGAGCAGCTCTACCGGCGGGTCCTGCGGGAGTTCGCGGAGCCACGGGAGCGGCTGCGGCTGGCCGAGGTCGGCTGCGGGCGCGGGCTCGGTGCGGCGCTCGCCCTGCGTGAGTTCCGGTTCGGGGGCGTGACCGGGGTCGACATCCACCCGGACCAGATCGAGCGCGCCCGCGCCGTCAACGCCAAAGCCCTGGCCACCTACCCCGATCGGCTGGCCTACACCTTCGGATCGGCCAACCAACTCCCCTTCGCCGACGCCTCCCTGGACGGCGTCTACTCCGTCGAGGCCGCCCAGCACTTCCGCGAGCTCACCGGCTTCGCCCGCGAGACCGCCCGCGTCCTACGCCCGGGCGGCCGACTCGTCGTGACCACCTTCTTCGCCGCCGCCGGACCGGACATCACCGAGCGCCTGAGCATCCTCCTCGCCAGCTTCGCCGACGGCCTCGACGTCCCCCACCCCCTCGCCGCCTTCACCAGCGACCTCACCGCGGCCGGCTACACCACCATCACCACCGAGTCCATCGGCGACGCCGTCTGGCCCGGCCTCGACCGCTACCTCACCGACGCCGTCCCGCCCGGTCACTGGAGCCGCAACTTCCTCCCCGCCTGGCGCAGCGGCCTCCTCGACTACCACGTCGTCACCGCCACCCGGCCCGGGCCGGCGGAAATGGCCCGCCAGATGATCTGACGAGCCGCCCTGCGGCAGCGCGGCCGACCGCCCCCCTCCGCACGCCACCAGGCCCTGACGCCCCCCTCCGCCGTCCGCTCCGGCCAGCCGGTGGCACCGGGCCCGGCGGGCGCCCGGCGGCCGCGACGCGCCGGATCAGCCGACCGCCGCGCCCACCCGCGGCGACGGCTCGGCCGCCGGGCCGGCCAGGGCCGCCAGCCGGCGCAGGCTGGCCCGGCGCTGGAGCGCGCCGAGGCCGACGGTCGCCGCGCCGAGGGCCAGCCAGCCGGCCGGACCGGCCGTCATCACCACGCCGGTGAGCAGCAGCGGGCCCACCGACTTCTGCACCGACTGGGCCATCCCGGCCACCCCCAGGTAGGAGGCCCGGGCCCCCGGGGGCGCCAGGACGACCGCCAGCTCCCAGGAGCTCACCGAGCGCATCAGCTCCGCCAGCGTGACCAGCATCGCCGCGGCGAGCAGCGCGAGCGAGGCCGTCCACGGCCCGCCGCCGGTGGCGAGCGCGGTCAGCAGGCAGCAGCCGAGCAGCGTCAGGCCGTACCAGCCCACCGCCGCGGCCGCCCCGCGCGGGCCCTCCGCCCGCGCCGAGACGCGCAGTTGCAGGAGCACCACGAGCACCGTGTTGAGGATCAGGAAGGCCGGGACGACGGCGTGCGGCGCGCCGGTGTGGTGGACGAGCCAGAGCGGCAGGCCGACGTTGAGGATCGAGTCGTCGAGGTTCAGCGGCATGTCCAGCGCGACGAACAGCAGGTAGCCCCGGTCGCGCCAGGGGCTGGGCACGGCCGCCGGGGCGGCGGCGGGCTCCTCGCCGGAGGCCGCCGCGACCAGGCCGCGCACGGCCGGCTCCCGGGTGCGCCGGACCAGGACGGCGGCGAGGACGAAGGAGAGCGCGTTGGCCACGATCAGCGCGCGGTAGGCGGTCGTGGTGCCCATCGCCAGGCCGATCGCCGCGATGCCCGCGCCGAGCGCGTACCCGGCGTTGGCCACGCTGCGGAACAGCGCCTGGTACGTGCCGCGCCGCTCGCCCGCGATCCGGGTGGCGAACAGCATCTCCAGGGTCTTGGCCGCCCGTTCGGCCAGGCAGGTCAGGGCGACGGCGGGGAGCAGCGTGGCGAAGTCGTCGACGACCAGCAGCAGGCCCATCGTCCCGATCCGCAGCAGGTGGCACCCGATCAGCAGCCACCGCACCGGCAGCCGTTCGGCCGCCCGCCCGGCGAGCGGGGACCCGGCGATCCCCGCCGCCGCGCCCACGCCCAGCAGCACGCCGAGCTGCCGGGCGTCCATGGCGCACACGTAGGTGAAGTACAGCACCGAGGCCGCCGCCCACACCCCGCTCCCGGTCCGGTCGACGCACTGCGCCAGCAGCATGATCCGCGCGTCCCGCCCGCCCGGCGGCTTCCGCAGCTGCGCCATCAGTCCGCTCCCCCGCATGGCAGGCCCCCGTTGCATGATCGACATCAATCTCGACATCAAGATACTTCACGTCGAGATAGATGCGGAAGCCCCGGCCGCGCCCGCCCACCGGGCCCCGCACCCAGGCCGCCGGACCTCGACGGCGGGCGGGCGGTGCGCCACACTCTCCCCAGCAGCATCCGCGCTCCCAACGCACCGGCACGACGTCACGATCCACCGCCACATCGGAGAGCCACACGGTGACCACTCGTCAACTGCTGCACATCGCCTTCTCGTCCGGCCGGGCCGGGACCGGCCCGGCCACCTGGGGCCAACAGGCCATCCGGGACGCCGTGAGCCGGCTCGCCCCGGCCGACGCGCCGCGCTACAACATCGCCGCGGCGGCGCCGCTCGACCCCGGACTGCCGCTGCCCGCCCTGCTCGCCGGCCTGGAGAAGCTGCTCCACCTGCACGACTCGCTGCACACCCGCCTGGTGCCGGGCGAGGCCGGCCGCTTGCGCCAAGTGGTCGACCCCGAGGGCAGGTTGGAGGTGGAGGTGCAGCACTGCGCAGAGCCGGCCGAGGCGGCCGAGGCGGGCGCGCGGCTGCACGAGGAGCTGGCGGCGCTGCCGTTCGACACCGCCGCCCAGTGGCCGATCCGGGTCGGCGTCGTGGCGGCGGACGGGTCGGCCCGGTACGTGAGCCTGGTGCTCTCGCACACCGCGGTCGACGGCACGGGGATGAGCCGCCTGGTGGCCGACCTCACCGCGCTCTGCCAGGGCACCTCGCCGGCCGAGCTGGCCGAGATCCGCGAACCCGCCCAACAACCGCTGGAGGAGGCGGAGTTCCAGACCTCGGAGCGCGGTCGGCGGCGGGACGAGGGCGCCCGCAAGCAGTTCCTGCGCAAGCTGCGGCTGGCGCCGACCCGGCTGTTCCCCCCGCCCGGCGAGCCCGCCACGCCGGCCCCCAGGTTCCCGAACGCCGTCCTGCGCTCGCCCGCGCTGGCCCGCACGGTGGACCGGGTGGCGGCCGCCCACCGGGTGACGTCCTCCTCGGTGCTGCTGGCGGCGACGGCGGCGATGACGGCCCGGCTGTCGGGCTCGACGGACGCGGTGCTGAACGTCGTGGTGAGCAACCGCTTCCTGCCCGAGCTGACCAACGCGGTGAGCGTGGTCGCGGGCGACGGACTGTTCCACCTCCCGGACGCCACCGCCGAGTTCAGGGACGTCGTCCGGCGCACCAACGCCGCCGCGATCGGCGCCTACCGCCACGCCTACTACGACAAGCTCCGACTGGAGGCCGAGATCGGGCGGCTCGCCGCCGAGGGCGTCCCGCTCGCGGACCGGTCCTGCATCTTCAACGACACCCGCGAGCTGGTCGCCGCCTCCCCCGACACCGACGCGGGCGAGGGCGAGGGCGGGACCACCCTGACCTGGCCGGTGGAGTTCGAGCCCCGCCCCGGCCTGACCTACGCCCTGGACGCGCTGCAGTCCCCGGGCGCGCTGAGCCTCGCCATGACGGCCGACCCGGCGGTGCTCCCCCGCCCGGCGATGGAGCGCTTCCTGTACGGGATCGAGGAGTTGATCCTCACCGAGGCCCGCACCGCCGAAGCGGCGGCCTAGGCCCGGTGCCGGAGGGCGCCGCGCACCACGCGGCGCCCTCCGGCGTCCCACCACCCGCCTTTCCCCCCAGGCCTGTTGGCCCCGCCGCTACGCTGGCCCCATGCGGATCCTCCTCCTAGGCGGCACCTCCTTCGTCGGCCGCGCGATCGCCGACGACGCCCTGCGCAGTGGCGCCGAGGTCGCCCTGTTCACCCGCGGCCGGACCAACCCCGGCCTCTTCCCCGCCGCCACCCACCTGATCGGCGACCGCGACACCGGCGACTACACCGCGCTGCGCGACGGCCGCTGGGACGCGGTGGTCGACGTCAGCGGCTACCGCCCCCGCCAGGTCGGCCAGGCCATGGACGCGCTCGGCGACCGGGTCGGCCGCTACCTGTTCATCTCCAGCCACGCGGTGTACGAGCGCAGCGGTCTGGCCCCCGGCTCGGACGAGTCCGTCCCGCGCCGCGCGCCGCTGCGCGACGCCGAGCAGCTCACCGAGGAGACGTACGGCCGGCTCAAGGTCGCCTGCGAGGACGACGTCACCGCCCGCTACGGGGACCGGGCGACGATCGTGCGCCCAGGAAAGGTGGCCGGCCCCCACGACGAGCAGCGCGGGCTCACCTACTGGGCGCGCCGGGCCGCCCGGGGCGGGCGGATCGCGCTGCCGGGGCGGCCGGAGCAGCCCGTCCAGGTGGTCGACGCGCGCGACCTGGCCCGGCTGGTGGTCCGGCTGCTCCAGGACGACCGGACGGGCGCCTTCCACGCCGTCGGCCCGGCCGAACCGACCACGCTGGGCGGGCTGATCGCCACCTGCGCCGAGGTCGCGGGCACCGAGGTGGAGGTCGTCCCGGTGCCGCCGGAGAGCGCGCCGCCGCCGTTCTTCCCGCTGGTCCGGGACGTGCCGCTCTGGCCCGGACAGCAGCGCAGCGCCGCCCGGGCCAGGGCGGCCGGGATGCCGGCGACCCCGCTCGCGGTCACCGCCGCCGACGTGCTCGCCTGGGACCGCGATCGCGGCGAACCGCCCCTCGGCCACGGCTTCACGCCCGAGCAGGAGGCCCGGGTGCTGGCCGAAGCGACGGGTTCGAGGCCCTGAACGGCCGCCGGCCCCGCACCGCACGACCGGGCAGGGCGGACTGCCGGACGGCCACCCCGTCCTGACCGGTTGTCAGTGGCACGCGCTATGGTCGGCCCCGAACGATCCCACCAGCACCTGCACAGCACCACCAGGGGGCACCATGACCGCGCACCGCACCACCGCGCACAGCGCCGGCCCGCGCACCACCCCGCTCGCCGCGCCCCTCGACGTGTCGCTCGACGCACCGCTCGAAGCGCCGCTCAGCACCGCCGATCTCGTCGAGGGCTGGCGGCGGGTGGGCGTCCACGAGGGCATGGCGATGATCGTGCACTCCTCGCTCTCCAGCCTCGGCCGGGTCGACGGCGGCGCCGCGGCCGTGGTGGCCAGCCTGCGCGAGGCGGTCGGGCCCGGCGGCACGGTCGCGGTGCCCACCTTCACCACCGCCCTCGTCCGGGACCCAGCGCCGGAGCACACCGGCCCGCCGAGCCCCGAGGTCGCCGAACGGCGCGCCGCCGTCCCGCTGTTCCACCCCGGGCTCCCCTCCCCGATGGGCGCCGTACCGGAGGCGCTGCGCGCGCTGCCGGAGAGCCTGCGCAGCACGCATCCGCAGGCCTCGGTCGCCGCGGTCGGGGCGCACGCCCGCGAGGTCACCGCCCGCCGCTCGCTGGGCTTCGCGGTCGGCCGCGAGTCGCCCTTCGGCGCGCTGCACGACCTCGGCGGGTACGTGCTGCTGATCGGTGTCGGGCACAACCGCAACACCTTCCTGCACTACGCCGAGACCTTCGCGCCCAACCGCCGCCTCAAGCTCCGGCGCTTCCCGATGGCGATCCAGGGCGAGCGGGTCTGGATCGAGGCGCCCGACGTGGGCGACGACAACGACACCCACTTCCCGGTCGTGGGAAAGGAGTTCGAGGAGCGGGCGGGCATCCGCGAGGTGCTGGTCGGCAACGCGCCCTGTCGGCTGGTCCCGGTCCGGGAGCTCATACCCTTCGCCGTCCGCCGCCTCACCGAGCTGCTGGCGGCGGACGGCCCCGGAGCGGCGTAGCCCGATCGATCGCCCACTTCCTCAAGCGGCCGACCGGACCACGCCCGTCACCAGGTCACGAGGTCACCGGGTCACCGGGTCACCACGTCACCGGTCGCATCCGGGGGCTCGACGGAGCCAGGAATCAACGCTCCTCGTCGTGCAGCGAGTTGGTCTCCTGGATCTTCTTCCAGGACTTCGGCTCCGCCGGCAGTCGCCCGGCATCCTGTCCCGCGCCCGCACCCGGCGCGAGCGAGGCCGCAGCGGCCGCAGCGGCCGGCGCCGGCCCGACGGCCGGCTTCGAGGCGGTGAACAGCCAGGTGGCGAAGAGGTCCCCGAGCTTCTTCCCGGAGACCTTCTCCGCGTACGCCTGGAACTCCGGCACGGAGGCGTTGCCGTAGCGGCGCTCGGTGGGCCAGCCCTTCAGGATCTGGAAGAACTTGTCGTCCCCGACGGCGTTGCGCAGCGCCTGGATGGCCACCGCGCCGCGGTCGTAGACGGCGTTCGCGAACTGGTTGGCGGCGCCCGGGTCGCCCGGCTTGACGGTCCAGAAGGGGTCGTCGGCCGGGTGCGAGGCGTAGACGTAGTCGGCGAGCTCCTGTGCCGTGCCCTCGTCCTCGTGCTCGGACCAGAGGAACTGCGAGTACCGGGCGAAGCCCTCGTTCAGCCAGATGTCGCTCCAGTGCGACACCGAGACGCTGTCGCCGTACCACTGGTGGGCCAGCTCGTGGACGACGACGGAGGTGTTGGAGCCGCGCGCGAACTGCCGGGGGCTGTAGAAGACCCGGGTCTGGGTCTCCAGGGCGAAGCCGGTCTTGACGTTGGGCACGTAGCCGCCGACCGAGCTGAACGGGTACTCGCCGAAGTAGCCGCTCAGCCAGTCGACGATCTCGCCGGTGCGCTCGACGCTCGCCTTGGCCGCGTCGGTGTTCTCGCCGAGGTCCTTGCTGTACGCGTTGTAGACGGGCAGCCCGCTCGGCGTGGAGTCGGTCGTGACGTCGAACTTGCCGACCGCGAGGGTGGCCAGGTAGGTCGCCTGCGGCTTGTTCTCGCGCCAGCTGTAGCGGGTCCAGCCGGCCTGGGAGACGGCGCCGGCCAGGATGCCGTTGCTGATCACCTGGTTGCCGTCCGGCACCTGGACCGAGACGTCGAAGGTGGCCTTGTCGCTCGGGTGGTCGTTGCTCGGGAACCACCACCACGCCGACTCGGGCTCGCCGGCGGCCACCGCACCGTCCGGCGTGCGCAGCCAGGCGGTGAAGCCGTACTTCTTCACGGTGGACGGGACGCCCTTGTAGCGGACCACCACGGTGGCCTGGCTGCCCTTGGCGAGCGGGCGGGCGGGCGTGACCTCCAGCTCCTGCTCGCCGCTGGTGGCGAAGGTCGCCGGACGTCCGTTGACCCGGACCTCCTGGACGTTCAGCGCGAAGTCGAGGTTGAAGCGGGAGAGGTTCTCGGTCGCCGTGGCGAGGATGGTGGTGGTGCCCTCCAGCTCGTCGGTGGCGGGCTGGTATTTCAGCCGGATGTCGTAGTGCGAGACGCGGTACCCGCCGTTCCCGTAGGTCGGGTAGTACGGGTCTCCGATGCCGGCCGCGCCGGGTTGGAAGTCGGCCGCCGAGGCGGGGACGGCCAGGAACAGGCTCAGGGCGCTGGCAGCGGAGACGATCAGCCTCTTGCGCACGTGGTCCTCCAGGGTCACTGGGACGATGGGTCGGATCGATCCATGTCCCGGCGGCTCCCGGTCCACTCCCCAATTGTGAGATGTTCATGAAAAGAAACGGGCCGACATCACACCGCCGCGGCACCGTCACACACCCCACCGGCCCCCGGCGCCCCACCCGTCCCTCACGCCCCGCCCTCGCACCCCCGCCCCCCCTCGCGCGCCGCCCCCCTCACCCGCCGAGCGTCACCGGCGCCCGCACCAGCGAGCCGTACTCCGTCCACGAGCCGTCGTAGTTCTTCACGTGCGGGTACCCCAGCAGCTCGGTGAGCGCGAACCAGGTGTGCGCCGACCGTTCGCCGATCCGGCAGTACGCGATCACCTCGCGCTCCGGTTCCACGCCCTTCCCCGCGTACAGCGCCCGCAGTTCCTCCGCCGAGCGGAACGACCCGTCGTCGTTGGCCGCCTGCGACCAGGGGATGTTGACCGCACCGGGGATGTGTCCGGGCACCTGCGCCTGCTCCTGCGGCAGGTGCGGCGGCGCGATCAGCTCGCCCCGGTACTCGGCGGGCGAGCGGACGTCGACCAGCACCGCGTCCGAGCCGGGCTTGGCGAACAGCTCGGCCTTGCCCAGCACTTCGTCCCGCAGCGCCCGCAGCTCCGGGCGCTCGGGCCCGGTCAGCCGGTAGGCGGTGTGCTGGTAGTCCATCACCTCTTCGGTGAGCCCGCGCCCCTCCAGCTCCCACTTCTTGCGCCCGCCGTCCAGCAGCCGCACGGGCCCGAAGCCGCGCAGCCGCAGCAGCCAGTAGGCGTACGCGGCGAACCAGTTGTTGTTGCCGCCGTAGAGCACCACGGTGGTGTCGTCCTCCACGCCGGCCGCCCGCAGCAGGTGCTGGACGCCCTCCCGGTCGGCGTAGTCGCGGCCGACCTGGCTGTGCAGGTCGGTGGTCCAGTTCCAGCCGATCGCGCCGGGGATGTGGTCCCGGTCGTAGGCGGTGGTGTCCTCGTCCACCTCGACGACCCGGATCGTCCCGTCGTCCAGGTGGTGGGCCAGCCACTCGGTACCGACCAGCGCCTCGGGGTGTGCGTAGCCGTTGCCGGTCATCCCAGGCCCTCCTTCGCTCTGCCCAGGCTTTTCGGCGCCCGACCAGGGGCACAGCGAGCCGCACGCGGGCACGGCGGGGCGCCGGCGACCGGGCCGGACAGTTCGACGCTACGCCGACCGCCCGGCCCGGGCCACCCCACTCAGGAGAAGACCACGGAGCGCAGCTTCAGCCGGTCGCCGAGCTTCTTGCCGGGGTTCATGGCGTAGAAGACGTCGCCCTCGCAGTCGAAGTCCAGGAAGACGGTGGCCGTCGAGCGCGTGAGGTTCTCCGGCGCGAAGGCCGGGTCCGCCTCGGTGGCCCCGAACAGGTTGATGCACTCGCCGCTGCGCGGGTCGGCGAGGCCGGCCGGCACGCCGGGGAGACGGCCGACCTTGTAGAGGAAGTCGCCGACGGTGGCGTTGGCGGAGGTCGGAACGGCGAGGACGAGGGCGACGGCGCTGGCGACGGCGAGCACGGTGTTGCGGAGACGCATGATTGATGGCCTTTCAGGAGGTACCTGGCGGTACCTGATGCATTGATGCGAGATCACCCTAGAGGCCCAAAATCAGCAGAAACGGTTCTCCCAATCCACTCTTTCAGGTGGTTTAAGCGGCAAAGCCGCGACTTCTGCCGGGAACCGTCACCCGCACCCGCCGCCCCGCGCCCGTACTCAGTTCGCCGGGGCCGAGAAGGAGTACCCCTGGTCGATCAGCACCGGCAGGTACGCCTTCAGCGCCGCCACCGTCTGTGACCGGTCGCCGCCGCCGTCGTGGTTGAGCACGATCGACCCGGGCCGGACGTTCTTGAGGATCCGCTCGGTGATCACCGAGGTCCCGGGCGTGGCCCAGTCCTCCGGGTCCACCGTCCAGCCCATCGGCCGCATCCCGAGCTCGGTGGTCACCCTGAGCGCGACCGGCGACCAGTCCCCGCCGGGCGCGCGGAACCAGGACGGCTGGCGCCCGGTGGTCCGGTACAGCAGCTCGGAGGTGCGCTCCAGCTCGTCCCGCACCGCCTCGTCGGACATGTGCCGCAGGTCGGGGTGGGTCCAGGTGTGGTTGCCGATGTGGTGGCCGTGGTCCGCGATCTCCCGGACCAGCCCGGTGTTCTCGACGGCGCACTCGCCGACCAGGAAGAAGGTCGCCCGGATCCCGTACTGCTGGAGCAGCGCCAGGACGGTCGGCGTGTACCGGGGATCCGGCCCGTCGTCGATGGTGAGCCCCACCACCCGTTGGCTCGGGTCGAGTTCGTTGACCGGCTTGGCCTCCTCCTCCGTGAGCCGCCGGCGGGCGGGCATCGGCTGGTCGGCGGGCGGCGGCACAGCCGCGGGGGCGGGCGGGGGCGCCGCAGAGGGGGCGGCGGCCTGAGCCGCCTCCGGCCCGGCGGACGACCCTGCGGCCTCCGGCGCGGCACCCGGCGGCCGTGCCGTGGCACCCGCCCCGGCGTCGTCCGCGCCGCTCCAGGGGCTGCCGCAGCCGGCCGCCCCGAGCAGGGACATCCCGGCCGCGACCAGCAGCAGTCGCCGCGAGGGCTTTTGTGAGGAAATCTGATGATCTGACAACATTCCGAATGCATCCCCCGTGTGCCGCCGCCGCTCCCCGATGGCGCCTCAGACGGGCCCGATCACCACTCCGACGGCGCAAGCACACCCCGCCCGCCCCGGCTCCCCCAGCACTTCCCCGACCGGACGCCCGGCCTCCCCTCCGGACCGCTACGCTGTGCCTTCCCCAGTGTGATGATCTGCCATCAGAGGACGTGGCCATGACGACAAGTCAGGACATCCCGGACCAGGACCGGCCCGACGACGACCCCGCCGAGCTGAGCCAGTGGGAACGGTTCGGCGTCGACACCACCGCCCCCCACTCGGCGCGTGTGTACGACTACTGGCTGGGCGGCAAGACCAACTTCCCGCCGGACCGCGCCATGGGGCAGGCCATCGAGGAGGCCGTGCCGAGCGTCAAGGAGATGGCCAAGGCGAACCGCGCCTTCCAGGGCCGGGCCGTCCGCCACCTCGCCCGGGAACACGGCATCCGCCAGTTCCTCGACCTCGGCACCGGCATCCCCACCTCGCCCAACACCCACGAGATCGCCGAGGCGGTCAGCCCCGGCACCCGGGTGGTCTACGTCGACAACGACCCGATCGTGCTCGCCCACGCCCGCGCCCTGATGGTGTCCAGCCCGGCCAGCCGGACCACCTACATCCACGCCGACCTGCGCAAGCCCGAGGAACTGTTCTCCGACCCGGCGCTCACCGCCACGCTGGACCTCACCCAGCCGGTCGGCCTGCTGATGATCGCCGTGCTGATGCTCATCGCCGACGAGGACGACCCGTGGGGCCGGGTCGCCGCCCTGCGCGACGCCCTGCCCGCCGGCAGCTGCATCGCCCTCACCACCCCCACCCAGGACTTCGACCCGGAGGCGGTCGGCAAGGTCACCGAGGCCGCCCGGGCCGGTGGCATGACCCTCGTGCCGCGCACCCACGACGACGTCCTGCGCTTCTTCGACGGCTGGGACCTGGTCGAGCCGGGCCTCTCCCCCGTCCTCGCCTGGCGCCCGGACGGCGAGCCGCCGGCCGACCCGAAGGCCGCGTACTACTGGGGCGGCGTCGCCGTCAAGCGCTGAACCCGCGCCGGGCCCGCCCCCACCGCAGCCCCGCAGGAACGGGCGGGCCCTACCGGGCCCGCCCCGCCCGCGCCGTCACTTCAGCAGCCGCGACAGCCGCCGGTCCGCCAGCGGCTTCCCCCCGGTCTGGCAGGTCGGGCAGTACTGCAGCGAGGAGTCCGCGAAGGACACCTCGCGCACGGTGTCCCCGCAGACCGGGCAGGGCAGGCCGGTCCGGCCGTGCACCCGCAGCCCCAGCTTCTTCTCCGCCTTGAGCTCCCCCGCCGCCAGCCCCCGCGAGCGCTCCACCGCGTCGCGCAGCGTGGTGCCGAGCGCCTCGTAGAGCCGCGCCGTCTCCTCCTCGGTGAGGCTGGACGCCAGCTTGTACGGGGACATCCGGGCCGCGTGCAGCACCTCGTCCGAGTAGGCGTTGCCCACCCCGGCCAGCACGCCCTGGTCGCGCAGCACGCCCTTGAGCCGGCGCCGGTCGCCGCTCAGCAGGGCGGCGAAGTCCGCCAGGGTGAACGTCGGGTCCAGCGGGTCGGGGCCGAGCCGGGCCACCCCGGGTACCTCGGCCGGGTCCTTCACCACGTAGACCGCGAGACCCTTCTTCGTCCCCGCCTCGGTCAGGTCGAAGCCGTCGCCGGCCTCCCCGGCCAGGCGCAGCCGCAGCGCCAGCGGGTTCCTCGGGCTCGGGCGCGGCGGTTCGGCGGGCAGGCCGTCCTTCCAGCGCAGCCAGCCGGCCCGGGCCAGGTGGACCACCAGGTGCAGCCCGCCGGCCTCGATGTCCAGGAACTTGCCGCGCCGGGTCACCGGGCCGACGGTCCGCCCCTCCAGCGCGGTGACCGGCGGGTCGTACGTCTTCAGCGCGCTGATCGCGACCGGCTGCACCCGGGCGATGACGCGCCCGGTCAGCCGCTCGGACAGGAAGTCGCTCAGCGCCTCGACCTCGGGCAGCTCCGGCATGCGCCCAGTCTCCCGCAGCCCCGCGACGCCCGCCCGCCCGGGGGCGCGCCTTTGCCCGGCTCCCGCGCGGGGCGCAGGCTGGAACTGCGCGCCGTATCCAGCGCCCCCCCTGCGCCCCCCGCCACGGAGCACCGTGATGAGCATCCTTGAGGAACAGATCGACCTCGCCGTCCCCGTCCTCGCCGCCTGGGAGCAACTGCACCGGGTGCACGAGTACCCGCAGTTCCTCGACGGCGTCCGCAGCGCCCACCCGCACGGGCGGAACCTGGCGCACCTCGGGTTGGAGGTCGACGGCGCCGAGCGGGCGGTGGACACCGAGATCACCGACCGCGGCCGGGGCCGGGTGATGTCCTGGCGGACGCTCGACGAACCGCGGCTGCACGGCGCGTTCGCGCTGCTGCCGCTGGACGCCCGGCACACCCGGCTGCAGATCCGGGTGGAGTACGACCCGGAGGCGATGCACGAGGCGTTCGGCGGGCCGCGCGGCTTCGCCCTGGCCGGGGCGATCGAGCGGACCGTACGGGGCGATCTGGAGCACTTCCGGGATCTGGTCGAGGAGCGGGTCGGCGCGACGGCCGGACGCGGGTGAGCACGGCCGGCTGGCCCCGGTGAGCACGGCGGGCAACCCCGGTGAGCACGGCGGCCCGACCCGCGTAAGGGCCGCATAAGCCCAGCTCAGCGCCGGTGGTGAGGCTCTTCACAGCGGACCACCGGCCCGACCGTTTCGCTTTCAACCTGTGGCAGACTCGGATGCCATGGACATCGGCCCGGTCACCAGGACGCTCCGCGCGGCGGTCTTCGCCGCGCTGGTCGTGCTGCTCGCCGGGCTCGGCCAGGTGCTGGTCACCGGCCGGGCGCTGCCGGCCGGCCCGATGGCCCTGGCCTGCGTCGCCGTGTTCGCGGTGGCGTACGCGCCGGCCGGCCGCGAGCGCGGCTACCCGGCGGTCGCGGCGGTGTTCCTGCCGCTGGAGCTGGGCGTCAGCGCGCTGTTCGACTTCGCCCAGACCACCTGCCCGTCCCTGCCGCCCGGCTCCGCGCGCGGCTTCCAGCCGCTGCTGTGCGGCGGCGGTTCGCTGGGCGGGTTCCTGCTCGGCCACGGCGTCTCCCAGCAGATCGGCGTCCTGCTGCTCCTGCTGCTGCACGGCGCGATCGCGCTGGCCGGCGCGTTCTGGCTGCGCCGCGCGGACGCCGCGCTGGCCGGCCTCGCCCGCACCGTCCGGATGCTGGGCGACTTCCTGCACCGGCACCTGCCGGCCGCCGCCCGCTGGCTGCGGCTGCTCGCCGCGCCCGTCCCGGCCCGTCCGGTGGCGCGGGTGCCGTTCCCCCGGGCCAGCCGGGCCCTCGTCCCGGCCGAGGACGTCGTCGTCCGCCCGACCGTCCGGCGCGGTCCGCCGGCGCTCGCCCTGGCCTGCTGACAGGCGCGCGCCGCTCGGCGCCGCTCCCGGCCGGTCCTCTCGCCGCGCGCCCCGCGCGCCCGCACCCCCGCACGCCCGAGAGCACAGGACGACACCTCATGAGCAACACCCGCAAGGCCGCCGCCAAGACCAGCGCCACCGACCGCATGCGCGCCGCCCGCGCCCAGGCCGAACGCTCCGACCGGATCCGCCGCCGGATCGTGGTCGGCGGCGCCTCCGCCGCCGTGCTCGCCCTCGTGGCGGGCGTGGCCTTCGCCGTCGGCGGCTCCTCCGGCTCCGGTTCCGCCGACGCGGCCGCGAGCGGCCCGCTGGTCGTCCCCGCCAACACGGGCGGCCAGGACGGCACCGTGATCACCTACGGCAAGGCCGACGCCCCGCACACCCTGGAGATCTACGAGGACTTCCGCTGCCCGTTCTGCGAGCAGTTGGAGACCACCACCGGCAAGGCCATCCAGCAGCTCGCCGACGACGGCACGTACAAGATCGAGTACCACCTGGCGACGTTCCTGGACAAGAACCTCGGCGGCAAGGGCTCGCGCACCGCGCTGGCCGCCGCCGGCGCCGCGCTCAACGAGGGCGTGGACAAGTTCAAGCAGTTCCACGACGTGCTCTACGCCAACCAGCCCGACGAGCGCACCGACGGCTTCGGCGACGTCAACCACCTCCTCGACCTGGCCGGCCAGGTGCCCGGACTGAAGACCGACGGCTTCGTCAAGGCCGTCCAGGACGGCACCTACGCGCCGTGGGCGGCCAAGGTCAACGAGGAGTTCAACAAGAGCGACGTCACCGGCACCCCGACCGTCAAGCTGGACGGCAGGAAGCTGGACGTCCTCACCGGCGGCAAGGCCGCCACGCCCGAGCAGTTCACCGCGATGGTCAAGCAGGTGACCGGATGACGGCCGCCGCCCCCGCCGCGCGGACGTACGGCGCGAGCCGCCCGTTCGCCTGGCTGCTGCTGATCGGCGGCGCGGTCGGCCTGTTCGCCTCCTCGGTCCTCACGCTGGACAAGATCCGGCTGCTGAAGGACCCCTCGTACGTCCCCTCCTGCAACATCAACCCGATCATCAGCTGCGGCTCGATCATGCGCAGCGACCAGGCCGAGGCCTTCGGCTTCCCCAACTCGCTGCTCGGCCTGGTCGGTTTCGGGGTCGTCATCGCGATCGGCGCCGGGCTGCTCGCCGGGGCGGCGTACCGGCGCTGGTTCTGGCTCGGCCTCCAGGCCGGGACGGTCTTCGGCATCGGCTTCGTGACCTGGCTGATGTACCAGGCGCTCTACCGGATCGGCGCGCTCTGCCCGTACTGCATGGTGGTCTGGGCCTCGATGATCCCGCTGTTCTGGTACACCACCCTGCACAACCTGCGCTCCGGGATCATCCCCACCGGCCGCGCGCTGCGCCCGGTCGTCCGCGAGGCGGCGCGCTACCACTGGGTCGTCCCGGCGCTCTGGTACGCGGTGATCGCCCTGCTGGTCCTCAACCGGTTCTGGTACTACTGGAGCACCCTGCTCTGACCCCGTTCGGCCGACCTCGTCCGCCCGGCCCCGGGCCCTACCGCTCCGGGGCCGGGCGACCAGCCCGTCGGACGCCGCTCAGAACCGGAACTCCTCGACCTCGGCCAGCAGTTCGGCCCGGCGCTCGTCGTCGATGAAGGAGGCCCGGAAGGAGTTGGCGGCCAGCCGGCGCAGGGTCTCCTCGTCGAGCGCGAGGGCCTGCTGCACGGCCCGGAAGTTGTCGTCGACGTAACCGCCGAAGTACGCCGGGTCGTCGGAGTTGACGGTGACCAGCAGGCCGGCCTCCAGCATCTCGCGCAGCGGGTGGTCGGCGAGGGTGTCGATGCACCGCAGGCGGACGTTGGAGAGCGGGCAGAGCGTCAGCGGGACCTGCTCGCGGACCAGCCGCGCGACCAGCTCGCCGTCCTCCAGGCAGCGCAGGCCGTGGTCGATCCGCTCGACGCCGAGCACGTCCAGCGCCTCGGTGATGTAGGACGCCGGGCCCTCCTCGCCCGCGTGCGCGACGCGGCGCAGCCCGGCCTCGGCGGCCCGCCGGTAGACCTCGCGGAACTTGGCCGGCGGGTGGCCGACCTCGGCCGAGTCGAGGCCGATGCCCGCGATCCGGTCGAAGTACGGGCGGGCGGCCTCGAAGGTCTCCAGCGCGGATTCGGCGGACTCGTCCCGCAGGAAGCACATGATCAGCCGGGTGCTGATCCCGTGCCGCTCCTCGCTGCGCGCCAGCGCCCGGGTCAGCCCGTCGACCACCACGCCGAGCGGCACGCCGCGCGCGGTGTGCGCCTGCGGGTCGAAGAAGATCTCCGCGTGCCGCACCCCCGCCTCGGCCGCCCGGGTGAGGTAGGCGTCGGCGAGGTCGGCGAAGTCCTCCTCGGTGCGCAGCACGGCCATCAGCGCGTAGTACAGGTCCAGGAAGGACTGCAGGTCGCTGAAGGAGTACGCCTTCCGCAGCGCCTCGGTGTCGGCGTAGGGCAGCGTGACGGCGTTGCGGGCGGCGAGGGCGAAGGCGAGTTCGGGCTCCAGGGTGCCTTCGATGTGCAGGTGGAGTTCGGCCTTGGGGAGCGGCATGGGGGATCTGTCCGAGCTGTAGGGGGCGGGAGCGAAGAGTCCAGAAGCATTCATCCTACGATCCGTTCGATCACGACCGGCCTGACGGGCGCGCCCCCGGCCACCCGAACTGGTGCACCGGCCGGGGGCAGCGGGCACCCTGGAGGAGGGGGCTTCCGCCGAGGAGGTACCAGATGCGGCACGTCGAGGATCCGCACATCCGGCCTGCGGGCGTCTCCCCGCACGCCCTGGGCAACGACACGCTCCTGCACGAGCTGGAACAGCTGCACCGCACGCGCCACGAGACCTTCCTGTACGGCTCGGAGGAGGCCCTCAAGCGGCACACCCTGCGCACCGGGCAGCTGGAGGCCGAGTACCTGCACCGCTTTCCCAGCCGGCTGGTGACGGCCGGGCGGACCAGGGCCGGCGCCCGGGCCCGCGAGGCGGCGGCCAGGGTCGAATCGCTGCCCGAGTAGACGTGCCCGCGCCACCACCGCCCGGCGGGACACGCCGGGCGGTGGTGGCGTGCCCCCGGGCCGGCCGTCGGGGAGGGTGAGAGGCGCAGACGCACCGGACCCCGACCCCCCTGGGAGCCCCGCATGCCCATCGCCAGCGTCAACCCCGCGACCGGCGAGATCCTGGAGACCTTCGAACCGCTCGACGCGGCCGGCATCGAGCAGCGGCTGGCCCGCGCCGAGGCCGCGTTCCACGGCTACCGCACCACCCCCTTCGCCGCCCGCGCCGACCTGCTGCGCCGGGCCGCCGACCTGCTGGACCAGGACCGGGAGGCGATCGCCCGCACGATGACCGAGGAGATGGGCAAGCCGCTCGCCGCCTCCCGGGCCGAGGCCGCCAAGTGCGCCACGGCGATGCGCTGGTACGCCGACCGCGCCGAGGAACTGCTCGCCGACGAGCACCCGGCCCCGGGCGACGTCGCCGACTCCGGCGCCGCCCGCGCCTACGTCCGCTACCGCCCGCTCGGCGCGGTGCTGGCCGTGATGCCGTGGAACTTCCCGTTCTGGCAGGTGGTCCGGTTCGCCGCGCCGGCCCTGATGGCGGGCAACGTCGGCCTGCTCAAGCACGCCTCCAACGTGCCCCGGACGGCGCTGGCGTTGGAGGGGCTGTTCCGGCGGGCCGGCTTCCCGGAGGGCTGCTTCCAGACCCTGCTGATCGGCTCGGGGGCGGTCGAGGGCGTGATCCGGGACCGCCGGGTGGCCGCGGTGACGCTCACCGGCAGCGAGCCCGCCGGGCGGGCGGTCGCCGCCACCGCCGCCGACGAGGTGAAGAAGGCCGTCCTGGAACTGGGCGGCAGCGACCCCTTCGTGGTGCTGCCCAGCGCCGACCTGGACGCGGCGGTGCGCACCGCCGTCCGGGCCCGGGCGCAGAACAACGGGCAGTCCTGCATCGCCGCCAAGCGCTTCATCGTGCACACCGACGTGTACGACCGCTTCACCGTCGGCTTCACCGAGGCGATGCGGGCGCTGCGCGTCGGCGACCCGATGGACGAGGCGACCGACGTCGGCCCGCTGGCCAGCCGCCAGGGCCGGGACGACCTGGAGGAGCTGGTCGAGGACGCCCGCACCCACGGCGCCCGGGTCGAGTGCGGCGGCGGGCGCCCGGAGGGCTGGGACACCGGCTACTTCTACGAGCCGACGGTGCTGACCGGCATCACCCCGGCCATGCGGATCCACCAGGAGGAGACCTTCGGTCCGGTCGCCACGGTCTACCGGGTCGCCGACCTGGACGAGGCGGTGGCGCTCGCCAACAACACGCCGTTCGGGCTCAGTTCCAACGTCTGGACCCGGGACGAGGCCGAGCAGGAGCGCTTCGTCCGCGACATCCAGGCCGGCGGGGTGTTCTTCAACGGGATGACCGCCTCGCACCCGGCGCTGCCGTTCGGCGGCGTCAAGCGCTCCGGGTTCGGCCGGGAGCTGTCCGGGCACGGGATCCGGGAGTTCTGCAACATCACCACGGTGTGGATCGGCTGAGCACCGCCGGGCGCGAGCCGGACAGGAGCCGGACGCGGACGCGGCCGGGTCAGGACGCCACGCGGTGCCTGCCCCGGCCGGGCGTCATCCAGCGGGCGATCACGCCGACCAGGGCGAGGACGGTCGCCCCCCAGACGATGGCCATCAGCACCAGCATCGGCAGCCAGCTCACCTGGGCGCCGACCATGGCCAGGCCGAGCGAGAGCGCGACCATGAACACCACGGCGGTCGGGTTGAGGCCGAGCAGCCAGTGCCAGGCCCGCTGCACCGGGCTCCGGTGCGGCGGCGGGGCCTCGGGGTCGGGGTCGGTGTCGAGTTCCTTGTACGTCAGCAGGTCCATCGGGATCGCCTCCGGTTCTCGGGGGGCTGCCGGATCCGCGGGGCTCAGGAGGCCTTGCGCGGAGCCGTGGACTTTCCGGTCGCGGCCTTTCCGGTCGCGGTCTTTCCCGCCGCGGCCTTCGCGGTCGTGGTCTTCGCGGTCGAGGTCTTCTTCGCCGGGGCCGTGCTCTTCGCCGGAGCGGCCTTCCCGACGGCGGGCTTCTTCGCCGGGGCGCGCTTGCGGGGCGCGGGCTGCGCCTCCGCCGGTTCGTCCCCGTCGGGCCCGGCGGTGTGCCCCCGCCCGCCCTTGGCCCGCTTGAGGCTGCTGCGCAGCGCCTCCATCAGGTCGATCACGTTGTCGGGCGCCTCGCCCGGCTCCTCCTCGTGCGGGAGCTCGACGCCCTCCAACCGGGCCGTGATCACCTGCTGGAGCGCCTGCTGGTAGTCGTCGTGCAACTGGGCGAGGTCGAAGTCCTCAGAGAGGGTGTCCATCAGCGAGCGCGCCATCTTGAGCTCCTGCGGCCGGACGGTGACGTCCTCCTCGGGCGCGATGCCGGCCGCGGGGCGGACCTCGTCGGGCCAGATGCAGGTCTGCAGCACCAGTGTGCCGTCGTGCACCCGCAGCACCGCCGGGGATTCCCGGGTGCGCAGCGCGATCTTGGTGACGGCGATCTGCCCGGACGCGGTGAGCGCGTCGCGCAGCAGGGCGTACGGCTTGGCGGCGGCCTGGTCGGCGACGCCCACGTAGTAGGCCTTGGAGAACATCAGCGGGTCGATCCCGTCGGCGTCCACGAACGCCAGCACGTCGATGATCTTCTTGCTGGGCAGCGGCAGGTCGGCGAGGTCCTCGTCGGTGAGCGTGACGGTCCGGCCGTCGGGGGACTCGTAGCCCTTGGCGATCTCCGCGTACGGGACTTCCTTCTCCTCCCGCTCGCAGTACCGCTTCATCCGCACCCGTCCGCCGTCCTTGGCGTGCACCTGGTGCAGCGGGACGTCGTGCTCCTGGGTGGCCGAGTAGAGGTGGACGGGGATGCTGACCAGCCCGAAGCTGATCGTCCCCTTCCAGGTGGTCTGCATGGGGGTCGCTCCTTCCCGGAGTTTCCCGTTGCCGGAGTTTCCCGTTGCCGGCGTTGCCGCCCGGCCCGGCGTCCTCGCGCCGAGGACGCGCCCGGGACGTGCCCAGGACGTGCCGAGACTCCCACTGTGCCCGGGTTTGCCCCGATCGGCCACACCGGGCCGACAATGAGCCGAGGAGGTCGATGCCGATGACCGTCCGGAGCCGTGGGCAGGGCGCACCGCCGCCGCCACCACCGGAGCGGACCGTGTACCGGGTGGTGTACGCGGTGCGGGGCGAGGCCGGCGTCCGGCGCGCGGAGGTCGAGGTGGTGCCCGGATACTCGCAGGAGGACGACATCCCCCGGATCCTGGCGGCGCGACTGACCGGCCGACCCGCGGACGCGGCGCGGATCACCGTGCTGGAACTGCGCGGGCCGTGAGCCGCGGCGGGGCTCGAACCGGGCCCTCAAGGGCCTTCAACTCATTGGCGGTGCGTCAGATTTGAGCTTTTCGCACCACTATTCCACCCACTCTGACCTGGCTTTTTGTGTCCGGTTACCGAACATTTACGGATGCTCTGTTCCGATACCCGGCCGTAGAAGTTAGGTTGCACCGCAATGCGCGGGTCCGTCCCCCACCCTCCGGCGCAACGAGCCGAGGGTCGCGCCGCGCGCGGGAAAGGCACAGGGCTCATCTGATGAGTGCGGACACCACCAGGCCTGCGGCAGCCGCCCAGGTCCCCCAGCAGGCCGGGCCGCCCGGGCACGGCGGCGAGGGCCATCTGAAGGCGGGGCTCAAGAACCGCCACCTGTCGATGATCGCCATCGGCGGGGTGATCGGCGCCGGCCTGTTCGTCGGCTCCGGCGCGGGCATCGCCTCCACCGGGCCGGGCATCCTGCTCTCCTACACGCTGGCCGGTGTGCTGGTCGTGCTGGTGATGCGGATGCTCGGCGAGATGGCGGCGGCCGACCCGCAGAGCGGTTCGTTCTCGGCGTACGCGGACCGCGCGCTCGGCCGCTGGGCCGGGTTCACCATCGGCTGGCTGTACTGGTTCTTCTGGGTCGTGGTGCTCGCGGTGGAGGCGACCGCCGGCGCGAAGATCCTCAACGCCTGGATGCCCGGCGTGCCGCAGTGGGCGTTCGCACTGCTCGTGATGGCGGTGCTGACCGCCACCAACCTGTTCTCGGTCGCTTCCTACGGCGAGTTCGAGTTCTGGTTCGCCGGGATCAAGGTGGTGGCGATCGCCGCGTTCCTGGTGATCGCCACGCTCGCCGTCTTCGGTGTGCTGCCCGGCACCCACGCGGTCGGCACCAGCAATCTGACCGGCCACGGCGGTTTCCTGCCGCACGGCGTGGGGGCGGTGTTCACCGGCATGCTCACGGTGGTCTTCGCCTTCATGGGCAGCGAGATCGTCACCCTGGCCGCGGGCGAGTCGGAGGACCCGGAGCGCGCGGTCAGCAAGGCCACCAACAGCGTGATCTGGCGCATCGGGATCTTCTACCTGGGCTCGATCCTGCTCGTGGTCACCCTGCTGCCGTGGGACTCGGACGCCGTCAAGGGCAGCCCGTACGTGGCGGTGCTGGAGCACGTGGGCATCCCGGGCGCCGGCCAGGTGATGAACGTGATCGTACTGACGGCCGTGCTGTCCTGCCTCAACTCCGGGATGTACACGGCCTCCCGGATGGCCTTCTCGCTCGGCCAGCGCGGGGACGCGCCCAAGGCCTTCGCGAGCGTGACCAAGCGGGGCGTGCCGCGGGTGGCGATCCTGTCCTCGGTGGTCTTCGGCTTCGTCGCGGTGTTCTTCAACTACACCTCGCCGGACACGGTGTTCGCGTTCCTGCTCAACTCCTCCGGCGCGGTTGCGCTGTTCGTCTGGCTGGTGATCTGCTTCTCCCAGCTGCGGATGCGCCGGATCATCGAGCGGGAGACTCCCGAGCGGCTGACCGTCCGCATGTGGCTGTACCCCTATCTGACCTGGACGGCCATCGGCATGATCGGGTTCGTGGTGGCGTACATGTTCACCGACGCCGACGGGCGCAAGCAGATGTACCTGTCGCTGGTCGCCGCGGCGATCGTGCTCGCGGCCTCGGCCGTGGTGGGCCGACGGCGGCGGGCCGCGGTGGCGGCGGAGTCCTGACCCGTCCGCGCCGCGCGACGGTGCCGGGCCCGGGAGCCGTTGCGGAGGCTCCCGGGCCCGGTGCCGTTCGAGGGATGCGAACCACAGTTTGACAATGGCACGTCAAAGGGGATACCTGGGCATGGCGCTCCCCCACGAGCGCTCCCCCACCCCCCGGGAGACCCCTTGCCACCCCTCCCCGCCCCCGCGTCCGCGCGCCTGCGCTTCGGCCACCGGCTGCGCCACTGGCGCGAGGCCCGCGGACTCAGCCAGGCCGAACTCGGCCGCCTGCTCGGCTACCACAACTCACTGATCAGCCGAGTGGAGAACGCCCGCCGCTGGCCACCCCCGGGACTCCCCGCCCGGGCCGACGAACTCCTGCTCACCGGAGGCGAGTTGGCCGCCCTCTGGCAGCCCGTCCGGCAGGAGCGGGAGCACCTCGGCGAACTCGCCGCCCCCACCCCGCCACCCCTCGGCGGAAGCGGCACGGGGCCCCCGGCGAGCCGCCCGGACGCCGCCACCTTCGCCGTGCTCGGCCACCTGCTCGACGTCTACCGCGCGGCCGCCACCCACACCGGCGGCGAACAGCTCGCCACCGTCCTCGAACACCACGCCCGCACCCTGGCCGCCTGGCAGCACGCCGCCCCGCGCGAAACCGCCCCCGCCGTCCGCTCGCTCGCCGCCCGCTACGCCGAACTCGCGGGCTGGGCCCACTTCGAGGGGGACCGCCGCACCCGCGCGCTCGGCTGGTACGCGGCCGGGCTGGAGTGGGCCCGCGCCGCCGACGACCAGCCGACCGCGGCCGCCCTGCTCGCCCGGCAGAGCACCCTGCACTGGTGGAGCGGCGACCCGGCCACCGCCCTCGCCCTGGCCGAGGCCGCCCACGCCACCGCCCGCACCCTGCCCGGCCTGCGCGCCTGGGCCGCCCTCGCCCAGGCGCACGCCCACGCGCTGGCCGGCGCGGCGCCCGAGACGTGGCGGGCGCTGGCGGACGCCGAACGGCTGACCGAGGCCGCCCTGCGGGCCGGCGAGCCGGCGCCCGGGGCCGCCCGGGCCGCCCTGGTGCTGGGCGTCGCCCACGGCACCTGCCACCGGGACCTCGCCGTCCGCACCGGCCACACCGCCCACGCGCACGCGGCGGTGGCCCACCTGGGCGCCGCCCTGGGGCGCCTGGACCAGGCCGCCCACCCGCACGACCACGCGCTGGTCGCCGGCCGCCTCGCCGGGGCGTACGCCCGGGCCGGGCGCCACGAGGCCGCGGCCGCCGTCCTCTCCCGGCTGCCGCCGGACGCCACCGGCCGGATCGCCTACGAGCGGCGCCGGGCCCGGGCCTGGCTGGGCGGCTCGACGGCGCACCGGCCCCCGGCGGACGGCTGACCGCTGACCGCCGACCGCCGACCGCCGACCGCCGACCGCCGACCACGGACGGCTGACGCGCCGGAGCGCCCGGTGGGGATCCCCCCTCGGGCGCTCCGGTTCTCCGGTTCTCCGGTTCTCCGGTTCTCCGGTTCTCCGGTTCTCCGGTTCTCCGGTTCTCCGGTTCTCCGGTTCTCCGGCTCTTCAGCTCTTCGGCTCTTCGGCTCTCCGGCCGTCGGCGTCAGAGCCCGGCCGCCGCCGCGGCGATGTCGGCCGCGTAGGTGCTGACCTTGGTGTAGACGCCCGGGTAGCCGGGACGGGCGCAGCCGTTGCCCCAGCTGACGATGCCGACCTGGACCCAGCGGCCGGCCGCGTCCCGGTGGACCATCGGCCCGCCGGAGTCGCCCTGGCAGGTGTCCACGCCGCCCTGGTCGACGTAGCCCGCGCAGAGCGAGGCCGCGCTGTTCAGGCCCGGGTAGGCGTTGGCGCAGGAGGCGTCGTCGACGAACGGCACGGTGGCCTTGAGCAGGTAGCGCTGCTGCGCGCCGCCCTCGGTCGCGGCGCCCCAGCCCATGATGGTGAAGGTGCCGCTGTCGTAGGCGGTGGAGTCGGTGGTCGGCAGCGTGCTCACCTGGCTGCCGCCGACCGGCGAGGCCAGCTTGATCAGCGCCCAGTCGTCGCCGCTCTCCGCCCCGGAGAAGCCGGGCGCCTGGTAGACGTACGTCGAGCGGACCTTGACCGCGCTGCCGCTGCGCAGGTCGACCGCGCCGGCGGTCGCGGTGATGCTGGTGTCGGCGCCGGTGCCATTGACGCAGTGGGCGGCGGTGAGCACGATCTGCGGGGTGTAGAGCGCGCCGCCGCAGCCCATCGAGAGCCGCACCACGAACGGGAACTCGCCCTGCGCCGCCCGCGTGCCGCCGACCACGCCCGGCGACGACGTCGAGGGGGCGGGCGAGGCGGCGGCGGGCAGCACGAGCGCGCCGGCGCCGAGCACCAGGCTGGCCAACAGCACGATGAATCTTCCGAATTGACGCTTCATCAGGCTCCTCCATCGACAGGTCGGGGAGCACCGAGGGTGGCCCCGCAGGCGTCGCGACAGGAGGGGCCCGGCCCTGCCGGTCGAAACTGGCAGGAACACGGCAATGCGGGGTTCCGGACGGGGAACCCCTAGGGTGATCGCCCATGCGAGATCTTGTGGCGGGGATGAAGTACCTGGTCGGGGGCCAGAAGTGGGTCGGCCGGCACGGCCGCTGGTGGGGCTTCGGCATGCTGCCCGCACTGCTCACCCTGGCCGGGTACGCCGTCGCGCTCGTCTTCCTCGGCGGCTGGTCGAAGGACCTCGCCGGCTGGGCCACCCCCTTCGCCGACCACTGGAGCTCGCCCTGGCAGGGCCTGCTGCGCGACGCGCTCGCCGCGGTCGCCTTCGGCGGCGGCCTGCTGCTCTCGCTGCTCACCTTCACCGCCGTCACCCTGCTGGTCGGGCAGCCCTTCTACGAGGCGCTGTCCGCGAAGGTCGACGAGACCGAGGGCGGTGCGCCTGCCCCGCCGGAGTCGCCGCTGTGGCGCGAACTGGTGATCGCGGTACGGGACAGCGCCTCCGTCCTGGTGCGGGTGGCCGCGTTCGGCGTGGTGCTGTTCGCCTGCGGCTTCGTCCCGGTGATCGGGCAGACGGTGGTGCCGGCGCTGGGCTTCCTGGTGTCCGGGTTCTTCCTGACCGTCGAGCTCGTCGCCGTCGCCCTCCAGCGGCGCGGGGTGCCGCAGCGCGAGCGGATCCGGCTGCTGCGCTCCCGGCTCGGACTGGCGCTGGGCTTCGGCACGCCGCTGATCCTGGCGTTCCTGGTTCCGCTGGTGACGGTGCTCGCCATGCCGGGGGCCGTCGCGGGCGCCACCCTGCTGGCCCGGGACCTGGCCCGCGACCTCGCCCTCGACCCGGTCCGCGACGCGGCCCACGACGCGGCTCCGGCGGACGAGCAGGAGAAGGAGCAGGAGCCGGAGCCGGAATCGGCGGAGGAACCGACCGCCCCGCCCGCCACCGGAGGCTCGCACCCGATCTCCTGAAGCGGTGACCGGCCGGTCACCCTGCGCCGATCCCGGCCAGCCGGACGTGTGAGGCCGCCCACACGGGGTCCGCCGTCTACGGCCCCCGATAGTGGACGGCTACGGCCGCAGCGCCGACCGGCCCCCCGGCGCGGGCTCCCGCCCCGCGTCGGGCCGCCCGGAACGCCTCGAAGGACGCAGGCCACCGCACCTCGCACCCGCCCATTCCGCTCGCGCCACCGGCCTTCGACCTACAAATGTGCAAGTCGGACAAACTCCCCCAAAATCATCACCGCGTCCCGCCGCGCCCGCCCCGCGACTACTACCCGCCGTAGTGGCAACTGCCTTTGCCACCCGTCCCCGGCCCTGCCAAGAATGGCCCGTCGCCAGGCAGCGCAGCCGGCCCCGTCCGCCGCGCAGCCGACCCGCCCCGCCGCTTCCGCCGGGGCACCACGGCCGTCCCGGACGGCCGCACGGGCCCCGCTCACCCGGGCGCCCGTGCGATGCCCCGCACCCGGTGCCACCGGCACGGCCCCCGACGGAAAAGGATTGTCCGCTTCATGCAGCTCAGCCATGCCCGCCGCAACTCCCTGATCACCGGCATCGCCACCCTCGTCGTCGCGAGCGCCGCCACCGCCGCCCTCGCCCTCCCGCAGGCCGGGAGCACCACCGAGACCGCCGCCCCCGCGGCCGCCGTCACGGTGGAGGACAAGGCGGCCGCCGACCAGGCCCAGGCTGACACCGCTGCCGCTGCCGCCGCCGACCAGGCCGCGCAGGAAGCCCAGGCCCAGGCGCAGGCCCAGGCCGAGGCGGAGTCCGCCGCCCAGGCCCAGGCCGAGGCCGACGCGAAGGCCCAGGCGGACGCCAAGGCCAAGGCCGACGCGGACGCCGCCGCCTCCCGCTCCCAGGCGCGCCAGGACCTCACCAGCGCCCCGGCCCTCACCGGCAGCCCGCAGCAGATCGCCGCGCAGCTCGTCCCGGCCGGCCAGCTCCAGTGCTTCAGCAACATCGTGTCCCGCGAGAGCAGCTGGAACCACCTCGCCGTCAACGCCTCCTCCGGCGCGTACGGCCTGGTGCAGGCGCTGCCCGGCAGCAAGATGGCCTCGGCCGGCTCCGACTGGCGCACCAACCCGGCCACCCAGATCAAGTGGGGCCTGGACTACATGAACACCCGCTACGGCAGCCCCTGCGCCGCCTGGTCGTTCTGGCAGAACCACCACTGGTACTAGACCGAGAGTGCCGAGCCTCGGCACGGCCCGGGCCCGCGACGCACCACGCGTCGCGGGCCCGGGCGCGTTCCGGCTGTCGTGGACGCGTCCGGCAGGCCGCGTGAAGATATGGCGTACGGTCGTACGATTTGGCGGGGATTGCTCGGTATTACGCACCGTCAGGGCTTTGCCACGGTCAGCGCGTCCTCTTACGCTCCGGCGTCATGCCCTCACCCCTCATCAGCGTCGTGCTCCCCGCCTACGACCAGCACAAACAGCTCGCGGACTGCCTGGACTCGCTGCTCGCGCAGTCCTTCCGGGACGTCGAGGTGATCGTGGTCGCCGACCGCTCGCCCGACGCCGCGGGCGAGCTCGCCGACGCGTACGCGGCCCGGCACCCGCGGCTGTCGGTCCTGCACCTCAACGCGGCGGTCGGGGTCGGGGTGAGCCGGAACGCGGGGGCGGCGCGGGCGGCCGGCGAGTACCTGCTGTTCCTGGACGCCGACCACCAGCTGCCCCAGGACGCGCTGCAGACCCTCGCCGACCGGCTCGGGCAGACCGGCCCGGTGGACCTGCTGCTGTTCGGCCACTCCCGCCGGCACAACGACCGGGACTGGCCGGGCGGGGCGGAGGCGCTGCTCGCCGAGGCCGGCCCCGAGGTGTTCGAACCCTTCGACCAGCCCGCGCTGTTCGGCGCGCCGCCGCTGGTCTGGGACCGGCTGATCCGCCGCGGCCACTGGGAGGAGCTGCGGCTGGCCTTCCCCGACGGCCGGTACGAGGAGATCCCGGTGGTGCACGCGGCGCTGCTCGGCGCCCGCCGGGTCGCCGTGCTGGCGCGCGAGTGCGTGCAGCTGCGCCGCCGGGAGACCGTCCACCCCACCGGGTCCCCGGGCAGCGGCGTGTTCGACCTCTTCGACCAGTACGAGCGCAGCTTCGCGCTGCTGGAGGACCAGCCGCACCTGTACGCGGTGCGGGACGCGCTGTTCGTCCGGATGATCCGGCACTACCTGTTCGTCTTCGACCTGGCCGGGTGCGTCACCCGCGCCGAGCGGCCGCAGTTCTTCCACCGGGCCGCCGAGCACCACCGGCGCTTCCAGCCGCCCGGCCACCGGCGCCCGGGCGGCCGCGAGGGGATCAAGTTCTCGCTGCTGGCCGGCGGCGCCTACCCCGCGTTCGAGATGGCCAAGCTCTCCCACATCGCCCGCGGCACGCTCACCGGGCGGCGGTGACCGGACTCCGGACGTGCGCGGCCCCGCCTCCGCAGGCGGCGGGGCCGAGGTCCGGTCCGGCCGACACCCCATCGGCGGTACCCCGGTCGTGGCCGGTACCCCTGCGGGCGCGCGGCTGCCATGATCGGCCGGAGCCGTCGCCGCACCCGCCCGGAGGTCCCTGGTGAGTCGTCCGTCCGCAGCCCCCGGGGCCGAGCTGGCCCGCGAACTGGCCGCCGTGCTGCGCGGGGAGGTCCGCTTCGGCACCGCCGAGCGGACCGTCTACAGCCACGACGCGTCCAACTACCGGCAGCTGCCGCTCGGCGTGGTCAAACCCGCCGACCTCGACGACGTCCGCACCGCCCTCGCGCTCTGCCGCCGGTACGGCGTGCCGGTGGTGCCGCGCGGGGCGGGCACCAGCATCGGCGGGCAGGCGATCGGCCCGGGCGCGGTGGTGCTGGACTTCCGCCGCCACCTCGGCGCGGTCCTGGACATCGACCCGCAGGCCCGCACCGCCCGGGTCCAGCCGGGCACCGTGCTGGACGACCTCCAGCGCGCCGCCCGGCCGTACGGGCTGCGCTTCGGCCCCGACCCGTCCACGCACAGCCGCTGCACCCTCGGCGGCATGATCGGCAACGACTCCTGCGGCTCGCACTCGCTCGCCTGGGGGCGCACCTCGGACAACGTCGAGCGGCTGGAGCTGCTGCTCGCGGACGGCACCGAGCTGACCGTGGGCGGCCGGCTCACCGCGCAGGAGCGCGCCGCGCTCCGCGCCCTGCCCGGGCGGCCCGGTGAACTCCACCGGCAGCTCCAGGAGTTCACCGACCGCAACCTCGCCACCATCCGCCAGGGCCTGCCCGCGCTGCCCCGCCGCACCTCCGGCTACCCGCTGGACGCCCTGCTGCCCGAGCACGGCCACGACCTGGCCCGCGCGCTCACCGGCACCGAGGGCAGCTGCGCGCTGCTGCTCGGCGCGACCGTCCGGCTGGTCGAGGAACCGCCCGCGCGCGCCCTGGTGGTGGCCGGCTACCCCGACGAGGGCGCCGCCGCCGACGCCGTCCCCGCGCTGCTGCCGCTCGGGCCGCTCACCGCCGAGGGCATGTCCGCCGACCTGATCGCCGCACTGCTCGCCGCCGGCCCCCGCCCGCCCGCGCTGGACCGGCTGCCCGCGGGCGAGTGCTGGCTCTTCCTGGAGACCGGCGGCGCGACCCCGGTCGAGGCCTACCAGGCCGCCCGCCGGCTCGCCGACGCGGTGCGCCGCGAGCGCTCCGCCTCCGTCGCCCTCGTCACCGACCCGGCCGAGCAGCGCCAGCTCTGGGCCGTCCGGGAGGCCGGCGCCGGCATCGTCACCCGGCTGCCCGGCGGCGGCGAGGCCTGGCCCGGCTGGGAGGACTCCGCCGTCCCGCCCGAGCGCCTCGGCGACTACCTGCGGGACCTGCGCGCCCTGCTGCGCCGGCACAGCCTGCACGGCGTGCCGTACGGGCACTTCGGCGACGGCTGCGTGCACCTGCGGATCGACTTCCCGCTGGACGAGCCCGCCGGGGTGCTGGTCTTCCGGGAGTTCCTGGAGCAGGCCGCCGACCTGGTGGTCTCCTACGGCGGTTCGCTCTCCGGCGAGCACGGCGACGGGCAGGCCCGCGGCGAACTGCTGCCCCGGATGTACCCGCCCGACGTGATCGCCCTGTTCGGCGAGTTCAAACGGATCTGGGATCCCGAGCACCTGCTCAACCCGGGGGCCCTGGTCGACCCGCGCCCGCTCGACGCCGACCTGCGCTTCGTCACCGCCCCGCGCCGCCCGCTCCCGCTCGCCCTCCCGTACGAGCAGGACGGCGGCAGCCTGGCCAAGGCCGTGCACCGCTGCGTCGGCGTCGCCAAGTGCGTGGACCCGAACACCGGGGTGATGTGCCCCAGCTACATGGCCACCGGCGAGGAGCGGCACTCCACCCGGGGCCGGGCCCGGCTGCTGGCCGAGATGCTGCGCGGCATGGCCGCA
Organism: Kitasatospora sp. NPDC057940; assembly: GCF_042887425.1. Lineage (NCBI taxonomy): Bacteria > Bacillati > Actinomycetota > Actinomycetes > Kitasatosporales > Streptomycetaceae > Kitasatospora > Kitasatospora sp. NPDC057940. The sequence continues at coordinate 222,921 of NZ_JBHVPH010000005.1, forward strand.
CCTCCCGGCAGCCAGGGCGGCGCGGCGATCGCCGACGGCTGGCGCTCGACGGAGGTCCGGGAGGCCCTGGACCTCTGCCTGAGCTGCAAGGGCTGCGCGAGCGACTGCCCGGTCCATGTCGACATGGCGACCTACAAGGCCGAGTTCCTGCACCAGCACTACCGGCACCGCCCGCGCCCGCTCGCCCACTACTCGATGGGCTGGCTCCCGCTCTGGCTGCGGGCCGCCGCCCTCGCCCCCGGCGCCGCCAACACCCTCGCCCGCTCCCCGGCCGCCGGGCTGCTCAAGCGGCTCGGCGGGATCGACCGGCGCCGGGTGCTGCCCGTCCTCCCGCCGGAGACCTTCACCCGCTGGTACCACCGCCACCGCGCCGCGCACCCGGCCCCGGCGGGCGCACGGCCGGTGCTGCTGTGGCCGGACACCTTCTCCGACCACCTCCAGCCGAACGTGCTGCGCTCCGCCGTCGAGGTGCTGGAGCACCTGGGCTTCGACGTACGGCTGCCCGCCGGCCCGGTCTGCTGCGGCCTGACGTGGTACTCCACCGGCCAACTCGGCACCGCCCGCCGGGTGTTGCGGCGCAGCCTGCGGACGCTGGCCGACGCCGGGCTGCCCGCCGACACCCCGGTGGTCGGGATGGACCCGAGCTGCACCGCCGCCCTGCGCGAGGACCTTCCCCGGCTGCTCGGCCCGGACGGCCGCCCGCTCGCCGAACGCACCCGCACCTTCGCCGAGTTCCTCGACCAGTACGCACCCGACGCCCCGCTCCCCCAGGTCCCGCTGGACGCCGTCACCCAGACCCACTGCCACCAGCACGCCGTCCTCGGCAGTGCCGCCGACCGCCGGGTCGAGGACCGACTCGGCCTGCACAACCGGGTGCTGGACTCCGGCTGCTGCGGCCTGGCCGGCAACTTCGGCTTCGAGCGGGGCCACTTCGAGGTGTCCGAGGCGATCGCCGAGCGCGTCCTGCTCCCCGAGGTCCGGGCCGCCGCCCCCGACACGGTGGTCCTGGCCGACGGCTTCAGCTGCCGCACCCAGATCGCCCAACTCGCCCAGGGCCGCCAGGCCCTGCACCTGGCGGAACTGATCGCCCGGGCGCTTCGGGAGCGCGCTTAGGGCGCGGCGTGCTCGCCGAGGAAGGCCCCGGCGCGGGCCGCGGCCTCCTCCTTCGTCGGGTAGCCGCGGTCGGCGGCGCCGCGCGCACCGTCGGCGCCGACGCCCGCCCAGCGCCAGCCGCCGGATTCCGCCTCCTGCTCCAACTCGGCGGTGCCACCGAACAGTTCGAGCCCGCCCTGCGGCGCCGACGGGCGGGCCTCCGGCCACTTCTTCCGGGCGCCCTGCCGGGTGATGCCCCAGGCCGCGCCCAGTTGCTCGTAGCTCGCGCCGTAGGAGCCCGCGGTCGCGGCAGCGATCGCGGTCAGCCGCTTGACCTCCGTGTCCAGCACCTTCCAGGTGGCGAGGACGGAGAGCGCGACCTCGGCCGGGTCCGCGTTCCACATCCGGTCCTCGGGCAGCCCGGTCGCACGCGAACGCACGGCCCCGGCAAGGGGGTTCAGGGCGTCACCGAGCGCCCTGGCCAGTTCGGACCGTTCCTCGGGGGTGATCTCGATCGCTGTCATGCGACAACCATAGTTAACGAATCGTCACGCGACAACCAAAGTTACCGCCTGATCCGATCCGTACCGAGGGGCAGGCTCAAGTCCCGTCGCTCGGGCGCGAAGGGAAGGCCCGCGAGGAGCACCCGACAGCCGACCGCCAGGGCCTCGCCGAGGAAGCCCGCGCCGATCGACAGCTGGACCGGCCGGGCGTCCGGAGCGAGACCGAAGCGGCCGGCGAGGAAACCGAAGCCCGCCATCACCACGAGGGAGCCTGCGGCGACCAGGAAAGTCCGGCCGGTGTACCGCTGCCACGCCACGCCGTCACGCTCGAACAGCGTGACGGTGATGCCGCGCAGCACCCCGAGCCCGACGCCGAGCGCGGCACCGGCGGCCACCCAGACGTAGTCACCCCCACCCAGGCCCGGGTGCCGCACCAGCGACCAGATCCCGATCGTGGTGAGCACCACCGGCGGCGCGAACAGGTCCCGGGCGTTGAGCGGTTCGCCACGCAGCCGCCGGATCACCACCACCGCGACCACGACGGCGATCAGCCCCGCTTGCAGCCAGACGTTCATCGGCGCACCCCTCCCCGGGAGTTTTATAGCTCGACCATGCTAAATCAGCAATTTAGCTCGACCGTGCTATAACGGCAACATGCCCAAGATCGTGGACCCCGTGGAACGCCGCCAGGCCGTCGCGGACGCCGTGCTCCGCGTCGCCGCCCGAGAGGGACTGGAACGCGCCTCGTTGCGCAACGTCGCGGACGAGGCCGGGCTCGCCATCGGCTCGGTACGGCACTACTTCGCCGGCAGCTCCGAACTGATGATCTTCGCGATGCAGGAGCTGGCCCGCCGCATCGACAGCCGGATCCGCGCCCACGCCCGCACCCTGCTCGACCCGGAGGGCGGCACCGACCGCCGCGCACAGGTCGAGGACCTCCTCGCCGAGACCCTCCCCCTGGACGCCGGGCGCCGGGAGGAGTCCGCGCTCTGGCTGTCCTTCGTCACCGCCGCCCGCACCCGCCCCGAACTCCGCTCCCGCGCCGCCGAGGTGCAGGCCGGACTGGACGAGCTGATCCAGCGCGTCCTGACGGAGGCCGAGCGCTCCGGCGCCCTGGCGCCCGGCCTCGACCTCGCCGTCGAGACCCGCCGCCTCTCCGCCCTGCTCGACGGCCTCACCCTCCAGGCCGTCCAGCACCCGGACCTGGTCGGCCCGGGCGAACTGCGCGCCGTACTGCGCCGCCACCTCGACACCTTGGCCGGACGATGCCCCGACTGATCGCAACGGGCCGATCCGCCGCCGTCAGGCCCCGGCCTTGGCCGCCTCCTCCGTGGGCGCCTCCTCCGCGCAGACCGCCGACACGAACTCCGCGAGCCGGGCCTGCGGCAGCCCGCGCGCGATGTCCGCCTCGCTGATCATCCCGACCAGCTTGTGCTCCGGGTGGTTGATCACCGGCAGCCGGCGCACCCGGTACTGCTCCATCACCCGTAGCACCTGCTCCGCGTCCTCGTCCGCCTCCACCGTCATCGGCCGGCCCAGGGCCAGTTCGCCCGCCATCACCCCGGCCGGGTCCCGGCCCTCGGCGACGCAGCGCAGCACGATGTCGCGGTCGGTCACGATGCCCAGCAGCTTGTCGTCCTCCCCGCAGATGGGCAGCGCGCCGACGTGTCGTTCCCGCATGATCCGGGCGGCGGCGGCGAGCGTCTCGTGCTCGCGGATGCACTCCGCGCCCGGGTGCATGATGTCGCTGGCTCTGGTCATGGTCCCGCCTCCTGGCCTGGCTTCCCGCCCCCTGTTCCATCCTGGTCCGGGCCCGCGGAGGCCGCCACCGGGCACCGGTCAGGCCGCCTGGTCCGGCTCCGCGCGCCCGCCCGGCGCGTCCGCCCCCTGCAGCGGCGACTGGTCCAACAATTCCTCCAGCGGCGGGAGTTCGTGCTGCGACCGGTCCTGCTCGACCTCCTCCTTCGCCGTCTCCTCGCGCTCCACGGCAGCCCGTTCGGCGGCCTTCGCCGCTGCCGCCGCGGCGTTCACCGCGGCCCGCTGCTGGTTGTCCGTCGCGCTGTCCAGGAAGCGCAGCAGCTCCACCGGGAAGGGCAGCACCAGCGTCGAGTTCTTCTCCGCCGCCACCTCCACCACCGTCTGCAGCAGCCGTAGTTGGAGCGCCGCCGGGGTCGCGCTCATCACCGCCGCCGCCTCCGACAACCGGGCCGAGGCCTGGTACTCGCCGTCCGCCGTGATGATCCGCGCCCGCCGCTCCCGCTCGGCCTCCGCCTGCCGAGCGATCGAGCGCTTCATCGACTCCGGCAGCGCGACGTCCTTGATCTCCACCCGGTCGATCTGGATGCCCCAGCCCAGCGCCGGGCTGTCGATCATCAACTCCAGCCCCTGGTTGATCGGTTCGCGGTTGGCCAGCAGGTCGTCCAGCTCGCTCTTGCCGATGATCGAGCGCAGCGAGGTCTGCGCCACCTGGGAGATCGCGAACTGGTAGTCCTGCACGTTGACGGTCGCCCTCACCGGGTCCTCGACCCGGAAGTACACCACCGCGTCCACCCGGACGGTCACGTTGTCCCGGGTGATGCCCTCCTGCGCCGGGATCGGCATCGTCACGATCTGCACGTTCACCTTGCGCAGCTTGTCCGCGATCGGCAGCAGCGCCACCAGCCCGGGTTCGCGCACCTCCCTGCGCACCCGGCCGAAGCGGAACACCACTCCCTTCTGGAACTGCTGGACGACCCGCACGCTCAGGCCCGCCCAGATCGCCCCCAGCCCGACCAGCCCCCCGATGGCACCCAGCACCGCATCGACGATCATCGCGGCCTCCTTGCGGCCTCGGCGAGGCCTCCTCGCGCACCAGCCAGCCCCGGCCGTCGCCGACCCGGCCCAGCCGGGGGCCGCCGGAGCAGCTGATTCAACGCTACGCCTGCCCGGGCACGGCCGGCGCGAGCTCGGTACGGGGCCGAGGACGGACCGTAGGATCGTGGCCATGCCGCAGTCCGCCGCCGACGACCCCGGCCACCCCCGCCACCCCGCCGAGGCCGCCGCCCGCGCCACCTCGCTCACCGCGCTGGACCGCGTCGTCACCGACTGCCGGGCCTGCCCGCGCCTCGTCGAGTGGCGCGAGGAGACCGCCCGCACCAAGCGCCGCGCCTACCTGGACTGGGACTACTGGGCCCGCCCGATCCCCGGCTTCGGCCCGCCCGACGCCCCGCTCGTCCTGGTCGGCCTCGCCCCCGCCGCCCACGGCGCCAACCGCACCGGCCGGATCTTCACCGGCGACCCGTCCGGCGACCTGCTCTACGCCGCGCTCTACGACCTCGGGCTCGCCAACCGCCCCGAATCCGTCCGGTACGGCGACGGCCTGCGCCTGCACGGCGTCCGCATCACCGACCCGGTCCGCTGCGCCCCGCCCGACAACAAGCCCAGCACCGCCGAACGCGACACCTGCCGCCCCTGGATCACCCGCGAACTCCAGTTGCTGCGCCCCACCGTACGGACCGTCGTCGCCCTCGGCGGCTTCGCCTGGCAGGCCCTCCTGCCCGCCCTCGCGCAGGCCGGTTGGCAGGTCCCCCGGCCCCGACCCGCCTTCGGCCACGGCGCCCTGGCCGTCCTCCCCGCCACCGACGGCGGCCCCGCCCTCCAGCTGTACGGCTGCTACCACGTGAGCCCGCGCAACACGAACACCGGCCGCCTCACCACCCCCATGCTCCGCGCCCTGCTCCGCACCGCCGCCCGGTCGGCCGGGCTGGACCCGGCGCAGGAGTAGGCCCGCCGGCACACGGGTCCAGGTCGGGCACGCTCTAGCCGAACCGCGGCAGCTTGCGCCCCGCCGCCCGGTCCCACACCTGGGGCAGCCGGGACCGGGCCGTCTCGGCGGCGGTGAGCTGGCGGGCGTAGAGCACCCCGAGGCCGAAGGGCTCGACGCTGTCGGCGGCCTGCCCGGCGAGGGTGTCGGCGGCGATCACCGCGTCCTGGTGCTCGCCCAGCAGTTCCTGGACGGCCTTCATCCGGTCCGTGTACCGCTCGGCGGCAGCGCCGACCGCCGGGGCGGCGGTCTCGCCGGCGTAGCGGGCGCGTTTGGCGGCCTTGCGGGCCTCGTGCAGGGCGCGGTCGCGCTGCTCGGCGGGCCCGGCCCCGGCGTCGAGGGCCGCCCGGACGCGCTCGCCGGTGCGGTGCTGCTCGCGCTCGGCGATCCGGGCCAGCTCGGGGACGGCGTCACGCCCGGCCCGGCGGCGCAGCGGGGGGTCGGCGAGGAGGGCGGCGAGGGCGTCGGCGAGGGCGCGGCGGCGCGGGCTGTCGAGGGCCGCGAGCACCTCGGGCCACGCCTGCCGGTACTCGACCCGCCCCCACCGCTCCAGCTCCGCGGCGACCCGCTCCGGCCGGCACTCGGCGGGCAGTGCCCGGGCCTGGGCGGCCAGCCGCTCGGCGAGCACCTCGCCGTCCCTGGCGCGGCCGAGGGCGGCCGCGAGCCAGCGCAGTTCGGCGACCAGGTGGTCGGTGGCCCCGGGGGCGAACAGCCGCCGGAAGGTCCGCAGGGCGCTGCGCAGCCGCCGGCAGGCGACCCGCATCCGGTGCACCGCGTCCGGTTCGTCCGCCCGGACGGCGTCGTCGAGGCCGGCCAGTACCTCCGCCTGGGCCCCGAGGCGGTCCAGCAGCACCTGCCCCACCGTGGTGGTCGGTCGCGCCATGAGCGCTCACCCCCTCTTCGGGGTCGCCGGGAACGCCTTCCAGGCTACGGGTCCGGGCGCACGACGACGACCAGGACCGCGACGGGGACGAGCAGGCCCGGACGGGGACGGGCAGGCCAGGGAAGACCGCGCGGCGGGCCCGACGCCGATCCGCACGACCGGCGAGGCGGTCCCGGCTGAGCGCACGTCAGGCTGGTGAACGAACGGCCTCCGGCGGGCAACGCTTCCACTCCCCGGGTACGCGCCCTCGTGCCGGATGTAAGCGTCGTGGCATACTCCGGGACGTGACGACCTCCACCCATGCGATCAGGGCCCTGCGGGCCGCGGTGTTCACCGCGCTCGCCGTGCCGCTGTCCGCGCTGGGCCAGGTGGTCATCACGGGTCGCCCGCTGCCGCTCTCGCTGGTGGCGGCCGCGACCGCCGTCGTCTTCCTGGTCGCGGCCGCGCTGGCCGGCGGGGAGCGGCGGCTGCTGCACATCTCCGGTGTGCTGGTGCCGGTCGAGCTGCTGCTCAACACGACGTTCAACCTGGGGCAGGCCGGCTGTGGGCCGATCCTGTCCGAGCACGTGCCCGCGCGCGGTGTGAACCTGCTGGTGTGTGGCGGCGGTTCGGTGGACGGGTCGCTGCTGGCCGGTCCGCTGGGCCACGTGGGGCCGCTGGCCCCGGCGGCGACGCAGGTGCTGCTCCTGCTGGTGCACCTGGTGATCGCGCTGGCCGCCGCGGCCTGGCTGCGGCTGGGCGACGCGGCCCTGACGGGTCTGGCCCGGTCGCTGCGCGCGCTGCGCCAGTCGCTGACCCGCCCGTTGCGCGCCCTGGTCCTGCTGCTGCTCCCGGCTCCGGTCCGGCCGGTGCTGCGGGTGCCGCTGCCGGTGTCGGACCGCGTGCGGCCGCGCCGCGAGGACGTGGTGCTGAGCCCGGCTCCCCGGCGTGGTCCGCCGGTTCTCGCGCCTGCCTGCTGACCCGCCCGAGGCCGTAGGGCCGCCGCGCACGTTCGTCCGCAGGCAGCGCGCACAACTCCCGCGTTCACTCGATCCCGCCGCACCCGGTGCGGTTTCCCGCGCGCATCCGCGCGCCGCGTACAGGAGTTGACCTTCCATGGCTCAGACCCCCAGCAAGCAGCAGGCCAAGCGCATCAGTGCCCGTGAGCGGATCCAGGAGGCGCAGCGCATCGAGCAGGCGGCCTCGAAGCGCCGTCAGCGGATCGTCGTGGCGGTGTCCGCCGTCGCGGTGCTCGCCCTCGCGGGCGGAGCGGCGGTCGCGATCAACTCGGCGTCCGGCAAGAAGGACTCGAAGGCGGCCGCCGACGCGTCCGCGCCGACCGAGCTGGTCGTCCCGGCGAACGCCTCCGGCCCGGGCGGCACGGTGATCACCTACGGCAAGGCCGACGCCCCGCACACCATGGAGGTGTACGAGGACTTCCGCTGCCCGGTCTGCAAGCACTTCGAGGCGGCGAACGGCGAGGCGGTCAAGAAGCTGACCGAGGACGGCTCGGTCAAGGTGGAGTTCCACCTGGCGGCGTTCCTGGACAACGCCCTCGGCGGCAAGGGCTCGCGCACCGCGCTGGCCGCCGCGGGCGCCGCGCTGAACGAGGGCGTGGACAAGTTCAAGCAGTTCCACGACGTGCTGTACGCCAACCAGCCCGACGAGCGGAAGGACGACTTCGGCAACGTCAACCACATCCTCGACCTGGCCGGCCAGGTGCCGGGGCTGAAGACGGACGCCTTCGTGAAGGCCGTCACCGACAAGACGTACGCGCCGTGGGCGGCGAAGGTCGCGGAGGCGTTCAACGGCAGCGGGGTGACGGGCACCCCGACGGTCAAGGTGGACGGCAAGCCGATCACGCTGTTCAGCGGCCAGTCCACGGTGACGCCGGAGCAGTTCACCGCCCAGGTGAAGCAGGCCGCCGGCCTGCAGTAAGCACGGCACCACCGGCCCGGCCGAACCCCGGCCGGGCCGGCTCCTCCCAGCCACCGGAGTGTGCTGCCATGACCGCCGCTACCTCTGTGCACCTCTCCCCTCCCGTCCCCGGCGACGCCGGCCGTGCGCCGGTCGGCGCGGGCCGGGCGTTCTCCCTGCTGCTGTTCCTCGGCGGGCTGATCGGGCTGGCCGCCTCGGCCGTCCTGACCTTCGACAAGCTCCGCATCCTGGAGAACCCGTCCTACGTCCCCAGTTGCAACATCAATCCGGTGATCAGCTGCGGTTCGGTGATGCGCACCGAGCAGGCGGAGGTCTTCGGGTTCCCGAACCCGCTGCTCGGGCTGGCCGCCTTCGGCGCGCTGGCGGCGGTCGGGGCGGGGCTGCTGGCCGGTGCCGCGTACCGGCGCTGGTTCTGGCTGGGCCTGCACGCGGGCACCCTGCTGGGGGTGGTGTTCGTGCACTGGCTGATCGACGAGGCGCTGTACCGGATCGGCGCGCTCTGCCCGTACTGCATGGTGGTGTGGGCGACGGTGGTGGCGCTGTTCTGGTACACGACGCTGCACAACCTCCGGACGGGCGTGATCCCGGTGGGCCCGCGGCTGCGGCCGGTCGTGCGGGAGGCGGCGCGCTACCACTGGGCGGTGCCGGTGCTGTGGGCGGCGGTGATCGCGCTGCTGATCCTCAACCGGTTCTGGTACTACTGGAGCACGCTGGTCTGACGGGCCCGACGGGTTGGCGTGTTTGACGGATCGTCAGCCGACGTACCCCGTGGAGTGCAGCAGCGCGGTGGCGCCGGTGCGCCGGGCCGCCAGGGCCCGGGTGAGCCGGCGCGCCGCGCAGGGGTGCAGCAGTGCGGCCGCCCGGGCGGGGGTGAAGTACCCGTACTCGGCGATCTCCTCGGCCTGCACCCGGATCGTCGCGCCGGCCGGGACCGTTCCGCCGTCGAACATGAACTGCACGGCGGGGTGGGCGTGTTCGCCCTGGCCGGGGATCGGATCGCGCCACTCGACGACGAGCAGCCGCAGCTCGCCGACCACCAGCCCGGTCTCCTCGCGCAGTTCGCGGGCGGCGCATTCGGCGGGGCCCTCGCCCGGGTCCATCCCGCCGCCGGGGAACTGCCACTGGGCGCGGTAACTGGCCTTCAGCAGCAGGACGTCGCCGTCTTCGCCGGTGAGCAGCACGCTGCAGCCGACGTAGGCGCGCAGCAGCCCGGCCAGCCAGTCGTGTTCCGAGAGCCAGGTGTCCGTCATCGCGCCTCCTCCGCCGGTGCCCCGTCGCGGTGGCCACTCTGCCGCAACCCCCTTGCCGGATCGGGCGGTTCGTACCTAATCCACCCGATCGGGTACTCGACGCGGGAACGGGACTACCCGAAGACCGCCCGCCGGTAGGCGTTGCGCAGGTCGGTGAGCGGCTGGATGCCGCGGTCGTAGTGGACCTTGTTGGTGAGCAGCAGCGCCCAGCGGCCGAGCCGCCGGGAGATCCAGATGCCGGTGCCGGTGAAGCCGTAGTGGACGAAGGTGCCCTCGGCGGGGTCGGTGCCGGGGGCGTGCAGCCAGGACAGGCCGCGGGCGGGGGCGAGGCCGCCGGTCTGTTCGCGCAGCGACTCGGCGATCCAGGCCTCTCCCCAGGGCAGTTGGGGCGGCGGGGCGAGCAGTGCGGTGAGGAAGCGGGCGAGGTCGCGGGCGGTGGAGAAGGCCCCGGCGTTGCCGGAGACGCCGCCGAGCAGCCGGGCCGAGGGGTCGTGGACGACGCCGCACAGGTGGCTCCCGACCTGCGGGTCGTACTCGGTGGGCGCGGTGCGGGCGGTGTCGGCGGGGCCGAGCGGCCCGTACCGGGTGTCGGCCATGGCGAGCGGCCGCCAGATCCAGCGGGCGGCGAGCTCGTCCAGCGGTGCGCCGCCGAGGTCCTCGACGAGGTAGCCGAGCAGGACGGCGGCGCGGTCGGTGTACTCGACGGCCGCGCCGGGGGCGCGGTGCAGCGGGGCGGCGATCACCCCGGCCCGGATCGCCGCGAGGTCGCGCCCGTAGAGCTGCTCGAATCCGGTGCGCGGGAGCATTCCTGCGGTGTGTGCGAGGAGTTGACGGGTCGTCACCGCTCCGACGGGACGTCCGGAGGCGGGCGGCCACCAGTGGCCGAGCGGTGCGTCGAGCGGGAGCCGCCCGGCCTGCCGGAGCGCTCCGGCGCAGGGCCAGAGGGCGATGATCTTGGTGAGGCTGGCGAGGTCGTACCGGGTGTCCGGCCCGGGGGCGAGCCGGGCGTACGGGCCCTGCCCGAGCACGCCGTGCGCGCCGCCGCCGAGCGTCCCCCCGGCATCGCCGACGGCCCAGACGGCGCCGGCCCCGACGGCGCGCACGCCGCCCCGGACCAGCCGGTCCAGCTCCCCACCGGGCGCGGCCAGGGCGGGGAGCCGGTCGGCTCCTGGCGGTTGCTGGCTCATCGTCCCCCCTCAGAGGTGCCGTGAGCCTACCCGGCGGGCGGGCCGGTCAGGCCGCCGCGGGAAGTTCCTTGCCGAGGCAGATGCTCTGCGGGTGGTCGCGGTAGATGCCGAACTTCCGGATCGCCGCGTACCCCTCGGAGCCGTACAGCGCCACGGCCTCGGGCTGCTCGGTGCCGGTCTCCAGGATGACGCGGGTGCGTCCGGCCTCGGCGGCGGTCTGCTCCAGGCGGCGCAGCACCGCCCGGGCCAGGCCGCGGCCGCGGGCGGCGGGGACCACGAACATCCGCTTCAGCTCGACGTCGCCGTCGCGCAGCCCGTCCGGCCCGGCCTGCTTGGCCCGCCAGCCCCCGCAGGCGACCGGTCGGCCGTCGAGGTAGGCGACCAGGAACAGGCCGGCCGGCGCGTCGAAGTCGTCGAGGTGCAGCACGGTCTCGTCGGGGTCGCCGTAGCGGCGGACGTACTCCTGCTGCACCTCCGCCGACAGGGCCTGGGCGTCGGGGTGGGCGTAGCCGGTGACGCGGAACTCGACGGTTCCGGCCTCCATGGTGGTGCTCTTCATGAGGGAAGAGCCTACGACCTGGGTCAGCGGGCCCCGAAACGGGCGACCAGCTCGCCCTTGCCGAACATCCGTGCGGTGTCGACGGCGTTCGGGGTGCCGGCGGTGGGGTCGGCGCCGCCGTCCAGCAGGACGGTCAGCACGTCCTCGGCGCCCTTGAAGACGGCGCCGGCGAGCGGGGTCTGGCCGCGGTCGTTGGCGCGGTTCGGGTCGGCGCCGCGCGTCAGCAGGGCTTCGACGGTGGCGGCGTGGCCGTGGTAGGCGGCGAGCATGAGCAGGGTGTCGCCGCGGTCGTTGGTGAGGTCGGCGGGCGCGCCGGCGTCCACGTAGGCGGCCAGGGTGTCGGTCTCGCCGGCCCGGGCGGCGTCGAAGAGCTTTCCGGCCAGGGCGATCACCTCGGCGTCGGGGGCCCCGGGGGCGTCGGCGGGCTGCTGGTTGGCGGCGTCGGTCATGGCGGGCGGCCTTTCCGGTCTGCGGGCTCTGTGGGTTCTACAGGTTCTGCGGGTTCCACAGGGTCCGCAGGCGGCAGAGCCACGGTGGAGGAGTGTCGCTGGAGGAGTGCGGCTGGAGGAGCTGCGCGTACCGCACCGTAGCGGCCGGGCGCCGGGCCGGGCCAGCGCGCGTCCGGATGGCGGATGGCGGCCCTCGAACGGCGGCCATCCGGGCGAACTTCCCCGACCCCCCGGAAACCTCCCGCCCACCCGGCGGGAATGCCTCGCCGCACCGGAACTGCGCGGGACACGGCCCCACCCCGGCCGGTCCGCCCGCCTTGGCCCGAACTCCAGGGCGACGTTGAACGGGAAACCACCCATTTGCACCGTTCCATCATCTATTACTTTTTGTCACGATTAGCGCACTTTCCGTAACACCGTCCCGGTCCCCCCTCCCCGAGGAGCAGAACGTGATCCTCTCGATTTCCGGCATCGTCCTGTTCGGCACCATCGCCTTTCTGTTCTTTCGCAGGGACGGGCTAAAGGTCTCCCACGCCGTCGTCTGCGCCCTCTTCGGCTTCTACGTCGCCGGTTCCTCGATCGCCCCGAGCATCACCGCCGGCGGCGCCAGCCTGGCGAGCCTGCTCGGCGGCCTCAAGTTCTAGCGGTCCACGTTCCAGGCGCTGCCACTCCCCCGCACGGGCCCGGGCGCGGATCCCACCGCCCCGGGTCCCGTCATACCGGCTCCGCCCCCGCCACCCGACCCGTCCCACTCGCCCGGGGAGTCAAGGAATGCCGCTCCAACGCCATCTCAGCAAGGGCCGCGAGTTCGCCCGAACCGCCGGGGACCACGCCTCCGACATGTTCGCCCCGCTCTCCGTGATCGGCCGCGGACTGCGCCACCACGCGGGTTGGGCCAAGGACCGCTGGAACGCCACCCCGAAGGAGCGCCGCGGCCCGACGCTGTTCCTCTCCGCCGCGATGCTGGTCGGCGTCTACCTGCTGCCGCACGGCCTGCTGTTCGCCCTGATCGCGCTGATGGCCAGCTCCGCCTGGGCCGGCCGGGCCCCCAAGCCGGCACCCGCCCCGCCCGCCCCGGACGTCGCCGACATCAAGCTCGGCGCGCTCTACGCGGCGCTCACGCCGTACCTGTGCGGCCCCGAGGACGCCAACCCGCTGTACCACTACGAGGGCCACTACAAGCGCGCCTTCGGCTCCTGGGAGTTCGACGACGAGGGCCGCCTCTCCCGGCTGGAACTCGGCTACCCGGCGTACTTCACCGACACCGAGCCGAGCGCGCGGGCCCGGATCGAGCAGGTCGTCCAGGGCAAGGCCGGCCGGGCCCGGGAGTACCGCTTCGACTGGGACGAGGAATCGAACCGGCTGCGGATCGCCGCGCTCACCCCGCTGCCCGCCGACATCGTCGCCCAGCGCTTCGTGGCCGCCCCCGGCGAGATCGTGCTCGGCTTCACCGACGAGGACGGCACCGCCCGGACCATCCCGGTCGCCCAGGGCGGCGCGATCGCCCAGCAGCCGCCGGTCGTCTGGCGCACCGGCCCCCGCTCGGCCGAGCCGCACCTGCTGGCGCTCGGCGTCACCGGCTACGGCACCTCCAGCCTGATCCGCTCGATCGCGCTCCAGGCGCTCCCGTACGGGGACCTGGTGGTGGTCGACGGCGCGGGCACCGGGGAGCACGCCTGCCTGGTCAACCGGCCCGGCGTGCACACCGTGGAGACCAGCCTGCACGGCGCACTGGCCGCGCTGGAGTGGGCCGCGCAGGAGACCGAGCGCCGGCTCGCCGCGCTGAACGCCGCCCGGCACGCCGGCACCGCGCCCCCCGAGGACGCCACCCGCCCGCTCTGGCTGCTCCTGGACCACCCGACCGAGCTGAGCGAGCTCGCCCACGCCGAGGGCCGCCCGGACCCGCAGGACCTGCTGGAGCTGCCGCTGCGGCACGGCCGCGCCGCCCGCGTCACCGTGGTGATCGCCGACGACGTCGAGGCCTGGGGCCGGATCACCCCGACCGTGCGCTCCACCACCCGGGCCCGGGTCGTCCTCGGCCCCACCGGGCCCGAGGAGGGCCACGCCGTGCTCGGCGCGCCGCTGGACATCGTGCCCGCCGCGCACGCCCCCGCCGGCCGCGGCTACGCCCGGATCGGCAACGGCACCCCCGTCCGGCTCCAGGTGCCCGCCACCGTCGACCCGCTGGACGAGGAGGCCCCGACCCAGCTGCGGGACGCGGTGATCGCCCTGCTGCCGCACCGCGACACCCGCACCGAGGCCGCCGCCGACCTGCCGCCCCGGCCGGAGCACCCGCCGCTGGTCCTGCCCGCCGACCCGGCCTCCCGGACCCACCCGATCGACCTCGCCAAGGGCGAGCCGATGATCCGTTCCCGCCCGATCTCCTGACCGCGGCGGACGGGGGCGGCGGCGGTCGTCGAATCCCGCCCCGGTAGGCTCGTCACGGAAAGGCCGACCGATCACCAGATGTGAAATAGGTGACACCTAGGGTGATATCCACGGCCAGATGTGACAAATCGGGCGCCGATGGGTACAAACAGGGGCGGCACGACAGACGACGCATGTCCCCGGACGGGAATCTTCGTCGGAAGCCGAGCGTTGACCGAACGACGAAGAACAGCGACCACTAGTCCTGTGGGCCATAAGCCCGGGAGGCACGATTCATGAGCGAGCGAGCTCTCCGCGGCACGCGACTCGGGGCCACTAGCTACGAGACCGACCGCGGTATCGATCTGGCTCCCCGCCAGACCGTCGAGTATGCATGTCAGAACGGACACCGATTCGAGGTTCCTTTCTCGGTCGAGGCGGAGATCCCCCAGGCCTGGGAATGCCGCTTCTGTGGCCAGGAGGCGGTGCTTCTCGACGGCGACGAGCCGGAAGAGAAGAAGGTCAAGCCGACGCGTACCCATTGGGACATGCTGATGGAGCGCCGGACCCGTGAGGAACTGGAGGAGGTACTGGCCGAGCGACTGGCCGTGCTCCGCTCCGGCGGAATGAACCTCGCGGTGCACCCGCGGGACACCCGCAAGAGCGCCTGACCTCGCTCCCGCCACGGCGGGAGGACGCGAAAAGGGACCCTGGTCACCAGGGTCCCTTTCGCGTTCCCGCCTCGCCGTTCCCGCCTCGCGTTCCCGGGGGCCCCAGGGTCGGCCCTGGGGCCCCCGGGAGGGGCGGTCAGCCCGAGATCGGCGGGCGGTAGGTGGTGTCCGGGCCCTGCGGACCGCGCGGGCCGTCACCGGGCTCCACCACCTCGCCCTGGATCACCTTGCCGTCCGGGCGGTGGATGCGCAGCTGCTCCTGCAGCCGCATCGCGTCCGCGAACGGGTCGGCCCCGGCGGCGACGGTGCTGCGCAGCGCCTTGTCGGCCACCCGGCGGCCACCGGCCCGCCAGAGCGCCCGGGTGGGCGGGAACAGCAGGGTGAGCGCCACCAGGTCCGACAGGAAGCCCGGGACGATCAGCAGCAGGCCCGCCAGCACCGTCAGGCTGGTGCCGGTCTCGGGCTGCTCGGACTTCGGGTCCTTGCTCTGCTCGATCGCCGCGGACAGCGCCTTCAGCCCGGCCCGCTTGATCAGCGAACCGCCGATCAGCGCGCCCGCGATGAGCAGCAGCACGACGACGAATCCACCCAGCCACGAGCCCACTTGGACCAGCAGCCAGATCTCCAGCACCAGCCAGGCGGTGATCAGCAGCGGCAGCACCCGGCGGAGCTTGCCGCGCGGGGCCGGACGGGCGGGGGTAGCTTGCTGGGTCACGGTACGAATCCACTCCAAGCAGTGCTCTGCGCGCCGCACGGGAGGTCCGGGCCGGCTACGGCACCACCTGGTCCAACGATTCCCCGGCGGCCGGTGTTCCGGCGCCGGCCTTCCGTCGGCGGCCGACCAGCACGCCCGCACCGCAGGCCAGCAGGCCTGCGAGGGCCAGCGTCCACTCCGGAGCGGCGCCGACCCGGTCGGCGACCGTGGTGCCGTCGCGCAGCGGGACGACCGCCGACAGCTCGGCCGCGGTCAGCTCCGCGGTGCGCTGCTGGACCGTGCCGTCCGGGGCGATCACCGCGCTGATGCCGCTGGTGGCGGCGATCAGCACGGCCCGGCCGTGCTCGACCGCGCGCAGCCGGCTCATCGCGAGCTGCTGCTCGGGCTGGCCGGTCTTGGCGTAGGTCGCGTTGTTGGTCTGGACCACCAGGACGCGGGCGCCGCTGTCCACGGTGTCGCGGACGATCTCGTCGTAGGCGACCTCGAAGCAGATCACGTCGCCGATCCGGGCCGGGCCGAGCTGCATGACGCCGTTGTGGTCGCCGGGGTAGAAGTCCCGGGCGACCCGCTGGAGCCGGGTGATCACCTTCATCAGCTGGGCGCGGAACGGCACGTACTCGCCGAACGGGACGGGGTGCTGCTTGGTGTAGGAGGCGCCGGGGCCGGTCTTCGGGTCCCAGACGATGCCCTCGTTCTGGACGTGCTGCGCGTCCGGGCCGTCCACCAGGGTGCCGACCAGGGTGGGCACGCCGACCGTCTTCACGGCCTGGTCGATGCGCTGGTAGGCGAGCGGGTCGCTGAACGGGTCCAGGTCGGAGGAGTTCTCCGGCCAGATCACGATGTCGGGGCGCTCGACCTTGCCGGCGGCGATGTCCGCGGCCAGCCGCTCGGTCGCCACCGCGTGGTTGTTGAGGACCATCATCGGGCGGCCCAGGAAGTCCATGCCCGGGTTGGGCACGTTGCCCTGGACGATGGCGACCTTGACGGTGTCGGCCGGTGCGGTCGGCACCGGCACCAGGTACCCGGCCAGCAGCGCGGCCACCGCGCCCAGCCCCGCCAGCGCGGCGGCCCTCGGGGTCCTGCGCGGCCCGCGCAGGCGCAGCGCGGCGCCGGCGAGCAGGGCGCCCGAGAGGGCGACCGCGAAGGTCACCAGCGGTGCGCCGCCGAGCGCGGCCAGCGGCGTGAACGGGGTCGCGGTGTTGGCGAAGGCCAGCCGCCCCCACGGGAAGCCGCCGAACGGCAGCCGGTCGCGCGCCCACTCCTGGGTGATCCACAGGCAGGCCGCCCAGAGCGGCCAGGCCGGCAGCCGGGAGGTGAGGGCCAGACCGCCGCCGAGGACGGCCAGGAACAGCGCCTCCACGACCGACAGGCCGACCGTCGCGTCCCAGCCGACCACCCGCAGCCAGCTGAGCAGCATCAGGAAGAACGGCAGGCCGAAGGCGAAGCCCGTCCAGGCCGCCTGGCGGACGGTGCGGCCCCGGGTGAGCAGGGACAGCGCGGCGACGCCGAGCAGCGACAGCGGCCACAGGTCGAAGGGCGGGAAGGCGAGCGCGAGCAGCAGACCCGCCAGGGCCGCGAGGCCGGTGCGGGGAAGGCCCGCCCGGACCTTGGCGACGGCGCGGGCGGCCCGGCCGGGCCTGGGCGCCGACTCCGCCGGCTCGGGTGCGGCCCCCGGCCGCTCCTGGGTGACGGGCATGGCCACCGGCGCACCATCTTCCTGGATCTTGCTGTTCGGACGCTGTCCGAAGAAGGTACCCCGGAAGGTCGGGGAAGCGTGAGGTCAGGGTGGTAGCCCGGTCAGCGCCTCACGGCCCGGCGGGCCTTGCCGCACACGCCCCCGGCCGGGCGGCGGGGTCGGAGGCGCGGTGCTGCCCGCCCACGGGCTCCGGGCGGGAGTCCGGGGCGGGCAGCTCGCGGGGGCGTGCTCGGCTCTACTCGGCGGCCCGGTGGACGGTGCGGCCGCGGACGACGGTGCGCAGGCAGGCCGGCAGCGGGTGGCCGGGGGTGAGGTCGGGCAGGCCCGGGGTGCCCGAGCGCGGGTCGGTGGACCAGCCCGCCACCCGGGAGTCCGGGGCCTGGACGACCAGTTCGGCGGCGGCCCAGATCGCGTAGCTGGCGACGGCGCCGGGCACGAGCACGCCGTCCTGGTCGCGGCCGATCGCGCGCCAGCCGCCGCGGGTGTGCGCGGTGAAGGCCGCGCGGACGGAGATCCGGTGGTCCAGGGTCTGGTGGAAGGCCGCCGCGCGGACGGTGCCCCAGGGGTCGAGCGGGGTGACCGGGGCGTCCGAGCCGAAGGCCAGCGGCACGCCGGCCCGCAGCAGGGCGGCGAAGGGGTTGAGCCCGGCGGCCCGCTCGGCGCCGAGGCGCTGGACGTACATGCCCTCCGGGCCGCCCCAGGCGGCGTCGAAGGCGGGCTGGACGGAGGCGGTGAGGCCGAGCTCGGCGAAGGCGGCGACGGACTCGTCGTCCAGCGCCTCGGCGTGCTCGACGCGGTGGCGCAGCGCCTTGACCCGCCCGGCGCCGACCCGCTCGCCGGCCGCCCGGACGCCGTCCAGGACGGCGGCCACGGCCGCGTCGCCGATGGCGTGGAAGCCGGCCTGGAGCCCGGCCTCGGTGCAGGCGGCGACGTGGTCGGCGACCTGCTCGGCGGTCAGGTAGGCGGTGCCGGTGTGCTCGGCGTCGGCGTAGGGGGTGTGCAGGCAGGCGGTGTGCGAGCCCAGTGCGCCGTCCGCGAAGAGGTCGCCGCCGGCGCCCACCGCGCCGATCCTGCGGGCCGTCTCGACGCCGCCCAACTCGCCCCAGTAGCCGAAGACTTCGGGGCCTTCGCCCTCGGCGGCGAGGGCCAGCAGGGCGGTCAGGTCGGCCTCGGAGGAGATCTCCGGGCCGGCGCACTCGTGCAGCGCGCCGATGCCGAGTTCGGCGGCGCGGGCGAGGGTGGCGCGCTGGGCGCGGCCGCGCTGCTCGGGGGTGAGGTGGGCGAGCGCGGTCCGCCGGACGGCGTGGTGGGCGTCCCTGGTGAGCGGGCCGTCGGCGGTGTGGCCGGGGTGCTCGGCCAGGCCGGGGGCGAGGGTGCGCAGCGCGGTGGTGGCGAGCGCGGAGTGCACGTCGGTGCGGGAGAGGTAGAGCGCGGCGCCGCGGGCGGCGGCGTCGAGTTCGGCGAGCGTGGGCGGGCGGCCCTCGGGCCAGCCGGTCTCGTCCCAGCCGTGGCCGATGAGCACCCCGCCGGGCTCGGGCCGGGCGTCGACGAAGGCGGTGACGGCCGCGAGGGCGGCGGCCAGCGAGGGGCTGCCGGTGAGGTCGAGGCCGGTGAGCGCCAGGCCGGTGGCGGTGGCGTGCACGTGGGCGTCGACGAAGGCGGGGGTGACCAGGGCGCCGTCCAGCTCGACGATCTCGTCGGCGGTGGCGGCGTACGCCTCGGCGGCGCCGTCGCTGCCGACCCAGGCGATGTGCTCGCCCTCGACGAGCATCGCGGTGGCGAAGGGGTCGGCGGGGCTGTAGACGGCGCCGCCGCGCAGCAGGACGGTCCGGGAAGTGCGTTCGGTCATGCCGCTAAGTCTGCACCTGCGGGGTTCGTCCTCAGAGCCTCGGGGGTCGTGCCTCGTAGGGGGTGGAGAGGACGACGGTGGTGCGGGTGGAGACGCCGGCGGCGCTGCGGATGCGGGCGAGCAGGTCCTCCAGGTCGCCGGGGGCGCCGACGCGCACCTTGAGGATGTAGTTCTCGTCGCCGGCGACGCTGTGGCAGGCCTCGATCTCGGGCAGGCCGGCCAGCCGTTCGGGGGTGTCGTCCGGGGCGCTGGGGTCGAAGGGCTTGACCGAGATGAACGCGGTCAGCGCCAGGTCGACGGCGTCGGGGTCGATGATCGCGGTGTAGCCGCGGATCACCCCGCGCTGTTCGAGGCGGCGCACCCGCTGGTGCACCGCCGAGGTGGACAGGCCGGTGGCCTTGCCCAGGTCCGTGTAGCTCATCCGGCCGTCCTCTAGGAGCAGCTGGACGATGCGTTGGTCGAGATCCTCCACAGTGCGCAAACCTACCCGGTCGGGGGCACGGGGGGCGCACGCGGTGTCACATCGGGTGCCCGCAGGTGTCACGCGGGCAAATGCCAGGCGAATGTGGCAGTGGATGTGGCCAAGGACACACCCGGTGCATCACGGTGCACCGGACCGCAGGGTTATGAGCCCGAATCGGAGGGAAGTGCTGGTTGTGGCCCCGGGCGACCACGCCGGGCCCGATCCGAGGGGGATCCTCATGCCGACTGACCAGCGTGCCCTGGGCGCCGACGAGACCGACGATACGACCGGCCGCGACGACCTCGCGGTCGATCACGGCCACGTCCCGGGCATCGACCCGGGCGAGGCCGAGACCTGGGACATCTTCCGGGTGCACTGCCCCGAGTGCCGCCGCCCGATCGCCCTGGTGGCCGACGAGGAGCGGCTGCCGCAGCACGCGCTGCTGCCGACCGCCTGGAACCCCTTCACCCCCGCGCTGTGCCCGGGTTCGGGCACCCCGACCGACGACCTCGCCGAGGTGGAGACCCCGGAGGACGCCCAACCCGCCGGGCTCGACGCGCTGTTCCGGCTCCCCACCGAACTCGACTGGCGCACCCAGCCGTTCTCGCACGCGGTGGCGCACCGGCCGACGCGGACCGCCGTCGTCGCCCCGGCCGTCCCGGTCATCTCGGCCATCCCCGAGCAGCGCCGCCGCCTGGTCCGGCGCTGATCCGCCGGCCCGCGCGGGCGGGTTGCTGATCCGCCCTCCCGCGCAGGCGGGTTGACGCAGAAACGAAGACGCCTCCGGCCGTCACTCCGCACCCTGGAGTGACGGCCGGAGGCCGTTCGTGGGGGGCTCAGCCCTTGGTGAGGTGACGACCGATCACAAGCCGCTGGATCTGGTTGGTGCCCTCGACGATCTGCAGCACCTTCGCCTCGCGCATGTAGCGCTCGGCCGGGAAGTCCTGCGTGTAGCCGTAGCCGCCGAGCACCTGGACCGCGTCGGTGGTCACCCGCATCACGGCGTCGGTGCAGAACAGCTTGGCCATCGCCGCCTCCTTGGAGAACGGCAGGCCCGCGTCCCGCAGCCGGGCGGCGGACAGGTAGAGCGCCCGCCCGGCCTCGATCTGGGTGGCCATGTCGGCGAGCATGAAGGACAGGCCCTGGAACTCGGCGATCGGGCGGCCGAACTGACGGCGGGTGCGCGCGTAGTCGACCGCGAGGTCGAGCGCGGCCTGCGCGACGCCGACCGCGCAGGCGGCGATGCCGAGGCGGCCGGAGTCCAGTGCGGCGAGCGCGATCTGGAAGCCCTGACCCTCCTCGCCGATCAGCCGCTCCCGGGAGACCCGGGCGGCGTCGAAGTGCAGCTGCGCGGTCGGCGAGGAGCGCATGCCCATCTTGTGCTCCGACTGGGCGGCCGACAGGCCCTGTGCGTCGCCCGGGACGAGCAGGCAGCTGATGCCCTTGGAGCCCTCGTCGCCGGTGCGCACCAGGGCGCTGTAGAAGTCCGCCCGGCCGCCGTGGGTGATCCACGCCTTGGTGCCGTTCACCACGTACGCGTCGCCGTCGAGGTCGGCGCGGGTGCGCAGCGCGGCCGCGTCCGAGCCGGACTGCGGCTCGGAGAGGCAGTAGGCGCCGAGCTGCTCGCCGGAGAGCATTCCGGGCAGCCACCGGCCGCGCTGCTCCTCGGTGCCGAAGCCGGCCAGCGCGTGGCAGGAGAGGGTGTGCACGCTCACCCCGAGGCCGACGGCCAGCCAGCCGGCCGCCAGCTCCTCCAGCACCTGCAGGTACACCTCGTAGGGCTGCCCGCCGCCGCCGTACTTCTCGTCGTAGGGGAGGGAGAGCAGGCCGGCCTCGCCGAGGGTGCGGAAGACCTCGCGCGGGAAGCGGCCGGCGGCCTCGTCCTCGGCCGCGCGGGGCTGCAGTTCGCGCTGGACCAGGTCCCGGGTGAGGCTCAGCAGCTCGTGGGCCTCCTCGCTGGGCAGCTGGCGCTCCACGGCTTTCGCTGGGGACGGGGTCATGGCGGCGGTCGCCTCCTCGATCGGGCACCGGAGCGTGGTGTGGCTGGTCCGGCGCGGGTGTGGCAGGTCGGCCCGACCGGCACCGGATTACGGTGAACGGCCGTTCACAGGCATGGCGATGCGAGTATGCCGGAAACCCGGGCCGCCGTCACGATCACTCAGGAGTAACTGGACGGACTGGTGGGCTACGGCACCGTAGGGTTGCCGTTGTGGCTGCTTCCCGACCCCTCTCCCCCGCCCTTCCGCCCGTTCCCGGCGACGCGGTGGCCTCGCTCGCGGCGGAGCTGCGCGCACTGCCGCCCTCCTGCGGACCGGTGCGGCTGATCGCGGTGGACGGGCACGCGGGCTCGGGCAAGACGACCTTCGCCGGGCGGCTGGCGGCGGCGCTCGGCGGGGCGCCGGTGGTCCACCTCGACGACCTGGCCACCCACGCCGAGCCCTTCGGCTGGACCGGGCGGCTGCGCGAACAGGTGCTGGAGCCGCTGGCGGCCGGCCGGGACGGCGCGTACCGGGTGTACGACTGGACGCTGCGCCGCTTCGCGGGCACGGCCGCGGTGCCGGTCGCCCCGGTGGTGCTGGTGGAGGGCGTCGGCGCCGGCCGGCGGGCGGTGCGGCCGTGGCTGGCCCGGGTGATCTGGCTGGAGCTGGACGCCGCCTCGGCCCGGCGGCGCGGCGAGCAGCGGGACGGGCCGGATCTGGCCGAGTTCTGGGCCGGCTGGGCCCGGGCCGAATCGGCACATTTCGCCGCGGATCCGAGCCGTCCGTTCGCCGGGACGCGGGTCGACGGGGTGACCGGACGAATCACGCCGGGCACCGTGGGTGAACCTTCAACAAGCCCTTGACCTGCACTGTCACCAGGATTTAGGTTCTCCTCAGCCGCCGGAACGGGATGTTCCGGCCGCCTCGGACCCGGCGTCCCCGGCTTGTTCCCCCGTGAGCCGGGGGCGCCGTCCGGTCCTTTCCGAATCGCGCTCCCCCATCGCCGGTTCGGGCCCCCACCCGCTCAACGACCGCTCACACGATCGCATTTGACTCCGTGGGCGCCCTTCCGGATCAGCGCCACGCCGGTACGATTCCTCGCAGGCGCAGATGCGCCCGGGGGCTTTCGACCACCGGCCCGGCTGCACGCAGGCGACCTGCCACCGAGCCCCGGGCCATGCCGCGGGGGGGCGTGAGTGACGACGGTGGACAGTTCGGACAGCAACGCGGGCGGCCCGGACCGGCTCGCCGAACGCGCGTGGCTGCGTGCCATGGACGCGTACACGGCGGGCGCGTACGCCCGTGCCGAGGAGGAGTTCCGCGCGGCCGTCCGGCTGGACCCGGGCATGGCCGACGCCTGGCTCGGCCTGCACGCGCTGCGCAGCGACACCTCGGCGGCGCTGCTGGCCATGTACCGCAACCAGAAGCGGTTCGGCGAGCAGCGGCGGCGCCACCGCCGCCCGCTCAGTTCCTGGTACTGGCTGGGCTGGTGGGTGCAGCCCGTCCTGGAGGACGCCCGCGACCTGGCGCTGGCGCACGCCTCGCACTGGCTGGACGGCCGCCACCTGGCCGAGCTGGACCGGGCGCTGGAGCAGTGCCCGGCGCCCAGCGAGGACCCGTCCGCCCAGTTCCTGTACGCCTGCCGGTCCTATCTGCTCAAGGACTGGGAGCAGTTGATCCGGGACACCGACCGGCTGCTGGACGACCCGCTGCTCGGCATCGAGGCCGGGCTGTTCGCCGGCATGGCGCGGGTCCGGCTGGACATGTGCGCCCAGGCGCAGGCTCCGTTGGCCGCCTCGCTGGCCCGCTGCCGCTCCGAGCAGCCCCAGCGCAAGGAGCTGCGGTACTGGCTGGCCCGGGCGTACGAGGGGGCCGGGCGCAGTGCGGCCGCGCTGCCGCTCTACCGGGCGGTGCACCGGGCCGATCCGGTGTTCATGGACACCGCCGCGCGGCTGGCCGCGATCGCGGCGGAGGACGGGTTGGCGGACGACCTGCCGGACGCCCTGCTGGACGGCGGCCTGCCGACGGGCGGGCGGTCGGCCGGGTACGAGGACACCGGGCCGGACGAGGTGGACGAGGCCGACAGGACGGACGGGACGGACGAGGCGGACTTCCCGGACGGGGCCGGGTACGCCACGGCGGGGGGCTTCGGCGACGCGGCCCCCGGCTTCACCGAGGGCGTCGGGTACACCGGCGGGGTCGGATTCGTCGAGGGCGTCGGGTTCCTCACGGGGCCCGGACCGGGCGACGGCTCCACGGCCGGCCCGGCACCGCAGGCGGCCGGCGAGCGGTCGGGTTCGCCGGGCGGCTCCGCCGCCCCGCTGCCGGCACCGGTCCGCGCCGAGGCCCAGCCCCGCACCGCTCCGCCGCCCGCCACCCAACCGGTCGACGACGAGCGCGAGTTGGACGCGGCACTGGCGGAACTCTCGCTGATGGTGGGCCTGGAGCCGGTCAAGCGCCAGGTGCGGGCGCTGTCCGCGCAGCTGCGGATGTCCAGACTCCGGGCCGCGCAGGGCCTGCCGGTCCAGCCGCCCAAGCGCCACTTCGTCTTCTCCGGCCCCTCCGGCACCGGCAAGACCACCGTGGCCCGGATCCTCGGCCGGGTCTTCCACGCCCTCGGGCTGCTCTCCGGCGACCACCTGGTGGAGGCCCAACGGGCCGACCTGGTCGGCGAGTTCCTCGGCCAGACCGCGGTCAAGGCGAACGAGCTGATCGATTCGGCGCTGGACGGCGTGCTGTTCATCGACGAGGCGTACAGCCTCTCCAACTCCGGCTACACCAAGGGCGACGCCTACGGCGACGAGGCCCTCCAGGTGCTGCTGAAACGCGCCGAGGACAACCGCGACCGCCTGGTGGTGATCCTGGCCGGCTACCCCGAGGGCATGAACCGGCTGCTCGCCACCAATCCCGGCCTCAACTCGCGTTTCACCACCCGGGTCGACTTCCCCAGCTACCGCCCGACCGAGCTGACCGCGATCGGCGCCGCGCTGGCCGGCCGGGACGGCGACGGCTGGGACGAGGACGCGGCCGAGGAACTGGCCAGCATCTGCGCCCACGTGGTCCGCGAGGGCTGGATCGACGAACTGGGGAACGGCCGGTTCATCCGCACCCTGTACGAGAAGTCCTGCGCCTACCGGGACCTGCGGCTCTCACTGCTGCGCGAGCCGCCGGGCCGGGAGGACCTGGCGACCCTGCGCCTGCCCGACCTCGTCCAGGCCTACGGGGAGCTGATCGACGGCCGCGGCTGAGACCGGCTCCCCGGGATCGCGCCGGGCTCAGCCCCGGAGCAGCTCGGCCTCGCGCTCGGGGTCGAGGCCGACCTGCGGCCGGTCGGCGCGCTGCGGGGCGACGCCGCCGATCGACCGCAGCCAGGCCCAGGTGTCCTCGACCGTCTCGCCCACCGGCCGGCAGCGCAGTCCGGCGGCGACCGCCCGCTCCACGGACGCGCCGTGCAGGAAGTCGTTCAGCTCTCCGGGCGCCAGCCAGATCGGCAGCTCCGTCCAGGGCTGGACGCCGGCCGCCAGGATGCGCTCGGGGTCGGTCCAGCGCAGGTCCGCGTCCGAGCCGGTGACCCGCACGCAGGCCTCCAGCAGCTCGCCCATCGTGGTGTGGCCCGCCGGGCCGACCACGTTGCACGCGCCGCCGAGCCGGGCCGCCGACGCGTCCAGGAGCCAGCCCGCGAGGTCGCGGACGTCGATGTACTGCAGCGGCAGGTCGTACGGGCCGGGGGCGAGCACGGGGCCGCCCCGGGCGATCCGGTTCAACCACCAGGGCAGCCGGCCGATGTTCTCGTGCGGGCCGAGGATCAGCCCGGCCCGGGCGAGCAGGGCGCGCCCGCCGAACTCCGCCTCCAGGGCCAGTTCGGCCCCGCGCTTGGCCTCGGCGTAGGGCACCTCGCCGTCGGCGTCCGGGGACGACTCGACCGCCTTCGCCGACTCGTCCGCCCCGCGCGCCAGCGGGTAGTCGTACACCGACCGGCTGGAGACGTACCCGTAGTGGCCGACCCGGCCGGCCAGCAGCCGGGCACTGTCACGCACCGCCGCCGGGGCTCCGGACCAGGTGTCCACCACCGCGTCCCACTCCCCCGTGGCCAGCGCCGCGAGCCCGCCCTCGGCGGTGCGGTCGCCCCGCAGCGCGGTCACGCCCGCGGGCGCGGGCTGCGTACCGCGGTTGAGGGCCGTCACCTCCCATCCCCTGGCCAACGCCTCCTCGGCGACGACCCGTCCGACGAAATTCGTTCCACCCAGCAGGAGAAGCCTCATGCCGACCACCCTGCGCCCAGGGTGGCCGGCATGGGAACGGCTGAACGCTGAGAGCAGAATCGCCCGCAGCGGACACGCCGTCAGCGGAGGGGGGAACCTCAGGCGGCGGAGCGGTGGTCCGGGTCGTGCATCTCGCCGACCAGCTCCTCCAGCACGTCCTCCAGCATGACCACACCGAGCGTGCGGCCGTCCTGGTCCAGCACGGCGGCCAGGTGGCAGGTCGCCCGGCGCATCGCGCCGAGCGCGTCGTCCAGCGGGAGGCTGCCGCGCAGCACCGTGATCGGACGCCACAGCCGGGCCGGGACGGGCGCGGACGGGTCCTCCACGTCGAGGATGTCCTTGAGGTGCAGGTAGCCGAGGTAGCCGTGGCCGGCCGGGTCGCCGTCGGTGACGGGGAAGCGCGAGAAGCCGGTGCGCAGGGCGAGCTCCTCGACCTCCGCGGCGGTCACCTTGGTGTCCACGGTGACGAGCTGCTCGGGCTTGAGCAGCACCTCGGTGACCGGGCGGTGGCCCAGTTCCAGGGCGTCCTCAAGACGCTCCTGGCGGCCCTCGTCGAGCAGTCCGGCGTCCCGGGAGTCGGCCAGCAGGTACATCAGCTGCTCGGTGGTGAACACCGACTCGACCTCGTCCTTGGCCTCGACCCGGAACAGTCGCAGCACGCCGTTGGCGATGGCGTTCAGCAGGCTGATCACCGGGGCCAGCCAGCGGGCCAGCCGGTCCAGCGGCGGGCCGAGCCAGAGCGCGGCCTTCTCCGGGCCCGCCATGGCCATGTTCTTGGGCACCATCTCGCCGATCACCATGTGCAGGAAGACCACGACGGCCAGCGAGATGCCGTACGACAGCGGGTGCATCAGGCCGGACGGGACGCCGATCGCGTGGAACGGGCCCTCCAGCAGACTGGCGATGGTCGGCTCGGCCAGGGCGCCGAGGCCCAGCGAGCAGACGGTGATGCCGAGCTGGGCGGCGGCCAGCATCGCGGACACGTTGGACAGCGCGTGCAGCACGGTGCGGGCACGCTTGTGGCCGGCCTCGGCGAGCGGTTCGATCTGGCTTCGGCGCACCGAGACGACGGCGAACTCGGCGCCGACGAAGAAGGCGTTCCCGAGCAGGAGCAGGACGGCGACGGCCAGTTGCAGCGCGGTCATCGGGCGTTCTCCTGGTCGTCTCCGAACGAGGCCGGCGCGCTGGTGCGCTCGACCCGGACCTGGCTGGTGCGGTGCCGGTCGACACCCGTCACGGTGAAGCGCCAGCCCGGCAGCTCCGCCTGCTCCCCGACCTCGGGCAGCTTGCCGAGCAGGTCGGCGACCAGGCCGGCCAGCGTCTCGTACGGGCCGTCCGGGGCGATCAGGCCGATCGCCTCCAGCTGGTCGATCCGGGCGCGGCCCTCGGCCTCCCAGGCCGGCAGGCCGTTCACCGGGGGCAGCGGGAGCAACTCGGGGCGGTCGGCCGGGTCGTGCTCGTCCTGCACCTCGCCGACGATCTCCTCGACGATGTCCTCGACGGTGACGACGCCGGCGGTGCCGCCGTACTCGTCGACCACGATGGCCATCGGCTGGAGGCGGCGCAGCTGGTCGAGCAGCCGCTCGGCGGGCAGGGTCTCGGGCACCAGCAGCGGCGGCGAGGTGAGCTCGCTCACCCGGACCAGGCCGCGCCGGGCGGCCGGGACGGCGAGGGCGTCCTTGAGGGTCACGATGCCGGTGACCTCGTCCAGGCTGTGGGTGTAGACCGGGAAGCGGGACAGGCCGGTGGCCCGGGTCAGGTTGATCACGTCGGAGGCGGTGGCGTCGCCCTGGAGGGAGGCGACGTCGATCCGCGGGGTCATCACGGACTCGGCGGTCAGTTCGCCCAGGCCCAGGGTGCGGACGAACAGGGTCGCCGACTCCTCGTCTATCGCGCCGGCCTTGGCCGAGTGGCGGGCCAGCGAGACCAGTTCGGCCGGGGTCCGGGCGTGGTCCAGCTCCTCCTGCGGCTCGACGCCGAAGGCGCGGACCGTCCGGTCGGCCGCCCCGTTGAGGAAGCTGATCAGCGGGCGGCAGGCGAAGGAGAAGGCCATGTGCGGGGCGGCGACCGCGCGGGCCACCTGGAGCGGGCGGGAGATCGCCCAGTTCTTCGGGACCAGCTCGCCGATCACCATCTGCACCACGGTGGCGAGCACCATGCCGACGACCACGGCGACGCCGCGGGCGGCCGACTCGGGCACGCCGATCCCGGTCATGACGGGGCTGAGCAGGGTGGACAGCGCCGGCTCGGCGAGCATGCCGACCACCAGCGAGGTGACGGTGATGCCGAGCTGGGCGCCGGAGAGTTCGAACGAGAGGTGCCGCAGGGCCCGGGAGACGCGGACGGACTTGGCGTCGCCGGCCTCGGCGGAGCGTTCGACGGCCCCGCGCTCGACGGTCACGAAGGCGAACTCGGCGGCCACGAACAGGCCGTTGGCGAGGATCAGCAGGAGGGCTGCGAGCAACAGCAGCCAGGCGGTGATCACAGTGCCGCCTGCCTTCCGCTGACAGGAAGGTGGGCGGCGCAGGTACTACCGGACGGATCGTCCATCGAGGGGGGAAGTCACTCCTCAAGTCGTCTTTCGGGCAGGACGGAAGTTTTGCCCTGCTTTTACCAGCGTAGACCATACCCGGACGGTGGTAGGAAGAGTGTTCGGACCCGCCGGGCCGAGGATTCGCAGGCCCGGCCGGTCCCCCGGGCTCAGGCCCCGGCGTGGTGCTCGACCAGGTCGCGCAGGGCGCGGGCGTGCGCGATCGCCTGGTCCTTGCCGACGCCGGACTGGATGCCGACCGCGGCGAGCGAGGTGCCGTCGGCCAGGTCGAGGGTGGCCCACGGGTCGCCCTGGCGGAAGTTGACCCGGACGATCTCGGCCCAGGTGAGCCGGCGGCTGCGGACGAAGTTGACCACCGTCACGCCCTGCGCGTCGGCGCTCACCCGGGGGCGGGCCAGCATCAGGCCCACGCACGCGAACAGCACGCCGCTGCCCGCCATCATGATCCGGTCGTTGAGCTGCCAGTTCTCCGGGAGCGCCACGGCCATCACCGCGAACAGCACCACCAGCAGCGCGCAGACCGGCAGCAGCACGGCGCGGGTGCGGCGCGGCGCCCAGGTGACGGGGAACTCGACGGGCGGCGTGGACACGTGGGGTCTCCGGTGGGGTGGTTCGGGGGGAACGGTCGTTCCCGGGAACGACGGTCCCGGGCGGCGGGCGGATCGGACGAAGGGCGGGGACGCCGGTCAGCGTCCCCGCCCCATTCAACCGTTCCTTACCCGCACCACGGCGGGCGAGGTCGCCGCCGCGCCGGTCAGAGGCGGCAGGCGTGGATGTTGGTGACCAGGATGGCCCGGGCGCCGATGCCCCACAGGTCGTCCATGATCTGCTGGGCCTCCTTACGGAGCACCATCGAGCGCACCGCCACCCAGCCCTCGGTGTGCAGCGGGGAGACGGTCGGCGACTCCAGGCCGGGGGTGAGCGCCACGGCGGCGCCGACCTTCTCGGCGCGGATGTCGTAGTCCATCAGCACGTAGCGGCGGGCCACCAGCACGCCCTGGAGCCGGCGCAGGAACTGGTCCACCCGGGTGTCCTCGCCCGCGCCCTTGGGGCGGATCACCACGGCGTCCGAGATCAGGATCGGCTCGCCGAACACCTCCAGGCCGGCGTTGCGCAGGCTGGTGCCGGTCTCCACCACGTCGGCGATCACGTCGGCGACGCCCAGCTGCACCGCGGTCTCCACCGCGCCGTCCAGCTTGGTGACGGTCGCCTTCACGCCGTGGTCGGCGAGGTGCTGCTCGACCAGGCCGGTGTAGGAGGTCGCGATCCGCAGGCCCTCCAGGCCCTTGACGTCCTCGACGGCCACGCCTTCGGGGCGGGCGAAGCGGAAGGTCGACGCGGCGAAGCCGAGGGCGAGCACCTCCTCGGCGTTGGAGTGCGAGTCCAGCAGCAGGTCACGGCCGGTGATGCCGATGTCCAGGCGGCCGGAGCCGACGTAGACGGCGATGTCGCGCGGGCGCAGGAAGAAGAACTCGACCTCGTTGTTCGGGTCGACGAGGACGAGCTCCTTGGGGTCCTTCCGCTGGCGGTAGCCGGCCTCATGGAGCATCTCCGCCGCGGGACCCGAGAGAGAACCCTTGTTGGGGACGGCGATGCGCAGCATGGGAGGTTGGTTCCTTACCTGTGGGGAGGGGTGTGCGGTTCGGGTTTAGAGGTACTTGTAGACGTCGTCGAGCGTCAGCCCGCGGGCGATCATCATCACCTGAACGTGGTACAGGAGCTGTGAGATCTCCTCGGCGGTCTGCTCGTCCGTCTGAAACTCGGCGGCCATCCAGACTTCGGCGGCCTCCTCGACGACCTTCTTGCCGATCGCATGGACGCCCTGCTGGGCGAGCTGCGCGGTACGGGAGGACGAGGGGTCGCCGGTGGCGGCCTTCTGCTGGAGCTCGGCGAAGAGCTCCTCGAATGTCTTCGAAGCCATGATGGGACTCACCTTACGGCGTGCGGGCTGACCGGCGGTAAACGGTCCCGGACCGTGGACAGTCCGTTGGATGTCCACGGTCCGGGTCGGGACGGTGCGCTCAGAGCGCGGCGCGCAGCACCGCGGCGGTCGCGACGGCGGCGGTGACGGCCTCGTGGCCCTTGTCCTCCGCGGAGCCGGGCAGGCCGGCGCGGTCGAGCGCCTGCTCCTCGTTGTCGCAGGTCAGCACGCCGAAGCCGACCGGGACGCCGGTGTCGACGGTCACCTGGGTGAGGCCGGCGGTGGCCGCCTGGCAGACGTAGTCGAAGTGCGGGGTGCCGCCGCGGATCACCACGCCGAGGGCGACGACCGCGTCGTAGCCGTGGTCGGCGAGGCGCTTGGCGGCGACCGGCAGCTCGAAGGTGCCGGGGACGCGCAGCACGGTCGGCTCGACGACGCCCAGTTCCTTGAGCGCCCGGTGGGCGCCGTCCAGCAGGCCGTTCATCACGACGTCGTGCCACTGGGCGGCGACGACGGCGACCTTGAGGTCGGCGGCGCCGTCGATGGTCAGCTCGGGGGCTCCGTGGCCGCTCATGCTCGTTCTTCCTGTCCGTGGTGGTGGTTCGTGAGGTGGTGCGTGATGCGTGCGAGGGGCGTGCGGTGGGTTCAGGAGTCGAGACCGGGCAGGTCGTGGCCCATCCGGTCGCGCTTGGTGCGCAGGTAGCGCAGGTTGTGCTCACCCGGCGCGATCTCGACCGCTTCGCGCCCCTTGACCTTGAGGCCGTGCTCGGTGAGCGCGGTGAGCTTCTCCGGGTTGTTGGTGAGCAGGGTGAGCGAGCGGACGCCGAGGTCCACCAGCATCTGCGCCGCGATGCTGTAGTCGCGGGCGTCGGCCGGCAGGCCGAGGTCGAGGTTGGCGTCGACGGTGTCGCGCCCCTGCTCCTGGAGTTCGTAGGCGCGCAGCTTGTGGGCCAGGCCGATCCCCCGGCCCTCGTGGCCGCGCAGGTAGAGCACCACGCCGCGGCCGGACTCGGCGACCTTGTGCAGCGAGGCCTCCAGCTGGGGGCCGCAGTCGCAGCGCAGCGAGCCGAAGACGTCGCCGGTCAGGCACTCGGAGTGGACCCGGACCACGACGTCCTCGCCCTCGGGCAGCCGGCCGTCCGCGCCGAGGCCGCCGGCCACCAGCGCGAGGTGCTCGACGCCGTCGATGGTGCCCTTGTAGCCGACGGCCGTGAACTCGCCGTGGACGGTGGGCAGGGCGGTCACAGCGGCCCGGTCGACGTGCAGTTCGGTGCGGCGGCGGTAGGCGATCAGGTCCTCGATGGAGATGATCGCGAGGCCGTGCTCGCGGGCGAAGGCGACCAGTTCGGGCAGCCGGGCCATGGTGCCGTCGTCGTTGACCACCTCGGCGATCGCACCGGCCGGCGGCAGTCCGGCGAGCCGGGCCAGGTCGACGGCGGCCTCGGTGTGGCCGGGGCGCACCAGCACGCCGCCCTCGACCGCGCGCAGCGGGAACACGTGCCCGGGGCGGGTGAGGTCGCCGGGCTCGGTGCCGGGCGAGGACAGCAGCCGGACGGTGCGGGCTCGGTCGGCGGCGGAGATGCCGGTGTCGACCCCCTCCCGGGCGTCCACCGAGACGGTGTACGCGGTGCCCTTGCGGTCCTCGTTGACCTGGGTCATCGGCGGCAGCTTGAGCCGGTCCAGCTCCTCGCCGGTCAGCGGGGCGCAGATCACGCCGGAGCTGTAGCGGATGGTGAAGGCCATCAGCTCGGGGGTGGCGGCGGAGGCGGCGAAGACGATGTCGCCCTCGTTCTCGCGGTCCTCGTCGTCGACCACGATCACGGCGCGGCCGAGGGCGATGTCGGCGATCGCGCGCTCGACCGGGTCGAGGACGAGTTCGGGTGCCGCCTCGCGCTCGCGGTCGGCGGTGTGGTTCTCGGTCATACCGTGACTCCCTGCGGGACGGTGGCGGAGTTGACGCGCGGCTCACGACTGCTCAGCCACCAGGAGCGCAGGCCGAGCAGCACCAGGACGAAGTAGATCGAGTAGGTGAGGCCGGAGAAGGGGTAGCCGTTGTTGAAGGCGAGCGGGACGCCGACCACGTCGACGGCGATCCAGGCGAACCAGAACTCCAGCCAGCCACGGGCCTGGGCGACCATCGCGGCCAGCGTGCCGACGAAGATGTAGGCGTCCGACCAGGGGCTCCAGGACAGGCTGGGGTGGGCCGTGAACAGCCAGGCCAGCGCGACGGTGCCGGCCGCGGTGCCGACCACCAGGGCGGCCCGCTCGGGCCAGGTGGCGAAGCGGACGGCGATCGTGCCGGTGTCCCGGCGGCCCCGCCGCCACTGGGCCCAGCCCCAGGCGGCGGTGACGAGCACGATCAGCTGCTTGCCGATCAGGCCGGGGACGTGGCCCCCGAGGTAGGCGGCGATCAGCACGGCGCCGGACAGGAGTTGGAGCGGCCAGCTCCAGACCGAGCGGCGCCAGCCGAAGGCCAGCCCGGCCAGGCCGAGCAGGTTGCCGAACATGTCGGCCCACTTCACGTGCTCGCCGAAGACGGTGAACGCTTCTCCGCTGAGCCAGTTCACTTGGACTCTCCGGCGATCGTCGGGGGAAGGGTGCGGGAGTCGAGCAGTCGCTCGACGTACTTGGCGAGCACGTCCACTTCGAGGTTGACGCTCTCGCCGACGGCCTTGGCGCCGAGCGAGGTCAGCGCGAGGGTGGTGGGGATGAGGCTGACGGTGAAGCTGTCCCGGGCGGCCTCCACCACGGTGAGGCTGACGCCGTCGACCGTGATCGAGCCCTTCTCCACCAGGTAGCGGGAGATGGTGTCGGGCAGCGAGAAGCGCAGCACCTCCCAGCGCAGGTCGCCCACCGCGTCGCGCTCGCCGGGCTCGCGGCCCAACAGCGTGCCGGTGGCGTCGACATGGCCCTGGACGAGGTGGCCGCCGAGCCGGTCGCCGAGCGCCATGGCGCGCTCCAGGTTGACCCGGGAGCCGGGCTTCAACTCGCCGAGGCTGGAGCGGTGCAACGTCTCGGCCATCACGTCGGCGCTGAACTCGCCGGTGTCGGCCGCCAGTTGGTCCGGGCTGTCGACAACGGTCAGGCAGACGCCGTTGACCGCGATGGAGTCGCCGTGCCGCGCACCCTGACAGACCACCGGGCCGCGCAGGCGGATTCGCGAGGAGTCGCCGATCTCCTCGATCGACACGACCTCGCCGAGCTCTTCGATGATGCCGGTGAACACCCGGGTTCTCCTCGCGCTTGGGGCGCGGACTCCGGGGCGGCATGGGAGATGACACGGACGGGCAACGGCGCGCGAGCCGACGGCACGACCCGTCGCCGGGATGCCGAGGCCGCCGGGAGATCGCTCGCCCGGCACGGGAGACACCTCTCCCGCCGTTCACCTGGCCGTGGTCCACCGGGGGACCACGGATACTGCTCTTCGTCCGCCCGCGCACGCCTCCCATCCGGACTTTAACCGTCGGTCCAGGAATTTCACCTGGTCAACCGGCCGCTGGCTGCGGACGGGTCGCGGACTGTAACCGCCGGTTCGGATTTTCACCGACCCCGGAGTGCGCTGAACGTCACTGCTGTTGGGGTCATTCTGCCATGACGCGCGCAAGCCCAGGGAGAGCCTTCCGCTGTGGGCTGTTTCACGCGGATGCGGGGAATGTGCGGCCGGGTGGTAGGTGGCGCCCGCAACACGGCGTTCACCTACGGAGGGTGGCGAGCGCATACGAAGGGTAGTCGGGCGCGGTCGGAGCGCGGCGGGTGCGCTCAGAGCGTGGCGGGTGCGGCGATCGACGTGAAGTGGCTGACCACCGGCGGGTGCGCGAGGTAGCACAGCTCGCCTTCCGACCAGACCGGCCGGATCCGCCACATCGGCCCCGCGTACCCGCGCAGCGCCTCCTCGTCTCGCCAGCGGCTCACCACGAGCACCCGGTGTCCGTCCTCGGTCACCGAGCGCAGCAGTTCGCCGCCCAGGCAACCGTCGGTCCGTCCGAGCTGCGGGATCACCTGGGTTGTCAGCAGCACACAGAATTCCTCGATGCGACTGGCCAGGACCTGCCCGGCCCAGATCCTCACGATCACGACCACCACCTCCGAGCGGAGCGCCTGGCCCCATTATCAGGGTAAAAGCGCTGGTGGGGAGGGGTGGCGGGGAAGCTTTACCGAGGACCGCACCGGTCGGCGGCCGGGGGCTCCGGGAAGGGGCTCGGCTAGATTTCCGGTATGACCAGCACACCGGAATCTGTCATATCGTCAACCGCCGCTCCGGATGCGCCGGGCAGCCTGTTCGCCGCTCTCAGCGCAGGGGCGCTGACCGACCCGGCGCAGCTGCGCGAGATCTACGAGCAGCCCGGCGACCACGCGCGCCGCAAGCAGGTCGACCACCTGCACGAGGTCGCACGGCGGCTGATCGCCTGCTCCTCGCTGGTGTTCGTGGCCAGCTCGGACGCCGCCGGGCGCTGCGACGTCTCCCCGCGCGGCGGGCCGGCCGGGGTGGTCTCCGTCCTCGACGAGCACACCCTCGCCATCCCGGACGCCACCGGCAACAAGCGGTTGGACACCCTGCACAACATCCTGGAGAACGGCCGGGTCGGGCTGCTCTTCGTCGTCCCGGGCCGGGACACCACGCTCCGGGTCAACGGGCGGGCCTGCGTCTCCACCGACCCGGAGCTGCTGCGGCAGCTGACCGCCGTCGGCAAGCCCCCGCGCAGCGCGATCGTGGTGGCCGTCGAGGAGGTGTACGCGCACTGCCCGAAGTCCTTCCTGCGCGGCTCGGCGTGGAAGCCGGAGAACTGGCCGGCCAAGGACGCGCAGCCGACCTCGGCCGAGATCACCCTCTCGCACCTGCGGGACGACTCGCTGACCATCGAGATGATCGAGCGGACCGAGCGGGAGGCGCTGCTCCACCGCTACGAGTGACGACCGCGGCGCGGGCGGGTGCGGCGGGCGCCTTCCGCCACACGGCGTGCCGCCGCGTGGCGGGCGGCGCTCGGCGCTCGATGCTCGGTGCTCGGCGCTCGGCGCTCGGCGCTCGGTGCTCGGCGCTCGGCGCTCGGCGTGCTCAGGCGGCCTTGGGCAGGTCCACCACCGGCGCGTCGCTGGCCGCCCGCTGGACGGCCTCGACGCCCTTGTGGGCGGCCTCCTTGCTGGAGTAGCCCTGGCCGGTGGCGACGATCTCGCCGTTGCCCGCCTTGAGCCGGAACCGGTACTTGCCGCCGGCGTCCTCGTAGACCTCGAACTTGCCCGCCATCGGGCCACCTCCTCGTGCGGCGCGCGGCGCGCCTCTGGTCGACCCCCTCCAGCACCGTGCGCCCCCCGACCGGGCGGCCGCACCCGCTCGGGGGCCGGACGGGTGACGCCCCGCGACCGCGCGATCGCGGAGGTGCCGGGGCGGGCGCCGGTGGTTTGAATGGACGGATGGACTGCGTCTTCTGTGCGGTGGTGGCGGGCGAGGAGCCCGCGCACCGGGTGCTGGACGACGAGGCGGCGGTGGCCTTCCTGGACCGGCGGCCGCTGTTCCCCGGCCACGTGCTGGTCGTCCCGCGCGCCCACCACCGCACCCTGGCGGACCTGCCGGCCGCCGAGGTGGGGCCGTTCTTCCTCCAGGTGCAGCGGGTGGCCGCCGCGGTGGAGCGCGGACTGGGCGCGGCGGGCAGCTTCGTGGCGGCGAACAACCGGATCAGCCAGTCGGTGCCGCACCTGCACGTCCACGTGGTGCCGCGCAATCCGAAGGACGGGCTGCGCGGCTTCTTCTGGCCGCGGGGGAAGTACCCGGACGAGGCGGGGGCGGCGGAGATCGCGGCCCGGCTGCGCGCGGTGCTCGGCGGCTGAGGGGCGGCTCGGGGGCTGAGGGGGGCGGCTCGGGGGCCGAGGGGGCTCGCGGGGGCACCAGGGGGCGTGCGCACAGCATTTGTGAGCCTGTTTCACCCACTCTCTTGACAGGTATAGAACACTCCGCTTGAGTCGCCTTCACGGCCCCGCACCGGCCCACACCCCGGTCGGCCGCCTTCCCCTGGCGCACCCCCGCACGAGGCCCGGCTCCCCTGCCCGCTCAAGTCCCTGTCACGACGACGTGCGGCCCCCACCGCACAAGGGGTGATGACGTGTCAATGAAACGCCTGCTCGCGCTGCTCTCCGCCGTGGTCACGGCGCTGGCGGTCGCGGTCCTCCTCCCCGCCTCCGCCAGCGCCGCCGCCTGCGGCACGCCGTGGAGCGCGGCCACCGCCTACACCGGCGGCGCGGCCGTCTCGTACAACGGGCACAACTGGACCGCCAAGTGGTGGACCCAGAACGAGGCCCCGAGCACCGGCGGCACCGGGGTCTGGGCCGACCAGGGCTCCTGCGGCGGGTCCACCGACCCGACGCCGACCCCGACGTCCGGCACCTGCAACTACCCCGCCTGGGTCGCCGGCCGCGCCTACGCCGCCGGCGACATCGTCCGGTACACCAACGGCGGCTACTACCGCGCCACCCACGACAACCCGGGCTACGACCCGGTCATCAGCACCTGGTACTGGTCGCCGTACGACTGCGGCTCGACCCAGCCGCCCAACCCGGGCGGATTCCCGGTCAGCCAGGCCCAGTTCGACCAGATGTTCCCGGGCCGGAACTCCTTCTACACCTACCAGGGCCTACTCGACGCGCTCGGCGCCTACCCCGCCTTCGCGGCCACCGGCAGCGACACCGTGCGCCGGCAGGAGGCCGCCGCGTTCCTCGCCAACGTCAGCCACGAGACCGGCGGACTGGTGTACGTGGTCGAACAGAACACCTCCAACTACCCGCACTACTGCGACACCTCGCAGCCGTACGGGTGCCC
This sequence comes from Kitasatospora sp. NPDC057940, assembly GCF_042887425.1. Classification (NCBI taxonomy): domain Bacteria; kingdom Bacillati; phylum Actinomycetota; class Actinomycetes; order Kitasatosporales; family Streptomycetaceae; genus Kitasatospora; species Kitasatospora sp. NPDC057940. Next base: position 259,845 of record NZ_JBHVPH010000005.1, read on the forward strand.
GGCCGGGCAGGCCGCGTACTACGGGCGCGGGCCGATCCAGCTGAGCTGGAACTTCAACTACAAGGCCGCCGGCGACGCGCTCGGCATCGACCTGCTGCACAATCCGAACCTGGTGCAGACCGACCCGGCGGTGGCCTGGAAGACCGGCCTCTGGTACTGGAACACCCAGAACGGGCCGGGCACCATGACCGCGCACAACGCCATGGTCAACGGGTCCGGCTTCGGTGAGACGATCCGCAGCATCAACGGCTCGCTGGAGTGCAACGGCAACAACACCGCCCAGATGCAGCACCGGATCAGCCTGTACCAGAGCTTCGTCCAGATCCTCGGCACCGTCCCCGGGGGCAACCTGAGCTGCTGACGGCTCGCCCCCGCCCCACCGCGCGCCCCGCTACGCCCGGACCGGTCATCACACCGTGGTGCCCGTACGCTGCCGAGCGTAGCGGGGCGTACCCATGTGGGGGGCGTACTCCTGCGGGAGCAGCGGAGGGCGGCTGAAATCGTCGTTCCGGCGGACGACTTCGCAGGTCGCGGCCCCCTACGCTCAAGGCATGAACGAACTCGCCAGCCTCGTGCAACAGACCGCCGACCGGCTCGCGGGCCAGCACGTCGGCGCGGTGGTCGCCGGGCTGGCCGGCGGCGCCGTGGAGATCCGTGGCGCCGGGCGGACCGGTCCGGGCGGCGCCATGCCCGGGCCGCACACCCTGTTCGAAGTCGGTTCCGTCACCAAGGTGTTCACCTCGCTCGTCCTCGCGCGGCTGGTGCTCGCCGACTCCGGCGGGGCCGCCACCGGGCTCGACGACCCGCTCGACGAACCGCTCGCCGACGTGCTCGCCGACGTCCGGCCCGACGGTGTCGCCGTCCCGGCCAGGGGCGGGCAGCCGGTCACCCTGCGGCACCTCGCCACCCACACCTCCGGGCTCCCCCGGCTGCCCCGGGGCATGCTGGCGACGGCGCTGCTCAATCCCAACAAGCCCGATCCGTACGCCCACTGCAGCACCGAGCACGTCCTCGCCGGGCTGGCCCGGACGCGACTGCGGGCCACCCCCGGGCGCGGCTTCCGCTACTCCAACCTCGGCGCCGGACTGCTCGGCCTGGCCCTCGCCCACCGGGCCGGCACCGGCTACGAGGAGCTGGTGGCGCGCGAGATATGCGAGCCGCTGGGGCTGGTGGACACCCACGTGCGCTCGGGCCGGGAGCAGTCCGAGCGGCTGGCGCACGGGCACACCTCCGGCGGGCGGCCCGTGCCGTACTGGGACTTCGCGGACGTTCCCGGCATGGGCGGGCTAAGGTCGACCGCCTCCGACCTGGCGATACTCCTGCGGGCCCAGCTGGCCGCCGACCGCGAGCCGGACGCGCCGCTGGCGCCCGCGATCACGCTCACCCGGGAGACCCGGCACCGGGTCAACCCGTTCGCCTGGATGCACCTGGGGTGGCTCGGCCACCGCCTGCACACCCAGCAGGGCGGCCACCTGCAGATCTGGCACAACGGCGGCACGGGCGGGTTCCGCTCCTTCGTGGCCTTCGATCCGGAGAAGCAGGTGGGGGTGGTGGTCCTGGTGAACACCCGCCGCTCCGCCGATCCGGCCGGGACGGCCCTGCTGCGCACGCTGCAGAACGAGTACGCGACGACGAGCTGACGAGCCGGGGCCGGGGCGAGGCGGTGAGCGGGCGAGGCGGAGGACCGGGTGCGGCCGTCGGCGGAATGAGGTGGAGGATGGGGTGCGGTCGTTTCAGGGCCAAGAGGTACGAATTGGCCCTGTTCGAGGGCGCGGCGGTCGGTCGATGCTGAGGATCTGACAGTCGTGGTTCCGGTTGTGGTGTTCGCTCAGCGGGAGGTGGCCGAGGTGGCGGTGGTGTGGCCCTTGTCGCGGGCTCGGTCGGTCGCGGACGGCGACGGGCGGCTCGGCCGGCCGGTGCGGGTGTACCGGCGGTTCCGGCCGCTGCCGTGGCGGACCCGGGCCTGGCTGGACGCGGCGTCGGCCGCTGCCGCCGGGGCGGCCTGGCTGGCGAGCGGGGAGTGGTGGCCCGCGCCCGTGGTGGCCGCGGCGGCGATCACGGCCGCGAGCGGGTACGGGCGGCTGCGGCCGACGCCGGGTCTGCGGGCCGTCCGGGTGCACGAACACGGGCTGGTGCTGGTCGGGGCGGACGGCACGGAGCAGCCCCTGCCGTGGAGCGCGGTGGAGGCCACCGAGTACTCCCCCGGCGGGCGGCACGGAGTGGGCGAGCAGGGCCGGATCTGGCTGGTCGGCGCAGACGAGCCGCTGGCACTGGCGCAGCTGCGGCAGCTGGACGAGCTGTTCCGGGAGCTCGACGAGCGACTCCGCCCGACCCTCCGGGCCGCGCTGCACGAGGCGCTGCGCACGGAGGGCGGCGTCCGGTTCGCCCGGGGGCGGCTGGCGCTGACGGCCGGCGGGCTGGTGCACCGGCCGCCGCACCCGCTCGCCGCGACGGAGGCGTTCCGGTGGGCGGAGGTGCGGTCCGCGCGGGCCTCGGAGCTCGGGGAGCTGGAGATCCGGACGCACTCGGCCGGCCTGCCGCTCACCCTCCCGGTGCCGAACGCCGGTGCGGCGGCGGCCTTCGTCGAGGAGGTCCGGGCCCGGAGCCTCTGACCGGCGGACGATCCGGGGGGGTCGGACTCCCGAACTCACCGCTCTGCGGTGCGTTCGACTCCTCAAGCAACCGCGGCCCGGCCGGCGTCCATCCGGCCGACCCCTAAGGGTCCCCGCCCGCACGTCCCGGAAGGGATCTGTACGCCGCTGAGGGGACGTCAACTTCCGCTCCCGCGGCCTACCGTCCCTCACATGAACCGACTTCGCGCCACCGCGGCCGCGGCAGCCCTGCTGCTCACCCTGCCGCTGTCCGTCGCCGCCGCCGTACCGGCCCTGGCCGCTCCCGCCGCCCCGACGAACGCCTCCGCCCCCGCCGCCGCTCCCGCCGCCGTCCACGTCGACCTGCCGCGCCCGACCGGCCCGTACGCGGTCGGGCAGGAGGTCCTGCACCTGGTGGACCAGGACCGCCCGGATCCGTGGGTCCCCTCCGCCGGTCCGCGCCAGCTGATGGTGTCGATGTACTACCCCGCGAAGGCCGGGACGGGCAGCGCGGCCCCGTACATGACCCCCGCGGCCGCCCGGATGCTGCTGGACGGGAAGCTCCCGGGCAACACCATCCCGACCGAGACGGTCACCGGCATCCGGACCTGGGCGAAGTCCGACGCGCGCCCGCAGGGCGGCCACTTCCCGCTGGTGGTGCTGTCGCCGGGCTTCACCATGCCGCGGGCCTCGCTGAGCGGCCTCGCCGAGGACCTGACCAGCCGCGGGTACGTCGTCGCGCTGGTCGACCACACCTACGAGAACACCGGGACGACGTTCCCCGACGGGCAGACCCTCCCGTGCCTGCTGTGCAACAAGCTGACGACCCCGGAGTCCTGGGCCGCCGTGGACAACAGCCGGGCGAAGGACGTCTCCTTCGTCCTCGACCAGCTGACCGCCCGCCCCCACCCGGCCTGGCGCTACGCCCGCATGATCGACCGCGACCGGATCGGGATGGCCGGGCACTCGGCCGGCGGCGCCTCGACCGTCCCGTCCCTGCTCACCGACGACCGGATCCGGGCCGGGGTGGACCTGGACGGCACCATGGACGTCACCGTCCCCGCCTCCGGGATCGGCGGCAAGCCCTTCCTGATGATCGGCCACCCGCTGCCCGACGGCGCCGAGGACGGCAGCTGGACGGAGAGCTGGTCGCACCTCGACGGCTGGAAGCGCTGGTTGACCTTCGCCGGCTCCAACCACGGCACCTTCACCGACTTCCCGCTGTTCTTCGAGAAGCTCGGCCTGCCCCAGCCTCCCGGCACCACGATGTCGGGCGAGCGGGGCGCGGAGCTCACCCGCTCGTACGTGGCGGCCTTCTTCGACCTCCAGCTGAAGGGCGAGCCGCAGCCGCTCCTCGACGGGCCGACCGCAGCCGCTCCGGAGGTGACGTTCCACCCGTAAGCGGAACGCGAACGGCGCGGCCGTCGGCAGCCTGCCGGCGGCCGCGCCGTTCGCCTGTCGCCCGGCGTTCGCTACGCGGCCGGCGCCGCCGAGGCGATCGGTTCGAGCAGCCGGTGCGGGCGGAGCAGGGAGCGGGAGACCGGGTCGTCCCGGTGCGTGCCGTCGCGGGCGGGGTTGGGGCGCATCGTGATCCCGGCCGGCGGGACGGGTGCACCGCCGCACCGCGGGCAGGCGCCGACGACGTCCAGGTCGGTGCCGCAGACGGCGTGCGCGAACAGGTGGTGCGGGCCGCCCTCGGTCGCGTGCCGACCGCCCCAGCGGCTCAACTGGTAGATCGGCCCCCACAGTTCGAGGCCGGTCTCGGCGAGCAGGTAGCCGTGGCGCAGCGGCGCCTGCTGGTACGGCTCCTTGCGCAGCACTCCGGCCGCGACCAGGGCGTTGAGGCGGGCGGTGAGGACGGCGCGGGGGATGCCGAGGTGGGCGAGGAAGTCGTTGAAGCGCTGCACTCCGTAGAAGGCGTCGCGGAGGATCAGCAGGCTCCAGCGTTCGCCGACCACCTCCAGGGCGCGGGCCAGTGCGCAGTCCTGCTGTTCGTAGTCGGTTCCCAGCGCCATGCGGGTCAGCGTAGTCCACCCGGGCAGAGGGTTCAATGAACAGACCAACGGTGGTAGCGTGCCGATCGAGACGAAGGTTCATTCACCAGACCTATGGTCCGTGCTCCGGAGGGAACACCTCATGTCCCCCGCACCACCCGGCTCCTCCCCCGCCACCGCGCCAGCCCGGCCCGGCGCCACCCTGGCCGCCACGGCGGCCGCGACCGCGCTGGTCACCGTCGCCTACACCGCCCCCACCGCCTCGCTCGCCGCCACCGCCCAGGCCGCTCACCTCGGGGCCACCGGCCGGACCTGGATCCTCACCGGCACCCTGGTCGGCGTCTCCGCCCTGCTGCTCACCGCCGGAAGCGCCGCCGACGACCACGGCCGCAAGCGGGTCTTCACCTTCGGCGTGCTGCTGTTCGCGGCCGCCGAGGCGCTGGCCGCGCTGGCCCCCGGCGGCGCCGTCTACCTGGCCGCCCGGATGCTGCTCGGCGTCGCCTCGTCCGCCGTCCTGGCACCCGCGCTCGGCCTGATCAGCCACGCCCACCCGCCCGGACCGGGCCGGATCCGGGCACTCGGGGTCTGGGGCGCCGCCGTCGGCCTCGGCATCGCCGTCGGCCCGGTGTACGGCGCGCTGGTCGAGCAGTGGGCCGGCTGGCGCGCGGTCAGCGGCGGGCTCGCGGTCGTCGCGGCCGCCCTGGCGGCGTACGCGGCCACCGTCCTCACCGAGTCGCGGGCCGAACGGCCCCGCGCCCTCGATCCGTACGGGGTGCTGACGCTGGCCGCCGGGACGTCCTGCCTGATCGCCGGGCTGGCCGAGGGGCGCGGCGGCTGGGGGCGGCCGGTGGTCGTCGCGCTGCTGGCGCTCGGGGTGCTGCTGCTGGCCCTGTTCGGGCTGGTCGAGGCGAAGGTCCGGGAGCCGATGCTGGACCTCGCGCTGTTCCGCAGCCCCGGCTTCGTCGCCGCCACCGGCGGGGCGCTGTTCACCGGGATCTCGCTGGTCGGCTTCATGAGCTACCTGCCGACCCTGCTCCAGGGCGTCCTGGGCCTGTCCGGCCTGGCCGCGGGCGGGGTGCTGGCGCTCTGGTCCGGCCTGTCGGTGCTGTCCGCGCTCCAGGCGCGGCGGCTGGCGGCGCACCTGTCGGCCACCGCGCAGGTCGCCGCCGGGCTCGCGGTCTGCGGCCTCGGCGAGGCGGGCCTGTACGGGCTGGCGCCCGGCTCCGGCTGGCTGCGGCTGGCACCGGGCCTGGCGGTGGCGGGCGTCGGCAGCGGGGTGCTCAACGCGGCGCTGGCCCGGCTGGCCGTCAGCAGCGTCCCGGCGCACCGGGCGGCCATGGGCTCGGGCGCCAACAACACCTCCCGGTACCTGGGCTCGGCGCTCGGCGTCGCGGTCGCCGTGGCCGTCGCGGGCTCGGCCCGACCGGGCGGCCCCGGCCGGGAGGCCGCCGCCCGCGCCCTGGCGACGGGCACCGACCGGGCCGTCCTGGTCGCCGCCGCCCTGTGCCTCGGCGGCGCGCTGCTCGCCCTGGCCGCCCGTGCCGCCGAAGCCCGCACCGCCGGAGCCCGGGGCGGCGGCGCGGCGGAGGCCGGACCGGCCCGCGAGCGGGCCGCGACCCGGTGAGGCGCGCGGGAGGTCGGCCGGGCCGACTTCCCGCGCTCGACCGCCGCCGGGGCCGCCAGGACCGCCAGGGCCGCCGGGAGCTCAACGGCTTCTTCCCCGGCGCCCGCTGCCGCTCCGGTGCGCCCGCTACGGTGAGCGGCCCGCCGGGGCCGCGTGCGAAGATGGCAGGGCTGGTGGGGACGATCTCCGGACGGTTCTCTGGCCATGGTGAACGACAACGAACACCACCTGGGCGAGCCGCAACAGGACGCCCTGCTGATGGTGCCGATCGCGACGGCGCTGATCGAGGCCGACGGCCGGATCCTGCACTGGAGCGGCGACGCGGAGGCACTGCTCGGCTACTCCCCGGGGCAGGCGATCGGGGCCAGGGCCGCCAAGTTGCTGACCTCCGAGGAGCAGCGGCCCGAGGTGCTGGAGCTGTTCCAGCAGATCCTGAACGGCCGGGCCTGGTCCGGTGTGTTCCCGGTCCGGCACCGGGACGGGCACCTGGTGAACCTGGAGTTCCGCACCCATCCGATCAAAGGGCCGGACGGCCGCACGCTGGTGCTGGCGGTCGCGTGCGACGTGACCACGCTGCGCCGGATCCAGGCGGACCTGGCGGTGCTCGACGGCTTCTTCACCCAGTCCCCCGTCGGCATGGGCGTCTTCGACCCCGAGCTGCGCTTCGTCCGGCTGAACGAGGCGCTGGCCCGGGCCAACGGCCTGCCCGTCGAGGAGCAGCTCGGCCACCGGGTCACCGAGGTGCTGCCCGGGATCAACGGCGCCGAGGTGGAGTCGGTGATGCGGCGGGTGCTGGAGAGCGGCGAACCGGTGGTGGACACCCGCTCGCACGGCCGCACCCCGGGCGACCCGCAGCACGACCACGCGTGGTCCGCCTCGTACTTCCGGCTGGAGGAACCCGGCGGCCGGGTGCTCGGGGTGAGTTCCACCGTCATCGACGTCACCGAGCGGTTCCGCGCCGAGGCCCGGGCGGCGCGGGCCCAGGAGCGGCTGGCCCTGCTGGTCGACGCGACCGCCTCCATCGGCACCACGCTCGACCTGCGGCAGACCGCCCGGGAGCTGGCCGACTCGATGGTGCCCAGGGTCGCCGACATCAGCGGGGTGTTCGCGCTGGAGGAGCTGGTGACCGGGCGGAACGTCGAACCGCCCGACCCGGACGCGCCGCAGCTGGTCCGCCGGCTGGCCCTGGCCACCGCCGACCCGCTGTACCCGGCCGAATCACTGCCGGTGGAATCGCTGTACGAGCTGACGCCGGACTCCCCGTACGCCCGGGCGCTGGCCACCGGGCGGACGGTGGTGGTGCCGTCCTGGGAGCTGCCGCTGCTGAGCGAGGCCATCACCGAGAGCCACCGCCGGGCCTACCTCGGCGACCGGCCCCGCTCGGTGCGGATCACCCCGCTGGTGGCGCGCGGCACCACGCTCGGCATGGTGGTGTACTCGCGGCGCGGCGACCGGGAGTCGTTCGCCGAGGCCGACATCACCCTCGGCGACGAGCTGGCCTCGCGGGCCGCCGTCGCGATCGACAACGCCCGGCTGTACCTGCGCCAGCACCAGACCGTCCTGGCCCGGCAGCAGGCGCTGCGCGAGGCGAAGGCCGCCCAGGAGCGGCTGGCGCTGGTCAACGTGGCCTCCACCCGGATCGGCACCACCCTCGATCTCGCCCAGACCGCACAGGAGTTGGCCGAGGTGGCGACGCCCAGGCTGGCCGACTCCGTGGTCGTCGAGGTGCTGGAGGACCTGGTCCGCGGCGAGCGCGAGGCCCGCGCTCCGGCGGACGGTTCGGCGCTGCTGCGGCGGATGGCCTTCCACTCGGTGCCCGGCTCGACGTTGCGGCCGGTCGCCCGGCTCGGCGGGGTGCACCGCTTCGTACCCGGCACGCCGTACGCGTGGAGCCTGGCGCACCGCAAGCCGGTCCTGGTACCGCGGATGGACGCGGAGGGGATGGCCTGGTTCGCCGACGACCCGGTGCGCGCCGCGGCGGTGCGGGAGCAGAACGTCCACTCCTTCATGGTCGTCCCGCTGATCGCGCGCGGCACCGCGGTCGGCGTCGCGGGCTTCTACCGCACCCTGGCGGAGCGCCCGTACGAGGAGGACGACCTGGCGCTGGCCGGCGAGTTGGCGGTGCGGGCCGCCGTGTCCATCGACAACGCGCTGCTGTTCACCCGCGAGCGCGACGCGGCCGCCGCCCGGCAGCGGGCGCTGGACGAGACCCGGGCCGCCCAGCAGCGGCTGTCGCTGCTCAACGAGGCCAGCACCCGGATCGGCACCACCCTCGATCTGCACCGCACCGCCCAGGAGTTGGTGGAGGTGGTGATCCCGCGCTTCGCCGACTTCGTCACCGTGGACCTGCGCGACGCGGTGCTCGGCGGCGAGGAGCCCGGCCCCGTCCCGGACAACGAGACGATACTGATGCGGGCGGTGGCGGTCGGCGAGGCGACTCGGGACGGCACCATGACGGCGGCCTCCGACCAGGTCGGCGAGACCTCGCAGTCCGCCCAGCTGTACGCCCAGAGCCTGCGCACCCGGCGCTCGATCCTGGTCTCCGAGGTGACCGAGGAGGAGATGCGCCGGATCGCCGCCTCGCCCGACCGGGTCCAGCCGGGGATGGCCGCCGGGGTGCACTCGTACCTGATGGTGCCGCTGGTGGCACGCGGACTCGTGCTGGGCGGCGCGGAGTTCGTCCGCACCCGCAACCCGGAGCCGTTCGGCCCGGAGGACCGCTCGCTGGCCGAGGAACTCGCCGCGCGCACCGCCCTCGCGATCGACAACGCCCGGCTCTACCGGCGCGAGCGGGACACCGCGCTCACCCTCCAGCGCAGCCTGCTGCCGCAGGAGATCCACCGCACGCTCGGCCTCGACCTCGCCTACCGCTACCTGCCCAGCAGCGTGGTCAGCGAGGTCGGCGGCGACTGGTTCGATGTCGTGCCGCTCTCCTCGGGGCGGGTCGCGCTGATCGTCGGCGACGTGATGGGCCACGGCATCCGGGCCGCCGCCACCATGGGCCAACTGCGCACCGTCGCCCGGACGTTGATCACCCTGGACCTGGACCCGGAGCGCGTCCTGCACCGACTGGACGAGGCCTCCAGCGCGCTCGGCGAGGGCCAGTTCGCCACCTGCGTCTGCGTGGTGTACGACCCGGTGGACCGCCACTGCACCGCCGCCTGCGCCGGCCACCTGCCGCCCGTCGTCGCCGATCCGCAGGGGCGGGCGCACCTGGTCGAACTGCCGCCCGGCGCACCGCTCGGCGTCGGCGGGGTCCCGTTCGAGAGCGTGGAGTTCACCCTCCCCGAGGAGGCCATCCTGGCGCTCTACACCGACGGGCTGGTCGAGCGCCGGGGCCACGACATCGACGAGGGACTGCAGTTGCTCTGCCGGACGGTCGCCGACCGGCGCCTGTCGCTGGAGCAGACCTGCGACGCCGTCCTGGCCGAACTCACCGGCCCCACCAGCGAGGACGACATCGCCGTCATCATGGCGCAGGTCCGGCCGGTCGGCGCGGACCGGATCGCCAGCCTGCCGCTCACCGGCGACCGCGCGATGGTCGCCCACTCGCGCCGGTTCACCCGCGAGACGCTGGCCTCCTGGGGCCTCGAAGCGCTCGCCGACTGGGCCGAACTGCTCACCAGCGAGCTGATCACCAACGCCCTGGTGCACGCCGGATCCCCCACCCAGCTGCGGCTGTTCTGCAACCGGGCGCTCACCGTCGAGGTCGCCGACCAGGAGAGCGAGGCGCCCCGGATCCGGCGCGCCCGCGCCGAGGACGAGGGCGGGCGCGGCATCCACCTGGTCAACGAGCTCGCGCACCGCTGGGGCAGCCGCCGCACCGGGGACGGCAAGGTGGTCTGGTTCGAGCTGGAACTGCCCCCGGGCAGCCCGTCCGAGTGATCCGACCCGCGACCGGGTGATCCGGCCCGCGACCGGTCGGCGCGGCCTGCGTCAGGACGCCACGGCCCGCGACCGGGCGCCACGGCCTGCGACCGGGTGGCACGGCCCGCGTCCGGGCGGCGCGGCCCGCGGGCTCAGTCCGGCAGGAGCAGGTTCACGTCGCCAAACTCGTGCCAGAGGTACCGGTGCTGGACGGCGGCCCGGTAGCACTCGGCGAGCAGGGGCCGCCCGGCGACGGCGGCCAGCATCAGCAGGTGCGAGGCGCTGGGCTCGTGCCAGCCGGTGAGCAGGCCGTCGACCGCGCGCACCCCGCGCTCCGGAGTGACCACCAACTCCGTCCAGCCGTCCGCCTCCTGGATGGTGCCGTCCGGCGCGGCGGCCGACTCCAGGGCGCGCACCACCGTGGTGCCGACGGCGATCACCCGCCCGCCGCCGGCCCGCACATGGCCGACCAGGCGGGCGGTGGCCGCCGGGACGTGGAACCGCTCGGCGTACGGCGCCTCGTGCGCCTCCGGGGAGGCCACCCCGGTGTGCAGCGTGACCGGCGCGACCAGCACCCCGCGACCCGCCAGCCGGGCCACCACCTCCGCGCTGAACGGCCGTGCGGCGCTGGGCATCTCGCTGCTTCCGGGGACGGTCGCGAAGACCGTCTGGTAGGCCTCGATCGGCCAGTCGCGGTCCACGTAGCCGTACCGGATCGCTTTGCCGTGCACCTCCAGGTACGGCAACAGCCCTGCCGGCAGGGTCAGTTCGGCGTGCCAGAGCCGGGCGGTGAACGGTGCGACCAGCTCGGCCGCGCCGCCGGCTGGCAGCGCCACCCGCAGACCGGGGCGGGCCGGGGAGTCGGCCGGCGGGTAGTAGGCGGCCGCCGACCCCGGCACCACCCGCCGCAATTCCACCAGGTGGGAGCCGCGTCGGTCGGGCTGGGCGGAGGACAGGTGCAGCGCGACCGCCGTACCGTCGGGCAGTCGGCCGGGCAGCGCGGCCGGCAGGGTGGCCGAGTTGTTGACCACCAGCAGGTCACCCGCGCGCAGCACCTCGGGCAGCTCGGTGAAGCGGTGGTGCTCGACGCTCCCCCGGTCGCGCCGGCCGACCAGCATCCGCACGCCGTCCCGCGCCCCGCCGCGCGCCTCCGCCGGTGCCCGGGCGGAGAGTTCGGGCGGTACGGCGACGTCGAGGCCGAGGTCCACGAGTCCGGTCATCGCCCACCCCTGGCCGCGGCCTTCAGGTCCTCGGCGCGGTAGCGGCCGGAGAGGGCCCGGTCGTGCAGCAGTCCGAGCAGAACCGGCACCACCTCCTCGGGCAGCGGCTCGCCGGAGATGTCCTCACCGGGGCTGGCCTCCTGCAACATCTCGGTGCGCATGCTGCCCGGGTCCACCGCCCACACCCGCAACTCCGGCTCCTCGCGGGCGAGTACGGCGGTGGCGTGGTCGAGCGCCGCCTTGCTGGCGCCGTAGCCGCCCCAGCCGAGGTAGGGCACGACGGCGGCGTCCGAACTGATGTTGAGCACGGCCCCGGCGCGGGCGCGCAGCTGCGGCAGGAGGAGCTGGGTGAGGGCGATCGGGGCGAGCGCGTTGACCTCGAAGGTCTCCAGCAGGTCCGGCAGCGGGAAGTCGGCCAGCCGGGGCAGCGGCTCGGCGCCGGGCACGGTGGCGCCGTTGAGCGTACCGGCGTTGTTGACCAGCAGGCTCGCGCCGCCGAGCCCGTCGGCGGCCGCGGTCAGGTGGGCACGGTGGTCGTCGTCGACGATGGAACCGGAGAGGGCGACGACCTTGGTGACGGCGGCGAGGGCCGTCTCGGCGGCGGCGAGTCCGGCCGCGCCACGGGCGCTGATCACCAGCTGCCAGCCGTCGGCGGCGAGGGCCTTGGCGAGCGCCAGGCCGAGGCCCCGGGAGGCGCCGGTGACCACGGCTACGGGGGCGGGGGCGGTGTGCTGTGCTGCGTTCATGTCCCCACCCTCGCCCCGCGAGGGGCGGCGGCGGATCGGCCGCCGGGACCGGGACCCGGTCGTCCGTTGGGCCTACGGTGCCTGGGTCGCCGGACCTGGGCCGGTGGCCCAGGCCTGCGGGTCCGTCCAGGCGGCGAGGGTGCGGCGGGTGTCGAAGCGGCGCTCCCGGCCGGTCAGCGGGTCGGTGAACTCGACCACCGAGGCGAGGAGTTGAAGCGGGCTGCGGAAGTCGTCCGGGGCCGGTTCGGGCAGCACCACCGGATACACCGGGTCACCGAGGATCGGGACGCCGAGGCCGCACATGTGCAGCCGCAGCTGGTGGGTGCGCCCGCTCAGCGGCCGCAGCCGGTAGCGGGCCAGGCCGTCGCGGCGTTCCAGCAGGTCGATCCGGCTCTCGCTGTTCGGCGGCGCGTCGAGTTCCCGGGCCGCGATCACCCCGCGCTCCTTGAGGATGTGGCTGCGCACGGTGCGCGGCAGCTCCAGCGCCGGGTCGTACGGGGCGATCGCCTGGTACTCCTTGCGCACCAACCGGTCGCTGAACAGGGTCTGGTAGGCGCCGCGCTCCTCGGGGCGCACCACGAACATGGCCAGGCCCGCGGTGAGCCGGTCGAGCCGGTGCGCGGGGCTGAGGGCGGGCAGGTCGAGACTGTGCCGCAGCCGGGACAGGGCCGTCTCGACGACGTGTCGGCCGCGCGGGGTGGTGGCCAGGAAGTGCGGCTTGTCGACGACGACCAGGTGCTCGTCGCGGTGCAGCACCTCCAGCTCGAACGGGACCGGGACCTCCTCGGGGAGGTCCCGGTAGAACCACAGGTGCGCGCCGGGCCGGAACGGCTCGTCCGGGGCGACCGGGCCGTGCTCGCCGACGATCTCGCGGCCGCCCAGCGCCGCGTCGATCCGCGCGGCGGCCACGGCCGGCAGCCGCTCGACCAGGTAGGCGCGGACGGTCGGCCAGGGGCCCTCGGGCGGCAGCCGCAGGTGCACCGGGTCCACACCGTGGCGCTGCGGGAGGGGGGAGGCCGGGCGGCGGCTCTTGCGTCTCATCTCCCGGCCAGCGTAGTCCGCCCGCCCGGGGCGGCCTCGGCCGAGGTCCCCGAGTTGCCCGAGTTGCCCGAGCAGCCCCGGGCCCCCGAGGTGCCGCTCACGGGGAGTGCGGAGCACAGTGGACGGTAGGTCGCCAATCCGCCGGGAGCAGCCGGGAGGACGTGTGAGCGCAGACGGCCCGGACGGTGTGCCGCCGCTGCACCTGCCGCGGCGCACCCGGATGCTGTTGGTCGGCGCCTTCGGGCTGCTGGTCGCCGCCGTGGTGGCCGACCTGGTGACCGGACCGGGGACGACCCTCTCCCCCGTCCTGGCCGTCGCGCCGGTCCTGGCCGGGGCGACCACCCGCAGCGCCCGGGTGCCGCTGGCCGCCGGGGGCATCGCCGTCGTGGCGGTCGGGCTGCTGGAGACCACCAACACCGAACTGCCGGCCGAGGTGCACATCACCGCGCTGATCACGGTGCTCGCGGCGACCCTGGCCAGCGCCGCCAACGTCGTCCTGGTCGCGGCCCGGGAGCGGGAGCTGTTCCACGTCCGGACGGTCGCCGAGGCGGCGCAGCGGGCCCTGCTGCGCCCGCCGCCGGAGCGGATCGGGCGGCTGCGCACCGCGGTGCGCTACGTCGCGGCGGCGGCCGAGGCGCGCATCGGCGGGGACCTGTACGCGGTGGTCGACACCCGCTACGGCACCCGGATCCTGCTCGGGGACGTGCAGGGGCACGGGCTGCCGGCGGTGGAGACGGCGGCCGACGTGCTGGGGGTGTTCCGCGAGGCGGCCCGGACGGAGCCCGATCTCGGGCGGCTGGCCGAGCGGCTGGACGCGGCGCTCGCCGCCCGACCGGAGGAGGGGCACTTCGCCACCGCGCTGCTGCTCACCGTGCCCGCGGAGCGGGGGCCGGTCGCCGTGGTCAACTGCGGGCACCCGCCCCCGCTGCTGCGCCGCGCGGGCCGGGTGCGCGCGCTGACGCCGGCGTACGCCGTGCCGCCGCTCGGGCTGCGGGGGCTGACCGGTGGCGGGTACCCGACGGGCCGCTTCGAGCCGCTGCCGGGGGACCTGCTGCTCCTGTACACCGACGGCATCACCGAGGCCCGCAACGCCGAGGGGCGGTTCTACCCGCTGGAGGAGCGGCTGCCGGGGCTGCCCGCGGGGAGCCCGGCGGACCTGCTGGAGGACCTGCTCGCGGACGTCGGCGGCTGGGTCGGCGACGCCGGGCTGACGGACGACGCGGCGCTGCTGGCGCTCCGCTGGGAGCACTGACGGGCGGACGGGCAGGGGCGCGGGATGTGCGGGCCGGCGGGAGCAGTGACGGCCCGGCCGATTGTCAGTGCCGTGTGCAAGGCTTCGCACACGGTCGGTGAGGGGCCGGCCGGGTAGCGATCGTCGGAGGGAGAGTGCCATGGGGGCCAAGGCCAGCGGGTCGTTCGAGCTGACCAGCTTCGAACCGGTGGAGACGGAGGAGCGCGAGGGTGCGTCCTTCGGGCGGGTCCGGATCTCCAAGAACTTCACGGGCGGGCTGAGCGGCACCAGCGAGGTGCGGATGCTCTCCGTCGCGGGCCCCTCGGGCGGCCCGGCGTCGTACGTCGCGGTGGAGCACGTGACGGGCGAACTGGACGGGCGGAAGGGTTCGTTCGTGCTCCAACACGCGGCGTGGGACACCGGCGGGACGACCATACGCGTGGTGCCGGGCACCGGGTCGGGCGAGCTGGCCGGGCTCACCGGCGAGTTCCGCCTGACCGTCGACGAGGCCGGCACCCACACCTACGTCCTGGAGTACGAGCTGGGCTGATCATCTGGTGTCCGCCTGGTCTCCGCCGCGTACCGCGCGGCGCACGCACCGGGCCGCCGTCCGCGCTGTCACGATGATGCGATCAGTGCACGATCGACATCGGAGGGTGGCGCATGCCCGGTACGACGATGACGGCGGACGGCACGCCGGTCGCGGTGCTGGCCGCGAACGCGGTCACGGCTCAGGTCACGGCGCCGGTCACGGTCGAGGAGGTGGTCGGTCGGCTGCGGGAGATCGGGACGGGCCTGCCCCCGGCGGACGGGGTGGCGGTCTTCAACCGGCTCTACCTCACCGTCACGGAGGCCGTCCGCGACCGGCTCGCCGGCTCGTACTTCGCCGATCCGGCGGCGATGGCCGAGCTGGACACGGTGTTCGCCGGGCGCTACCTGCTGGCCGTGGCAGCCGACGCGGCCGGGCAGGAGCCGCCCGCCTGCTGGCGTCCGCTGTTCGCGCTGCGCGCCCACCCGGGGGTGCACCCGCTGCAGTTCGCGCTGGCCGGGATGAACGCCCACATCCAGCACGACCTGCCGCTCGCCGTCGTGGACACCTGCCTGCGGCGGGGCTGCGAGCCTGCCGGGCTCGCGGCGGACTACCACCGGATCAACGGCCTGCTGGCGGAGGTGGAGACGACCGTCCGGGAGCAGCTGATGCCCGGCCCGGACCTGCTGGAGCACGTCGAGCCGCTCACCCACCTGCTCGGCGTCTGGTCGGTGGAGGCCGCCCGCGAGGGGGCGTGGTCCGCCGTCCAGGCGCTCTGGGAGCTGCGCGCGGTGCCGGCCGCCGCGCGCGCCTTCGCCGCCGCCCTGGACTGCTCGGCCGGCCTGCTCGGCCACGCCCTGCTGCTCCCGCTCGGCCCGCACCCCGCACCGGACGCAGGCTGCTGCGGCTCACCACACGCGGCGGACGCCCCGGGCACGGCGGCGGGCACGCCGGACGCACCGGGCAAGGCACTGCACCCACCTGGCAAGGCACTGCACGCAGCCCACGAGGCGCCGGACGCCCCCCGCACGGCGGCCGGCCGGCTCCCCGAGGCGAGGAACCGGCCGGCCGGTGAAGGAGCGGGCGCTCAGGCCCGGCCCGATCAGGCCCAGCTGGAGTGCAGCGGCTTGCCCTCGGCGTAGCCGGCCGCGCTCTGGATGCCGACGATCGCCTTCTCCTGGAACTCCTCCAGGGTGTTGGCGCCCGCGTAGGTGCAGGAGCTGCGCACACCGGCCACGATCGAGTCGATCAGGTCCTCGACGCCCGGGCGGGCCGGGTCGACGAACATCCGGGAGTGCGAGATGCCCTCCTCGAACAGCGCCTTGCGGGCCCGGTCGTACGAGGAGTCCTGGGCGGTGCGGTTGCTCACCGCACGGGCCGAGGCCATGCCGAAGCTCTCCTTGTACTGGCGGCCGTCGGCGGCGGTCTGCAGGTCGCCCGGGGACTCGTAGGTGCCGGCGAACCAGGAGCCGATCATCACGTTGGAGGCGCCGGCGGCCAGCGCCATCGCGACGTCGCGCGGGTGGCGGACGCCGCCGTCGGCCCACACGTGCTTGCCGAGTCGGCGCGCCTCGGCGGCGCACTCCAGCACGGCGGAGAACTGCGGGCGGCCGACGCCGGTCATCATCCGGGTGGTGCACATGGCGCCGGGGCCGACGCCGACCTTGAGGATGTCGGCGCCCGCCTCGACCAGGTCGCGGACACCGGCGGCGGAGACCACGTTGCCGGCCACGATCGGGATCCGCGGGTCGAGGCCGCGCACCGCGCGCAGCGCGCTGATCATCGACTCCTGGTGGCCGTGCGCGGTGTCCACGACCAGCACGTCGGCGCCGGCGTCGATCAGGGCCTTGGCCTTGCCGGCCACGTCGCCGTTGATGCCGACGGTGGCGGCGATCCGCAGCTTGCCGGCGGCGTCCACGGCCGGGGTGTACAGGGTGGCGCGCAGCGCGCCCTTGCGGGTGAGGATGCCGACGAGCCGGCCCTCGGCGTCGACGACCGGGGCGAGCTTGCGGTGCGCCTCGGTGAGCTTGTCGAAGGCGGTGCGCGGGTCGATGCCCTCGTCCAGGAGCAGCAGGTCGCGGGACATCACGTCGGCGAGGCTGGTGAACCGGTCCACGCCCTGGCAGTCGGAGTCGGTGACGACGCCGACCGGCCTGCCGTCCTCGACGACCACGAGGGCGCCGTGCGCGCGCTTGGGCAGCAGCGACAGCGCCTCGGCGACGGTGGCGCCCGGGGCGAGGGTGATCGGGGTGTCGTGCACCAGGTGGCGCTGCTTGACCCAGGAGACGACCTCGGCGATGACCTCGGTGGGGATGTCCTGCGGGATGGCGACCAGGCCGCCGCGGCGGGCGACGGTCTCGGCCATCCGGCGGCCCGCGATGGCGGTCATGTTGGCGACGACCAGGGGGATGGTGGTGCCGGTGCCGTCGTTCGAGGAGAGGTCGACCGCCTGCCGGGAGCCCACGGCGGAACGGCTGGGGACCATGAAGACGTCGTCGTACGTGAGGTCGTACGAGGGCTTGAGGTCGTTCAGGAAGCGCATGAAGGGGGCTCTCTGGCTGGGAGAAATTACACCTCGGGTGCGGTTGCGGCACTGCCGCCGGGCGCACTCGGGCGCCCGGCACCCAGCATTCGATTCTCCGGGACGGTGGGATCAAAAGCCAGTTCGAGGCCCTTTGCTGGCACTGTGTACAAACCATGATCAATGCTCCGCGCGTAGACTTGGACGATCATCCAAGGCCGGCGGTTTTCGCCCCGGCCAGGGCCACTCCCGTAGCATTCACGCGGTAACGGCGAGGCGAGCGGGAAGCGGCGACAGGCAATGACGGCGGGCGTGGACATCAAGCAGGACCAGAGCGGCACGGACACCGGGGAGGAGATCGACTACGGTCCCGGCCTCGACCCCGAGCGGCTGCGGCTCTGCCTGGACGTGCTCGCCGAGCTCGACGAGCTGCACGTCGACCACCCGGACGCGATCACCGTCCGCCAGGCCGTCGGCGGCATATTCCGGACGCTCAAGCAGCGCCGCCGCCAGGAGACCCGGGCCCGCAAGACCGCCAACGACCGCGAGGTCACCGCGCGCACCGCCACCGGCGCCCCCACCCGGATCGACGACGAGACCGCCGGCGCCTTCGGCCTGACCACCGTCACCAGCACCGAGATCGCCGGCATCCTGGAGCGGCCCCGCTCCTGCTACACGTGCAAGCAGCGGTACGTCGAGGTCGACGCCTTCTACCACAACCTCTGCCAGGACTGCGCCGTCAAGAACCGGGCCCACCGGGACGCCCGCGCCGACCTCACCGGCAAGCGCGCGCTGCTCACCGGCGGCCGGGCCAAGATCGGCATGTACATCGCGCTGATGCTGCTGCGCGACGGCGCCCACACCACCATCACCACGCGCTTCCCCAACGACGCCATCCGCCGCTTCACCGCGATGCCGGACAGCGCCGAGTGGATCCACCGCCTCAAGGTCGTCGGCATCGACCTGCGCGACCCGGCCCAGGTCATGGCGCTCGCCGACGAGGTCGCCGCCGACGGCCCGCTGGACATCCTGATCAACAACGCGGCGCAGACCGTGCGCCGCCCGCCGGAGTCCTACCGCGAGCTGATCGCCGCCGAGTCCGCGCCGCTGCCGGCCGGCGAGCTGCCGCAGGCCACCACCATCGGCCGTTTCGGCAGCGGCAGCGTCGACCTGCCCGCCCTCCCCCACCAGGCGAGCGGCGACGCGCAGCGGATGGCCGCCGAGGACGTCACCTCGCTCGCGCTCGTCACCGGCTCCGCCACGCCCGCCCGGATCGAGGCCGGCACCGCGATCGACGCCGGCGGGCTGGTGCCCGACCTCGCGCCCACCAACAGCTGGGTGCAGACCGTCCAGGAGGTCGGCCCGGTCGAGCTGCTGGAGGTCCAGCTCTGCAACTCCACCGCGCCGTTCATCCTGATCAGCCAGCTGCGCCCGGCGATGGCCGCCTCCGCCTCCCGCCGCAAGTACGTGGTCAACGTCTCCGCGATGGAGGGCGTGTTCCAGCGCGGCTACAAGGGCGCCGGCCACCCGCACACCAACATGGCCAAGGCCGCGCTCAACATGCTCACCCGCACCAGCGCGCACGAGATGTTCGAGACCGACGGCATCCTGATGACCGCCGTCGACACCGGTTGGATCACCGACGAGCGTCCGCACCCGGACAAGATGCGGCTGGCCGACGAGGGCTTCCACGCCCCGCTCGACCTGGTCGACGGCGCGGCCCGGGTGTACGACCCGATCGTCCGCGGCGAGCTCGGCGAGGACCTGTACGGCTGCTTCCTGAAGGACTACGAGCGCTCCAACTGGTAGTCCCCGATCCTGGCGAGGACCCCCGCGAAGGAGATGGCGAATTGACCACCGCACCGCTGCTCGGCGCCGGAATCATCGTGCCCACCGGGGACGGCCGGGTGCTGATCGGCCGGCGCACCACCGCCGGCGAGCCGCCGACCTGGAGCCTGCCCGGCGGAAAGGTCGATCCCGGCGAGTCCTTCGAGCAGACGGCGGCCCGCGAACTCGCCGAGGAGACCGGCATCGTGCTGCCCGCCGAGCGGATGCGGGTGCTCGCCCTCCTGCTCGACCACGAGCTCGGCCGGCCCCGGCTGACCGCCGCCGTGCTGGCGCCGCCGAGCCTGGCCGAGGCGGTCGTCACCGAGCCGCACGCCTGCGGCGGCTGGGAGCGCGTCGCGGTGGACGCGCTGCCGGAGCCGATGTTCTACCCGTCCTCGCTGGTCCTCGGCAGCTGGCTGCCGGAACGGCCCTCGGTGGTCCGGGCCGGAACGACCGGGTACCCCGTCACCCGCTGAGGGCGACGGGGTACGCCGGCGGCGCCCGGACGCCGAGAGAGCCCCCCGGGCGGCCCGTGCCGAACGGCGACGGGCCGTCAGCCGTTGCGGGCGGCCTCGGGGCCGGTGATCCGCTTCAGCAGCGGCAGCGTCGAGGCGATGATCCCGACCGAGGCCACCACACCGAGGACGACGAAGCCGAAGTACACCGCGCCCGGCGACACCAGGTGGTAGCCCATCTGGGAGCTGAGGAACAGGGCCGAGGCGGCGAGGGCCGCGCCGATCGAGATCACCGCCACCGACAGCAGCGGCAGCACGCTCTCCAGCGCGATCACCCGCTGGAGCAGGCGCAGCGGCGAGCCGGTGAGCCGCAGCATCGCGAACGGCCGTCTGCGGTCGGAGAGTCCGGCCACCACGCTGACCGCGAGGCTGCACCCGGCGATCGGGAGCGTGGTCAGCAGCACCACGTTCGCCAACTGCCGCCAGCCGGCGAGCCGTTGCTGGCCTTCGGTGGCCCAGTCGCCGACCGTGTGGGCGTCGTGGTCGGGCCACGCCGCGGTGAACACCGTCCGGACCTGCTCCTTCGCCGCCGTCGATCCGTCGGTCGTGGCGTAGAGCAGCTGGACCGGGAGCTTCGCGACCTCCTCCGCGGAGACCGGGGCGGCGGGCCACTCGGCGTCCGGGCGCGAGGTGAGGTTGAGGAACTCGCGCGACGGGACGGCCGCCACGACCGCCCCGGCCGCGCAGTGGCCGACCACCGGGACCTCGGCGAGGTCCGCGCAGGACACCAGGCCGGGGGTGAGGAGCGGGGCGCCCGGGCGGGGGCCCGCCGGGATCCTGCCGAGGCCGGCCGGATTGGTGTGGAGCACCGCGAGACCCTGGAGGCCCGGCACGGCCCGCGCCTGCGCCAGGACCTGCTCCGGCACCGCGTCCGCCAGTTGCTCGCCGGCCCGGTAGACGCCCTGCACCACGGCCGCGCGGGACGGCTGGTCGCCGTCCAGCGAGCCGCGGTTGGCGTTGATCGTGCCGATGACGCAGACCGTCGACGTGGTGACGAACAGCGCCAGGATCAGGCCGCTGACCGCGCGGAACCCGGCCTTCGGGTCGTCCGCGAGCCGGCGCACCGCGATCAGTGTGGCCGGACGGCTGGTGCGGCGGGCGACCGTACGGGCGGCGGCCATGGTCAGCCACGGCCCGGCGATCACCAGGCCGAGCATCACCAGCAGGAACCCGGGCAGGTAGGCCGCCGCCTGTCCGTTCCCGGTGGCCGGGCGGCGGCCGAGGAAGTACGCCAGCTCCGCGAGCCCGGCCAGCAGCGGGACCAGCCGCCAGGCCCGGGGCGGCCGCGGGGTGACCCGACGGCTGACGCCCAGCGGGGAGACGGTGACCCGGCGCAGCGCGAACCGGGCCGCCACCGCCGAGGCCAGCGGCACGGCCAGGACGGTGCCCAGCACCTGGAGGCCGGTCAGGCGCACGTCGTCGAGGTGGAAGCGGCCGCCGGTGAAGGGCACGTCGGCCACCAGCGGGCGCAGCGCCAGGTAGAGGCCGAAGCCGGCGGCCGTACCGGCCACCGCGGCGACGGTGGACTCGACCGCGGTGATCACCGAGATCTGCCGCGGGGTGGCACCGACCAGCCGCATCGCGGCGAACCGCTGCTCCCGGGTGGCGGCGGACAGGCGGGTCGCGGTGCCGATGAAGATCAGTACCGGGAAGATCATCGCACCGCCCACCACCGACAGGATGAGCGTCATCGCGTCACCCCGGATGCCCCGGCTCAGGCAGTCGCCGTTCCCGCACTCGGGCCGGGTGGTGGCGATGGTGGTCACGGCGACGGCCCGGGGCGCGGCCTCGACCTCGCCGACCGTCCGGCCGACGACCACGGCCAGCGTGTCCGGGGAGGGCATCGCCGAGTCGTTCAGGGTGCCGGCCATCCGGCCCGGGAAGCGGTCGCCGAGCTCGACGGCCGGGACGGTGCGCAGCAGCGCGGCCAGCGCCGGGGAGGCGTAGTACTCGCCGGGGGCCGGCAGCCGGTCGAGCCCCGGCGGGACGGGCGAGGTCGGCCCGGTCGCGGCGACGTCGATCTCGCGGATCTCCGAGCCGTCGTAGTAGTCGTTGTGGGGCCGCCACCACAGCGGGTCGACCTGCGCGCTCTCGGTCCGGCTCCGGGCCCCGGAGTCGAGCCAGACCTGGCGCTGGTTGGCGCGGTCGATCGCGTTCATGCTGGCGAGCGTGGACAGCAGCAGCCCGACCCCGATCGCCACCGCCGCCGCGATCATCAGCAGTCGGGCGACCGCCTCCCGGCCGCCGCTGACCGCCAGCCGGAGCGAGAACCGGATCACGGGGCCACCGACCCGGCTCCGGCACCGGCACCGGCGGAGAGCGTTCGGGCCTGGCCGTCGCGGACGATCGCCTCGCGGTCGGCGTAGGCGGCCACCCGCGGCTCGTGGGTGACCAGGATGACGGTGGTGCCCTGCTCCCGGGCCGAGCCGACCATCAGTTCCATCACCTGCTCGCCGGTCAGCGAGTCCAGCGCGCCGGTCGGCTCGTCGGCGAACAGCACCTGCGGCCGGGCCACCAGGCCCCGGGCCAGCGCCACGCGCTGCGCCTGACCACCCGACAGTTCGCCGGAGCGGCGCCGCTCCATGCCGTCCAGGCCGAGCCGGGAGAACCACGGCCGGGCCTGCGCCAGCGCCTCCGCGCGGCGCACGCCGTTCAGCAGCAGCGGCAGCGCCACGTTCTCCTCCGCCGTCAACTCCGGGACGAGCTGGCCGAACTGGAAGACGAAGCCGAACTTGTCGCGGCGCAGGGCGCTGCGCCCCGCCTCGTTCAGGGTGTCCAGGCGCCGCCCGTCGAACAGCACCTCGCCCGCGTCGGGCACCAGGATGCCGGCCAGGCAGTGCAGTAACGTCGACTTCCCCGAGCCGCTCGGGCCCATGACGGCGAGCACCTCGCCGGCCTCGACGGACAGGCTCGCCCCGCGCAGGGCGGGGGTTTCGCCGAAGGACAGGGTGACGTCGCGGGCCTCGATCACGGCGGTCATGAGCGCACCGCCTCGGCCAGCGCGTCCAGGCGGGCGGCGGTGAGGTCGATCCAGCGCAGGTCGGCGTCCAGGTGGAACAGGCCGTGGTCGGCGAGCAGGGCGTCCACCAGGGCGCCGGTGCGGCGCAGTTCGGTGAGTTCGCGCATCCGGCGCAGGTGGGCGGCGCGCTGGGTGTCCAGGTACTCCTCGGCGTCGCGGCCCAGCATCAGGGCCAGTACCACCTTGGTGAACAGCACGCTCTGCAGGTTGGGTTCGGGCGCGACCGGATCCCGGAGCCAGGTCTCGAACTCCGTCACCCCCGCGTCGGTGATCACGTAGCGCTTGCGTTCGGGTCCGTCGCCGGGCTCCGCCTCGCCCGCGACCACCTTGCCGTCCCGGGCCAGTCGGCCGAGGGTCGCGTACACCTGTCCGTACGGGAGGGGCTTGCCGCGGCCGAAGAGGGAGTCGTAGTCGCGCTTGAGGTCGTAGCCATGGCTCGGCTCTCGCTCCAGCAGCCCCAGCAGGGTCAAAGGAACACTCATGGGCGAGACCATACCCCACGCGTATACTCCGAGTGTATAGCTGGCGAGAATACGGTCCCTGCCTGCGGAAACATCGTCAGAACCCGGGCGAGAACCGGCCAGAGGCGAGCCAGAAGCGAGCCAGAAGCCGGTCAGGACGCGGTCGGAAGCCCGGCGGAGACACCGTCAGCCGGGTGCGGGCGGGCAGGAGGCAGCCCCACGCTCACCCCCTGCACCGCACCACGGCCCGGCACCCCCACGGTCAACCGGGCCAAGCCGTCCCCTGGCACGAAGGATGCGGCCGGACCCCAGCCTGCCCGCCCGCCCGGCCGCTGCCGAGGGCCGAACGTCCCGGGTGCGCGAAGGGGCGCCGGGCGTCCGCGTGCCCGGGCGCGACCCGGAACGCGACCGGCGCGCGGCGGCGCCGTCCGCAGGTCCCGGTGGTACGAGCCCGCACGACTCTTGTGCGCGGGCGGCCACCGGGTGGAAATTGGGTGAAGAAACCCCGCGACCCCACCAGCGCGCCGCCCCAACCCCCCTGAGGAGCCGTCGACGTGTCCAGCACACCCCGCCCCGCCCGGCCCTCGTCGCGCCCGCCGCGAACCGGCCGCCGGCTGCGGCGGGCCTTCGGTGCCCGGCACGAACCGCTGGTCCGGCCCGTCGACCGGGCCCGCGCCCGGGCCTGGCTGCTGAGCACCCTCGGGGCCCTGCTCTCCCTCGCCTTCGCCACCGGCAGCGCCCTGCTCGCCTACCACGCCACCGCACCCCAGGCCGACAGCGACCGCCTGCGCCTCCACAAGGTCGACGCCGTGGTGCTCACCCTCCCCGACCGCGGCTCCGGTGCCGGCAGCGGAGCCGGAGGGCGCTTCGGCGCCGGCTACAGCACCCGCGTCGACGCCGAGGCCGCCTGGACCTACCCCGACGGCCAGCCGCACACCGGCACCGTCCAGGCCCCCCGTACCGCCGTCACCGGCACCGTCGTCCCCGTCTGGGTCGACCCCGCCGGCGCCCTCTCCTCGCCCCCGACCAACCGCGCCGCCGTCGCCGTCTCCGCCGTCTGCACCGGCGCCGGCGCCCTCCTCGCCCTCCTGGCCCTGCTCACCCTCGCGCTGCGCCTTCGCCTGCACGTCCTCGACCGCCGCGCCGACGAGGCCTGGACCCAGGGCTGGGCCCGCCTCGAACCCCTCTGGAGCGGCCGCGCCGGGCACCGCCAGGACGACTGACCCACGGGAGAGGGCCGGCGAGCGGAGGAACGCGGCGCCGGGTCAGAGCGGGTGGGTCCAGTCCGGGGCGGGACGGGCTCCGGCGGCCCGGTGGGTGAGGGCCGCGACGGCGACCAGGAGGGCCAGGGCGAGGGCCAGGGCGACGGGGACGTCGCCCTGGCGGATGAGGAGGGCCCCGACGAGGGCGCCGACGAACATCCAGACGGCGGAGGCCAGACGGCGGGGGCCGGTGCGGTCGGCGGCGAGGGCCGTGATGGTCATGGTGAGCACCGTGGTGGTCAGGTCGGGGACCTTGAGGGAGCGGACCACCGCGTTCTGGCCGCCCATGGCGAAGGCCAGCAGCCCGATGAGGCCGTAGCGGGCCGGGTCGGAGGTGTAGCCGGCCACGGCGGCCAGGGCGGTGCTCGCGGCGACGAGCACCACCTGGCCGACCACCGCCGTGGTCAGCAGCCGCCCGCGGTGGTCGGGCAGGCGTCGGGCGAGGTGGCCCCCGGCCAGGGCGCCGAGCACGAAGGCCGCGAGGGCGCTCAGCGAGGCGGTGGCGGAGAGTCCGGCGGCGCCGGCCAGGGCGAAGCCGAGGAAGACCACGTTGCCGGTCATGTTGGCGACGAAGACGTGGCCGAGCCGGAGGTAGCTGACCGCGTCCACCAGTCCGGTGACGACGGTGAGCACCAGCAGCATCGGCACCAGCGGCCCGTGCCTGGGATCGGGGGTGAGCATCGGGACCTCCTGGTCGGCCTCGTGACGGTGCCTCCGTTCTACCTCCCCCGGGCCGGCCTCTAGGCGAGCGCGGGGCGGCTCGGGTCGTCGGGTTCGTCGTCGAGGTGCCAGTGCAGGTCGCGGACGCCGGGTTCGAGGGAGAGCCGGCTGACGACCTGTTCGAGGGCCGGGGCGACCTGCCCGGTGATGGCCACGGTGGCGCGCAGGCTGGTGGCGTCGCCGCTGTCGGTGCGGCGGGCGCGCAGGCCGGTGGGGGCGAGGCCGGAGGCCGACAGGGCCTGGAGCAGCAGGGCCCGGATGTGGGTCTCGGCCTTGCGCTCGCACTCCAGGTGGACGGTGGCGCGGACGGTGGAGTCGGGGTCGCTGCCGGACTGCGGGGCGCGGTCGAGCATCCGACCGGCCGGGCGCAGGATCAGGTGGACGGCGAGGACGCCGAGCGTGCCGAGGGCGGCGAATTCGAGCTTCCCGGCGGCGGCGAGCACCCCGACGGCGGCCGAACACCACAGCGTGGCGGCGGTGTTGAGGCCGCGGACGCCGGCACCGTCG
Organism: Kitasatospora sp. NPDC057940; assembly: GCF_042887425.1. NCBI lineage: Bacteria > Bacillati > Actinomycetota > Actinomycetes > Kitasatosporales > Streptomycetaceae > Kitasatospora > Kitasatospora sp. NPDC057940. Next base: position 285,520 of record NZ_JBHVPH010000005.1, read on the forward strand.
CGCAGGATGACGCCACCGCCGAGGAAGCCGATGCCGGAGACGACGTAGGAGGCGACCCGGGTGGGGCTGGCGGCGTCGCCGACGGCCTCGCTGTACAGCACGAACAGGGTGGCGCCGGCGGCGACCAGGGCGTTGGTGCGCAGGCCGGCCATCCGGGCCCGCCACTGGCGTTCGACGCCGATGAGCGCGCCGCAGGCGACCCCGGTGGCGAGCCGGACGAGGAAGTCGACGGTGGTCAGGGTGTGCACGACGGCACCTCCTTCACTGGGAGAGCGGGGAGAGCTGGAGGAGCGGGCAGAGCAGGGAGACGGACGGACGGGTGGTGGGCCGCTGCCCACCACCCGTCCGTCCGGGCTGCGGTCTGCGACTCAGTGGTTGAGCGCGGTCTGGACGATCTTGATGATGACCATCACCATCGCGACCAGCAGGTAGGCGCGCAGGGCGCCCATACCGACCTTGCGGGCGGTGGACATGACCGGCTTGCCGAGGGTGTCCAGCGGGGGCATCCGCCACTCCTCGCGGCCGGTGCGGTCGATCGGGTCCTCCTTGGTGGCGGTGCGGCCGAAGGTGAAGAAGTACCCGGCGACCAGGACGCCGGCCACGCCGCAGCCGGCCATGATCCACAGGATCGCCTGCGAGCTGATGTCGGGCCAGACCACGGCGGCGGTCAGGATCAGCGAGAGCATCACCAGGACCCCGACCACGGCGGAGGTGAAGGCGTTGGTCTTGGGCCCGTTGACCCACGGCCCCAGCACGGCCTTGTCGTTGCAGAGCAGCAGCAGGAACACCGTCGCCGAGGGCAGCAGCACACCGGCCAGCACCTGGACGAACTGCGTCATCAGGCCCTGGGTGTAGCCGGTGGACAGCAGCGTGATCACGGCGGCGACGGCGACCAGGCCGGCGTAGATCGCGTAGAAGCCCTTGGCGCCCTTGACGCCCCGGTGCAGCGAGTGCTTGATGCCGAACACGTCGCCGATGGCGTAGGCGGTGGAGAGGGAGACGGCGAAGGCGCCGATGATCGAGGCGTCCAGCAGGGCGATGGCGAACAGCACGCCCGCCAGGTGTCCGGCCTTGTCCTCGATCCCCTTGGCGACGGCGGCCGCGTCGGAGAACTGGCCGAAGCCGTCGGTGCCGGCGAAGGCCGCGGCGGTGAAGCCCATCATCGCGGCGGCGCCGATGATGACGATGGCGATCCCGATCCACAGGTCGACCTTCTCGTACTTCATGAAACGCGGCGTGATCCGCTTGTCGATGACGTACGACTGCTGGAAGAACAGCTGCCACGGGGCCACCGTGGTGCCCACGATGGAGACGATCACCAGCATCACGGCGGCCAGCTGGCCCGAGCCGCCCGGCATGCTGGGCACCACGAAGTCGTGCGCCATCTGCGAGGTCTTGGGGTGGACCATGAAGTAGATCGGCACCAGCAGCAGCGAGCCCACGCACAGTGTGACCGCGACGCGCTCGAAGCGCTGGAACGAGCCGGTGAACGCCGAGGCGATGATGATCACCGCGGCCAGCACCACCGAGGCGACCTTCGGCAGCCCGAGGTACCCGGCGGCCAGGGTGACGCCGATGAACTCGGTGACCAGCGTCAGCGCGTTCAGCAGGAACAGGTCGATGACGCTGAACGCGCCCCAGAACTTGCCGAAGCGCTCCAGGATCAGCCGGGCGTGGCCGACACCGGTGACGGCGCCCAGGCGCAGCACCATCTCCTGGTTCACGTACAGCACCGGGACGAGCATCAGCAGCGTCCACAGCAGCTGGGTGCCGTAGTTCTGCCCGGCCTGTCCGTAGGTGGAGAAGGCGCCCGCGTCGTTGTCGCCGACCATCACGATCAGGCCGGGGCCCACGATGGCGAGCAGGGTCTTGAGCCGCGCGGACAGGCCGTGGCGCGGAGTGGTGTCGTCGAGCCGGATGGTGCCGAGCGCACCCTTGATGTCGCCGACGTGGGCGTCGTCGAGCACGGCGGTGCGGGTGGTGGTGGGGACCTTCGGGTCCAGCATCACGTTGGTCATGGCAGGGCCTCCCTGCCCCCTTCCTTGAGGGGGCGACAGGGGGCACGCAGCAGCGATCCTCCCTGCGAGAGCGCACGCCTCCGGACCGCACGGCGGCGCTGAGCGGCGGCGGCCGTGAGGGCATGACGGAGCGTCAGACGTCGTGCGTCGGGGCGCGGTTGAGCGCATGACGCAGCGTCAGGTGAACGCGCGCAGGGAAGGTTGTTACCGCGTGCCAGAGGTGATCGAGAGCATGCGGGGGTAGGGGCGACTATGGCCCGGACTATCGCAGTCCATGTCTCTCGCCTCCTCCCGGTCGGGGGTGCACCGTCTGTGCACCGCATCGCGACACGGCAAGGAGCGGACCGACCCCACAGGACCGGCACACCCCAACTCGTCAGAGCTTTGGCACTCCACGGCGTGTCCAGCCTGGCCGGCCGGAAGCCACTTGGGGTCAACCCTTAACTCGGGAAGACCTGTCCTGAACCTGGGCGTCTCTCGACGTCGTCGGGTCAGTGGCCTGTGTCCGTGAAGACGCCTCACCGAACGAGGTGCCTTTCAAACCTCGTCAAGCATAGACCCTCCCCTTCACCCGGATAGCGGCGTTTCGACCGAGCTTCGACAGCTTTGTAGAAGCTTGACCAAACCCACCCCTCGACGTGCACCCCCGTCCGGCATATATAGTTCACCGACATATGCAGCTCAACAGCTCACGAGGGGGAAGTGTGTCCCACAGCGATCCGACCCGATCCGCACCCGTCCTGCACCTGGCCAACGTCACCCGGGTGCACGGGCGGGGCGCCGCCGAGGTACACGCCCTGCGCGGCGTCGAACTGGCCGTCCACCCAGGCGAGTTCGTCGCCGTCATGGGCCCGTCCGGCTCCGGGAAGTCCACCCTGCTGACCCTGGCCGGCGGACTCGACGCGCCCAGCGAGGGCGAGATCCTGGTCGAGGGCGTGGCCCTCGGCGGCCTCAGCCGCGGCCGGCTCGCCGACCTCCGGCGGCGCTCCATCGGGTACGTCTTCCAGGACTACAACCTGATCCCCGCTCTCACCGCCGCCGAGAACATCTCGCTGCCCCGCGAACTCGACGGAGTCTCCGGACGCGCCGCCCGCCGCGAGGCGCTCGCCGCCCTGGAGGAACTCGGCATCGGGGAACTCGCCGACCGCTTCCCCGACGACATGTCCGGCGGCCAGCAGCAGCGCGTCGCCATCGCCCGCGCGCTGATCGGCGAGCGCCGCCTCGTCCTCGCCGACGAGCCCACCGGCGCCCTCGACTCCGCCACCGGCGAGGCCGTGCTCGCCGTGCTGCGCGCCCGCTGCGACGCCGGCGCCGCCGCGATGATGGTCACCCACGAGGCCGCGCACGCCAGTTGGGCCGACCGGGTGGTCCACCTGAAGGACGGCGCGGTCGCCTCCGAGAGCCACGGGCGGCGCACCGGCAAGCGCCGGCTGACCGCCGAACCGCCCAGTGCCCCGGCCGACGGCTACGGCCACGCGGCCGACGGGGCCGGGCACTCGGCCACCGGCACCGGCCAGACGTCCGGCGACTTCGGCCACGCGGCCGGCGGCTTCGGCGAGGTGTCCCGATGAGACTCGGCGCCTGGAAGGTCGCCCTGCGCATCGCCCGCCGCGACGCGCTGCGCGCCAAGGGCCGCAGCGCCCTGATCGTCGCCATGATCGCGCTGCCCGTCCTCGGCGTCACCGGCGCCGACGTCGTCCACCGCAGCGGGCAGCTCACCCCGGCCGAACGGGTCGAACGGGTGCTGGGCGGGGCGGACGCCCTGGTCACGTCGCTCGCCCCCGGCCGGGCCGTCGAGCAGGCCCCGGTCGCCGAGGACGGCGCCTTCGCGGCCCAGCCCCGCCCCGGGCAGCCGCCCACGGCCGAGCAGCAGAAGGGCGCCGGCACCGACCCGGTCACCCTGGTCACCGGGCTGCTGCCGCCCGGCAGCGTGCTCACCTCCGCCCGGCAGGGCCCGGAGACCGGCGCGACCTCCCCCGAAGGCCTGGTCCGCACCCTCACCACCGAGGCCGACCTCTCCGACCCGCTCTGGCACGGCCGGCTCGACCTGGTCGACGGCCACGCCCCGGCCGGCCCGCACGAACTCGCCGCCACCCGGGCCTTCCTCGACAACGCCGGGCTGGCCGTCGGCGGCACCACCACCTTCCCGGGCCTGGAGCGGACCACCTTCACCATCACCGGCGTCGTCGAGCACCCGGACGACCTCCGCCGGGTCGAACTCGTCGCCCAGCCGGGCGCGTTGCTGAGCCGGCTCGCCAACGCCACGCCTCCCGGCAGCCCGGCCGCGGCACCGCCGGAGCCCGAACGCGGCGCCTGGCTGGTCCGGCTCCCCGCCGGGGCCACCCTCGACTGGGCCAAGGTCCAGGAGTTCAACGCCCACGGCTACACCCTCACCGCCCGCTCGGTCGCGCTCGCCCCGCCGCCGCGCGCCGCCGTCCCCTACTACCGGGACTCCTACCGCTCCTTCGGCCCCTCCGCCGACGACAACACCAAGGTCGTGGTGGCCACCGTCACCGGCATGGGCCTGCTGGAGGTCGCCCTGCTCGCCGGCCCCGCCTTCGCGGTCGGCGCCCGCCGCTCCCGCCGCCAGCTCGCGCTGCTCGGCGCCGCCGGCGGCCGGCGGACGCACGTCGGCGCGGTGGTGCTCGGCGGTGCCATCGTCCTCGGCGCGGCCGGGGCCGTGGTCGGCGTGGTCCTCGGCGGCGGCCTCGTCGCCGGGCTGCGCCCGTGGATCGAACGGGCCGGCGGCGCCCGCTTCGGGCACTTCGCCCTGCCGCCACTGGACCTGCTCGCGATCGGCGGGATCGGCCTGGTCACGGCGCTCCTCGCGGCCGCGCTGCCCGCCCGGCAGGCCGCCCGCCGCAGCGTCACCGCCGGACTCACCGACCGGGACACCGTCCAGGCCCCGAACCGCTGGGTCACCGTGCTCGGTGTGCTGCTGCTCGCCGCCGGCGCCGCCCTGGCCCTGTACGGCGCGAGCGCGCTGCAACACGGCGGCATGCCCGTCGTCGGCACCTACGACACCCGCACGCTGACCGTGCTCGGCGGCTCCGTCATCGCCGAACTCGGCCTGCTCGCCTGCACCCCCGCACTCGTCGCCCTGCTCGGCCGGCTCGCCAAGCGGCTGCCGCTCGGCCCCCGACTCGCCCTGCGCGACTCCGCCCGGCACCGCTCGCGCACCGCGCCGGCCGTCGCCGCCGTGATGGCCGCCGTGGCCGGGGCCGTCGCCATCGGCGTCTACAGCACCAGCACCGACGCCGAGAACCGCCGCGACTACCGGCCGCAGGCCCCGTACGGCGCCGTGCAGCTCCTCTCCACCGTCGACGGACCGCAACTCGACGGCCTGCGCGCCGAGGTGGGCAAGCAGCTGACCGACCTGGGACCGCGCGCCGACCTCGGCGAAGCGGTGTACCAGTTCTGCGCCAACTGCTCCAGCACCGTCCAGCTCAAGGGCACCGTGAACTGGCGCACCGCATCCGGCCCGCCGCACCTGGCCTCCGGGGACGCCGCCATGCTCCGTACCCAGTTCGGCATCCACGACCCGGCCGCCGAACAGGCCCTGGCCGCCGGGAAGGTCCTGGTCTTCGACCGCGCCTTCCTCGGCGGCGACGGCCGGGCGGTGCTCCAGCTGCGCGGCAGCTCCGGCGCGCCGCTCCAGCCCGGCGAGGTCCCCAAGCCCGACCTCCAGGAGATCCCGGCCGACGCCGTCCTGGTCGAGAACCCGGCCGCCGCCCGCTTCGCCCAGGGCCTGATCCTGCCCTCGGCGCTGCCCAAGCTCCTGCCCGGGCTCACCGTGAGGCCCACCGGCGCGATCTGGGTGCCCGCCACCCCGCCCGACCGCAAGGCCCAGCAGCGCGCCGAGGCCGCCGTCGTCCGGCTCGACCGGGCCGCCCAGCTGGAGGTCGAGCGCGGCTACCAGCCCCGCGGCGACGCCCTCACCCTGGCCCTCAGCGGCTTCGCCGGACTGGTCGTCCTCGGCGCCGCCGGCATCGCCACCGGCCTGGCCGCGGCCGACTCCCGCCAGGACCAGGCCACCCTGGCCGCCGTCGGCGCACCGCCGCGGATCCGCCGCACCATGGCGGGACTGCAGTGCGCGATGATCGCCCTGCTCGGGGCGCTGCTCGGGGCGGTCAACGGCTTCGTCCCCGCAGTGGGCCTGCTGAAGTCCCGGGCGAGCGGGTTCGGCGGCCACCCGGCCCTGATCACCGCCCCCTGGGGCCAGCTGCTGCTGGTCGTCCTGGTGCTCCCGGTGCTGGCCGGGCTGCTCGCCGCCCTGCTGACCCGCTCCCGCATCCCGATGGGGCGGCGGCTGTCCTGACCCCTGGCGCACGCCGGTGCCCGCCCCCCGATCCGGAGGGCGGGCTTCGGCGTGCGCGGGCGACCCACACGCGAGAGCGCCGTACCATGGGCGGGTTCTAGCGGGCGAAGGGCGCCGGCGGTCGGCGAGGGAGAGAACGGCGGTGCTGCGCGGGTTCGGCGACCTGGAGGCCGAGATCATGGACCGGCTGTGGTCCTGGGGCCGGCCGGCCACCGTACGCGAGGTGGTGGACGACCTCCAGCGGCAGCGGCCGGTCGCGTACACCACCGTCACCACGGTGGCCGACATCCTGCACACCAAGGGCTGGCTCCGCCGGGACAAGGTGGGCCGGGCCTGGGCGTACGAGCCGACCTGCACCCGGGAGGCGTACACCGCGCGGCTGATGCGCCAGGCTCTTGAGACCACGCCGGACCGGGCGGGTGCGCTGCTGCACTTCGTCGACGGGATGAGCAGCGACGAGGCGTCCGCGCTGCTGGCGGCGCTGGAGCAGGTGAAGGCCCGGGACGCCGAGTGACCCTCGCGCTGCTCGGCCTCCACCTGGCCGTGACCGGGGTCCTGCTGCCGCGCCGGCTGGCCGGTTCGGCCCGGTTGCAGGCGCACCCGGCGGCGGGCGCCGCGCTCTGGCTGTCCCTGATGGCCTCCTTCCTGGTCGCGTTGCTGCTGGCCGCGCACCACGCGGTGGAGCCGTTCGCCCACGAGCCGGCCGGGCTGGTCGGGCTGTTCCCGCACCCGGAGCCGCCCGGGCCCGTCGCCCCGCACACCCACGACTGGTGGGTGCTGGCCGCCGCCGGGGCCGCGATCGCCACGGTGGTGGCGGCCGTCGGTGTCCGGGCCGGGCGGGCGCGCCGGCGGCACCGGGCGGTGCTGGACGTGGTCGCCGTCCGGGACGGGCGCTGGGGCGCCCTGATCCTGGAGCACGCCCACCCGACCGTCTACTGCCTGCCCGGCCGCAGCTCCCGGGTGGTCATGTCGCGCGGGGCGCTGCGGCTGCTGGACGACCGGCAGTTGGCCGCGGCGGTGGCGCACGAACACGGACACATCCGCGGCCGTCACCACCTGTTCCGGCTGCCGGCGGACACCTTCGCCCTGCTGTTCGGCCCGCTGCCGCTGGCCCGGCGCGGGCGGGCCGAGGTGGGGCTGCTGCTGGAGATGGCGGCCGACGACGCCGCGCTGGCGCGGGTGTCGCGCAGCGAACTGGCCTCCGCGCTCTGCGCCCTGGCGACGTCCGGGGGCCCGACGGGCGCCGCGCACGGCACCGCGCCGGGCACGGCGTACGGCATCGCGCCCGACGGGTCGCTGGCGGTGGCCGCCACCGGGGTACTGGCCCGGGTCCGCCGGCTGGCCCGCCCGGGGCACGGCCGGCGAAGGCGCCGACCGGCCTCCTGGACGGCGGTGTCAGCGGTGTCGGCGCTCCCGCTGCTGCCGTACCTGCTGGCCTGCGCGCCGCACCCGTAGGGCGTCCGCCGCCCCCCGGTCACGATGCCGGGCGAACACGCCCTAGCGGTGCCGCAGGTATGCCTCGGCGGTTTCGCGCAGGCGGTCGTGCAGGCCGTCGTAGGCGCGGACCCGCCCGAGCAGGCGCTTCGGCAGCTTGGCGACCATCGTGTAGTTGGTGTCGCAGACGTTGGCGGCCGGCGCCGACCCGGCCTGGCTGACCAGTTGGTAGGCGTCGAGCTGGTCCAGGCCGAGCAGGTGCCCGGTCCAGCCGACCAGGTCGTGCTGGCTGATCCGGAACGCGTCCTCCAGGGGGCGGGCGGAGCCGGTGCTGATCAGGAAGCGGTCGTCCTCCAGCCGCGGCCAGGCCGGTCCGCCGCCCTTGACCAGGTCGACGATCACGGTGGTGCGCATGGCCGCCTCCACCGCCGTCCCGCACACCTCCCCCTCCCCCTGGCGGGCGTGGCCGTCGCCGATGGCGAGCAGCCCGCCCGGGACGTTGACCCCGAAGTAGGCGGTGGTGCCGGCCCGCATCTCGGGAGTGTCCAGGTTGCCGCCGTGCGCGCCCGGCGTGATCGAGGCCAGCACCTCGCCGGCCGCCGGGGCGACCCCGACGGTGCCGTGCATCGGGTCGAGCGGGAGGTCCACCGTGAAGTCGCTGTTCCGGGCCCGGAATCGGCAGACGCCCGCCTTGAGGTCCAGGTCGTAGACCCAGACCCGCTCCTCCAGCGGCGGGTGCAGCATCGCCGTGCTGTGGGTCGCGGTCAGCGCGCCGAAGTGCGGGAAGGTGCTGGAGACGCCGTACTCCCGGGCCGGGGTGATCTCCACGAAGTGCACCGCGAGGACGTCGCCGGGCTCCGCGCCCGCCACCGCGATCGGCCCGGTGACCGGGTTGAGGTAGGGGAAGACGCACACCTGGCTGGGCAGGTCGCCGGTGCCGCGCACCTTGCCGCCGAAGCAGTCCTCGGTGGTCAGTTCGACGATGGTGCCGGGCTGCACGGTGACGAGCGGTGCGCGCCCGCCGAAGGTGTAGGCGTAGTCGGCCGGGGCGGGGGCCAGCTGGACGGTCTCGGGCAGGCTCACGGGTTCTCCTCGCGGGTGGTGGGCGCATCGGCGGCGGGATCAGGGTCGGTGCCGGATCCGGGCTCGGCGGCCGATTCGGGCTCGACGGCCGATTCGGGCTCGACGGCGGATTCGGCGTCGGTGACGGCCAGTCGGGGCTTGCGGCCGGTGGCCACCAGCCCGGCCAGCACGACCGCGCCGACGGCCAGCCAGACGAAGCCGAGCCGCTGCGCCGCTATGTTGGCGTTCACGACCACGTAGGCGAGGATCGCGAAGCCGAGGACCGGCGCGATCAGGTGGCGCCAGTAGTCCTTGCTGCGCCGGCGGATCAGGTAGTGGACGACGACGGCGACGTGCAGGACCAGGAAGGTGGTCAGCGCGCCGAAGTTGACCAGGGTGCTCAGCAGGGTGATGCCGTCGTCGCGCGAGGCCATGTAGAGGCCGAGCAGCAGCGAGATCGCGGCGGTCAGCAGGGTGGCGTTGACCGGCACCCGGCGGGTGGGGTGGATCCGGGCCAGGAAGGCGGGCAGCTGGCGGTCCCGGGCCATCGCGTACAACAGCCGCGAGGTGGCGGCCTGGGCGACCAGGGAGTTGGCGAAGCCCCAGGCGACGGCGGTGCAGGCGGCGGTCAGCGTGGCGAGCCAGTCGCCGGCGGCGGTGCGGGCCGCGTCGTAGAAGGCGGTGCCGTTCGGATCGCCGTCGCGGATCAGGGCGTTGGGGTCCGGCACCAGCAGCGAGGCCACCCACGTCTGCACGATGAACAGCGTGCCCGCGAGCAGCAGCGCGGCGACCATCGACCGGCCGATGGCCTTGGTGGAGTCCCGGTTCTCCTCCGAGAGGGTGGAGATCCCGTCGAAGCCGAGGAAGCTGAGCACCGCGATCGAGACCGCGCCGAAGACCAGGCTCCACGAGAAGGTGTGCGCGTTGTAGAGCGGGGTGAGGTCGAAGCCCCGGCCCTTGCCGGAGGCCAGCGCGATCACACCGACCACCACGAACAGCGCCAGCACGGCGAGTTCGCCGATCAGCATGGCCTTGTTGACCCTGGAGGTGGTCTCGATGCCCAGGTAGTTGACCACGGTGTTGAGCAGCACGAAGCCGACCAGCCAGAGCCACACCGGGACGGACGGGACCAGCGAGTTCATGGCGACACCGGCGACCAGGTACAGCAGTCCCGGCACCAGCACGTAGTCGAGCAGGATCATCCAGCCGGCCAGGAAGCCGACCGGCGCCGCGATGCCCCGCCCGGCGTAGGTGTACACCGAGCCGGCCATCGGGAAGGCCCGCGACATCTGGGCGTAGGACAGGGCGGTGAACATCATCGCGACCATGCCCAGGACGTAGGCCAGCGCGACCATGCCGCCGGAGCCCTGGAACACGCTGCCGAAGATGCCGAACGGTGCGATCGGCACCATGAAGACCAGCCCGTAGACGAGCAGGTCGGTGAAGGTCAGGGACCGGCGGAGTTCCTGTTGGTAGCCGTAGTTCTCGATGCTCTGGGGCGCGGGCGTGTCAGCCATGGTGCTCTCTCTCCGTGACGACCCTGCGGGTGTGGGGAGACTGTAGAGGCAAGTATTTCCAGATGGAAGGGTTTTCTTCCGACGTTCCGCCACGCGAGGAGGACAGGACGGCGCGGCTCAGGACAGAACGGCGAAACCCGGGCCCTCGGCGCGGGCGAGGTGGACCGGCCGGCCGGCGTCGCGCAGCAGCCGCCCTGCGACCCGGGCCAGGGCGTCCGGCGCCAGGGCGCGGCGGGCGGCCAGGGCGGCGAGCAGGTGGAGGCCCTCGTACAGGCCCACCGCGTAGGCGTCCAGGACCGGCGCCCACGGTCCGCACAGCGACCGGTGCCGCTCGGCGAGGCTCTGACGGCGCTCCTCGGGCAGGGTCGCGAAGGAGGGCATGGCGGCGTACAGCGTCCCGGTGTCGTCGCCGCCGAGCGCGAGCAGGCCGTTCTCCTCCAGCGAGCCGGACAGTCGCACCAGCCGGCGGTCCAGGCCGCTGCGGCGCAGCGCGCGGTTGAAGCACACCAGGTCGCGCCCGATCAGGCTGAGCAGCAGGGCGTCCGCCCGGGCCGCGCGCAGGGCGTCCAGCAGCTGTTCGACCGACCCTTCGACCGTGCCGAGGGGGATCCGCCGCTCCAGCACCACCCGGGCGCCGGACCGGGCGACCAGCCCGGCGGCCGCCCGGTGGACGGAGCGCGGCCAGATGTAGTCGTTGCCGATCAGGGCCCAGCGGCGCAGGCGGTGACTCATCGTCAGTTCTTCTATCGCCGGACCGAGTTGGCCGGCCGGGTCGATGCCGGTGCAGAGCACGCCGGGCAGTCGGGAGCCACCCTCGTGCGGCGGGGTGAAGACGTACGCGATGCACCCCGCCGCGACCGCCTCGACGGCCCGGTGCACGTCGCTGGTGTGGCACCCGGCGAGCGCGTCCAGCGCGCCCGCGTCCAACAGCAGCCGGACCTCGGCGGCGACCCGCTCCGGCGCGCCGCCGCCGTCCACCAGCACCAGTTCCAGCGGGCGGCCGAGCACGCCGCCGGTCTCGTTCACCTCGTGCGCGGCGAGCAGGGCACCGTCCAGCGCGGACGGGCCGGTCAGCCCCAACGGGCCGGACTGGGGCACGACGAGACCCACCCGATACGCCGCTTCCGCCCGCTCGTCCCGAGCCGAGTGCAGCGCATCGAGCGGATCGATCAGGATCGCCTCGACGCTCACCAGTGCGAGTATGGTCGGGTTGTCTGCTTCGGGAAAGAGCGGAAGGGGAGGTCAGATGACCGCACGCGGCGCCGCGCCGACCGGACCGGTGGGGGGCACCCGGACCGCCCCGGAGCCACTCCTGGTCGAACTGCTCACCCTGGCCCACCGCCGGCTCTCCGCCGGCCTCGCCGCCGCGCTGGCCGAGGAGGACTGCACCGTCGACCAGTGGCGGGCGCTGCGCGCCCTCGCCGACGGCGAGGGCCACCCCATGGGCGAGCTCGCCCGGACGCTGCTGGTCCCGCAGGCCAGCCTGAGCCGGCTGGTGGACTCGCTGGCCGACGACGGCTGGGTCTACCGCCGCCAGGGCGACCAGGACCGCCGGCGGATCACCGCCCACCTGTCCCGCCAGGGCCGGGCCCGGCTGGCCCGCCTCGACGCCCTCGCCGCCGCCCACGACGCCGCCGTGCGAAAGGCCTGCGACCTCCCTGGTCCGGCGCTCCTCCTCGAACGCCTCGCCGCCCTCTAACCACGGGGCGTCCCCGGAGAACGCGGAGGCCCGCCCCCGCCGGGGCGGGAGCGGGCTGCCGGATGCCGACTACGGCTACGGCTACGGCTACGGCTACGGCCGGACGGCGCCCACGTACGGCATGGCGCTGATCGGGAGGACCTCGACGTTCTTGCCGGTGCGCGGGGCGTGGATCATCTTGCCGTCGCCGATGTAGATGCCCACGTGGTGGATGTCGGGGTAGAAGAAGACCAGGTCGCCGGGCTGGAGGTCGGCGCGCTGCACGCGCGCGCCGCTGTTCCACTGGTCCTGGGACATCCGGGGCAGCTTGACGTTGGCCGAGCGGTAGGCGCCGCCGGTGAGGCCGGAGCAGTCGAAGCTGTTCGGGCCGGTCGCGCCCCAGCCGTAGGGCTTGCCGAGCTGGGCGTAGGCGAACTGGAGGATGGCGGCGGCGCGACCGCTGGCGGGCGGCGCCGGGGTGTTCATGTTCTGGCGCTCCGAGGAGCGGGAGGCCCGGTCGGCGGCGGCCGCCGCCTGGGCCTCGGCCTTGGCCTTCTCGGCGTTCTGCTGGGCGTTGATCTTGGCGCGGTCCTCGGCGCTCAGCTTGTTGAGCATGCCCTGCGCCTGGGCGAGCTTGGCCTGGATCTGCTTCTTCTTCTCCCCCAGCTCGGTGCCGACGGAGTCGAGCTGGGCCAGGGTGGCGGTGGCCTCGGCGCGGTCCTGGTCGAGCTTGCGCTGCTCGTTCTGGGCCTGCTTGAGCAGGGATATCTGGGAGTCGGCCAGGTGGTTCTGCACCGAGGCGCGCTCCAGGTAGGCGGCCGGGTCGGAGTCGAGCATCAGCTGGAAGGACGGGTCGATGCCGTTGGTGCGGTACTGGTCGGCGGCCACGGCGCCGAGCTGGGAGCGCAGCTCGTTCATCGCCTCCTGCCCGCGGGCGACCTTCTCCTGGATCTTGCTGGCGTCGCCCTGGAGCTTCTGCTGCTTCTCCTGGAAGCCGTTGAACTGCTCGACGGCCTGCTCCGCCTCCTCGTTGAGCTTGTCCACCTGCTCCTTGACGGAGGCCAGGTTGGGGGCGGGCTCGGCGTGGGCGGTGCCGGAGGCGAGGACGGCGCCGCCGGCCATGGCCGTGGTGAGGACCGCCATGCGGGCCCGGCTCGGGGGGCTGGGCTTGCGACGCTTTCCCATGGCGGGGGGCTCTCCTTCGGGGGACGGCAGGGGACGGCGAAGGCGGGCGAGGACCTACGGGGGTTCGGTCCCCACCCACCTTCTTCGAAGTAACTTAATAGATGAGTGGAGGGGTTCCGCAATCCCCCTGTTCCGGGCCGTTCCGGGCGATCGATCGTGGCCCCCGGCACCGGCGTTGACCTCGGGTGCCGCCGTCCGCGGCACTCCTCGCCGCCCGGAGTGCTGAGAACGTGCCAAATCGAGGGAAAGGTCACACGGACCGCCCCTCCTGCGGGCCTGCGAACGAGCGCTAACCTGCGGTCATGAACGTCCTGCCCGAAGGGCTCCCCCTCGCCGCCGAATTCCCGGCCGCACACCGCGAGCAGTGGCAGCAGCTCGTCGAGGGCGTGCTGCGCAAGTCCGGCGCGCACCCCGCGGACGGCGCCGCCGCCGAGCGGGCGCTCACCACCGAACTCCCGGACGGGCTGCGCGCCCACCCGCTGTACACCGCCGAGGACGCCCCGGCCGGAGCCGGCTACCCCGGCTTCCCCCCGTTCGTCCGCGGCGGCCGGCCGCAGGGCGCCGCCGTCGCCGGCTGGGACGTCCGCCAGCGGCACGCCGACCCGGACCGCCGGCGCACCAACGAGGCGGTCCTGGCCGACCTGGAGAACGGCGTCGGCTCGCTCTGGCTGGAGCTCGGCGGCGCGGGCCTGCCCGTCACGGCCCTGCCCGAGACGCTGACCGGCGTGTACCTCGACCTGGCCGCCGTGGCACTCGACGCCGGGCCCGAATTCACCGCCGCCGCCGAGCAGTTGTTCGCCCTGTACGAGGAGCGCGAGGTCTCCCCCGGCGCCGCCGCCGGCAACCTCGGCGCCGACCCGCTGGGCCTCCAGGCCCGCACCGGCGAGACCGGGCGCACCACCGCGCTGCTCGCCGAGGCCACCGCGCTCGCCGCCCGCTGCGCCGCCGAGTACCCCGGCGTCCGGGCGCTGACCGTGGACGCCCTGCCCTACCACGAGGCCGGCGCCTCGCCCGCCCAGGAGCTGGGCTGCTCGCTCGCCACCGGCGTCGCCTACCTGCGGGCGCTCACCGCCGCCGGGCTGTCGGTGGACGCCGCGCTCGGCCAGCTGGAGTTCCGCTACGCGGCCGACGCCGACCAGTTCCTCACCATCGCCAAGTTCCGTGCCGCGCGCCGCCTGTGGTCCCGCGTCGCCGAGGTGTCGGGGGCCTCCGCGGCGGCCTCGGCGCAGCGCCAGCACGCCGTCACCTCCCGGGTGATGATGACCGCCCGCGACCCGTGGGTGAACATGCTGCGCACCACCGTCGCCTGCCTCGCCGCCGGCGTGGGCGGCGCCGACGCCGTCACCGTGCTGCCCTTCGACAGCGCCCTCGGCCTGCCGGACGCCTTCGCCCGCCGGATCGCCCGCAACACCCAGTCGATCCTGCTGGAGGAGTCCCACCTCGCCCGGGTGATCGACCCGGCCGGCGGCTCCTGGTACGTCGAGCAGCTGAGCGAGGAGCTGGCGGCGGCCGCCTGGGCCTGGTTCCAGGAGATCGAGCGGGCCGGCGGCCAGCAGGCGGCGCTCACCGACGGGACGGTCCGCGAGCGGATCGCCGCGACCTGGGCGGAGCGTTCCGTCAAGCTCGCCAAGCGGCGCGAACCCGTCACCGGCGTCAGCGAGTTCCCGCACCTGGACGAACAGCCGCTGGTCCGCGAACCGGCCCCGCCCGCACCGGGCGGCGGGCTGCCGCAGGTGCGCCGCGCCGAGGCGTACGAGGCGCTGCGCGACCGCTCGGACACGCAGCTCGCGGCCACCGGCGAGCGGCCGAAGCTGTTCCTGGCCTCGATCGGCACCGCCTCCGCGCACACCGCGCGCACCACCTTCGCCGCCAACCTGTTCCAGGCCGGCGGCATCGCGACGACCTCGCTGGAGTCCGTCGACCCGGCCGCCTTCGCCGAGGCCTTCACCGCCTCCGGCGCCACCGCCGCCTGCCTGTGCTCCAGCGACGCGCAGTACGGCGAGCACGCCGAGGCCGTCGCCGGCGCGCTGAAGGCGGCCGGGGCCCGACGGGTGCTGCTGGCCGGTCGGCTCGGCGAAACCCCGGCAGGAGTAGACGAGTTCATCCACGCGGGCGGGGACGCCATCGCCGTCCTCACCTCCCTGCTCGACCAGATCGGAGTGGCACGATGATCCCCGACTTCACCGGAATCGGGCTGAACGGGGATCCCTCCGGGGACGTCACCGACGGCCAGTGGCGGGCCGCCTGGCGGCAGTCCACCGGCAAGGACGTCGACGAGCTGGTCTGGGACACCCCCGAGGGCATCGGCGTCAAGCCGCTGTACACCCCGGCGGACCTGGCCGGCCTGGACTTCCTGGAGACCTACCCGGGCATCGCCCCGTACCTGCGCGGGCCGTACCCGACCATGTACGTCAACCAGCCGTGGACCGTCCGCCAGTACGCGGGCTTCTCCACCGCCGAGGAGTCCAACGCCTTCTACCGCCGCAACCTGGCGGCCGGCCAGAAGGGCCTCTCGGTCGCCTTCGACCTGCCGACCCACCGCGGCTACGACAGCGACCACCCGCGCGTCACCGGCGACGTCGGCATGGCGGGCGTGGCGATCGACTCGATCTACGACATGCGCCAACTCTTCGACGGCATCCCGCTGGACAGGATGTCGGTGTCGATGACCATGAACGGCGCCGTCCTGCCCGTCCTGGCCCTGTACATCGTGGCCGCCGAGGAGCAGGGGGTGGCACCCGAGAAGCTGGCGGGGACCATCCAGAACGACATCCTCAAGGAGTTCATGGTCCGCAACACCTACATCTACCCGCCGCAGCCGTCGATGCGGATCATCTCGGACATCTTCGCGTACACCTCGCAGAAGATGCCCCGGTACAACTCCATCTCCATCTCCGGCTACCACATCCAGGAGGCCGGGGCCACCGCCGACCTGGAGCTCGCCTACACCCTGGCCGACGGGGTGGAGTACCTGCGCGCGGGCCTCGACGTGGGCCTGGACGTCGACGCGTTCGCGCCGCGGCTGTCGTTCTTCTGGGCGATCGGCATGAACTTCTTCATGGAGGTCGCCAAGCTGCGCGCGGCCCGGCTGCTGTGGGCCAAGCTGGTCAAGCAGTTCGACCCGAAGAACGCCAAGTCGCTGTCGCTGCGCACCCATTCGCAGACCTCCGGCTGGTCGCTCACGGCCCAGGACGTGTTCAACAACGTGACCCGCACCTGTGTGGAGGCGATGGCCGCCACCCAGGGCCACACCCAGTCGCTGCACACCAACGCGCTCGACGAGGCGCTGGCCCTGCCCACCGACTTCTCCGCCCGGATCGCCCGCAACACCCAGCTGCTGCTCCAGCAGGAGTCCGGCACCTGCCGGGTCATCGACCCGTGGGGCGGCTCCGCCTACGTCGAGAAGCTCACCCACGACCTGGCGCGCCGCGCCTGGCAGCACATCCAGGAGGTCGAGGCGGCCGGCGGCATGGCCAAGGCCATCGACGCGGGCATCCCGAAGATGCGCGTCGAGGAGGCCGCCGCCCGCACCCAGGCCCGGATCGACTCCGGCCGCCAGCCGGTCATCGGCGTCAACAAGTACCGGGTGGACAGCGACGAGCAGATCGACGTGCTCAAGGTCGACAACTCCTCGGTGCGCACCCGCCAGATCGAGAAGCTGCGCCGGCTGCGCGAGGAGCGCGACGAGGCGGCCTGCCAGGACGCGCTGAACGCGCTCACCCGGGCCGCCGAGGCCGGCCCGCAGAGCGGCGGCTCGCTGGACGGCAACCTGCTGCACCTGGCCGTCAACGCGGCCCGGGCGAAGGCCACCGTCGGCGAGATCTCGGACGCCCTGGAGAAGGTGTACGGCCGGCACAGCGGCCAGATCCGTACCATCTCCGGTGTGTACCGAGACGAAGCGGGCCCCTCGGCCTCCCTCCAGCGCACCCGCGACCTGGTCGAGCGGTTCGAGCGGGCCGAAGGCCGGCGCCCGCGCATCCTGGTCGCCAAGATGGGCCAGGACGGCCACGACCGCGGCCAGAAGGTGATCGCCACCGCCTTCGCCGACCTCGGCTTCACCGTGGACGTCGGCCCGCTCTTCCAGACCCCCGACGAGGTCGCCCGCCAGGCCGTCGAGGCGGACGTGCACATCGTCGGCGTCTCCTCGCTCGCCGCCGGGCACCTCACCCTGGTCCCGGCGCTGCGCACCGCGCTCGCCGAGGCCGGCCGGGAGGACATCACCATCGTGGTCGGCGGGGTGATCCCCCCGCAGGACTTCGAGGCGCTGTACGAGGCGGGAGCGGCGGCGGTCTTCCCGCCGGGCACCGTCATCCCGGACGCCGCCTACGACCTGCTCACCTCGCTGGCGGCCGACCTCGGCCACGAGCTGTGAGATTTTGATCGCATGCCTCCGCGGACGATCGACCTCGACAGCTACGTGACGGGTGTCCTCGACGGCTCGCGCGCCTGGATCGCGCGCGCCGTCACCCTCGTCGAGTCCACCCGGCCCGACCACCGCGCGCTCGCGCAGCAGTTGCTCCAACGGCTGCTGCCGCACGCGGGCGGCGCCGTCCGGGTGGGCATCACCGGCGTGCCCGGTGTCGGCAAGTCGACCTTCATCGACTCCTTCGGCACCATGCTCACCGGCCTCGGCCACCGGGTCGCGGTGCTCGCCGTCGACCCCACGTCCAGCCGCACCGGCGGCTCCATCCTCGGCGACAAGACCCGGATGGAACGCCTCGCCGTCGACCCGCACGCCTTCGTCCGCCCCTCGCCCACCTCCGGGACGCTGGGCGGCGTCGCCAAGGCCACCAGGGAGTCCATGGTGGTGATGGAGGCCGCCGGCTACGACGTGGTCCTGATCGAGACGGTGGGAGTCGGCCAGTCCGAGACCGCCGTCGCCGGGATGGTCGACACCTTCCTGCTGCTCAGCCTCGCCCGCACCGGCGACCAGTTGCAGGGCATCAAGAAGGGCGTCCTGGAGCTGGCCGACGTCATCGCCGTCAACAAGGCCGACGGCCCGCACGAACCCGACGCCCGCGCCGCCGCCCGCGAACTCGCCGGCGCCCTGCGCCTGTTGCAGGCCCCCGACGCGGCATGGACGCCGCCCGTGCTGACCTGCAGCGGCCGGGACGGCGCCGGACTCGACGTGCTGTGGGAGCGGCTCCAGCAACACCGCAAGGTCCTCGACGCCACCGGCGCACTCGCCGCGAAGCGACGGGAACAGCAGGTCGAATGGACCTGGACGATGGTCCACGACCAGCTCTACGCGCGGCTGCACGAACACCCCGAAGTGCGGCGGCTCTCGGGCGAGTTGGAGGCCCAGGTCCGCGCCGGCACCATGCCGGCGGGGCTGGCCGCGCAGCAGATCCTGGACGCCTTCTTCGGCACCCCCTGACGGGAGGCGCTTCTTGAGCGGCCCTGGGGAGGAAAAGGCGCGAGGGCCGTGCAGATGTGCACGGCCCTCGCACCGGGTGTGGGGCGCCCCGTTCCCGCCCTCGTCGTCCGGATCTGCACGTGGTGGTGAGCTGTGCCGTGTGCTCTGTCACCTGTACGCGATGCTGAGCTGCATTGTTTGACGGGGAATCGAACCCCTTGCGTTGCCCTTCACGCGCCAGGGGCCGGATGAACCGCCGGCCCGCGGTGTGTGCACGCCTCCGTGGCGACTACCTGCTTCCCACACCCGGCTTGTGGGGTCAGTCCTCGATCAGGTCGATCTCCCAGTTGGTGCGCTGGATCAGGGTGTCCACCTCGCGGATCTCCTTCGCCAGGGCGTCCGCCTGGGCGTGGAGCTCGGCGACCGGCAGAGCGGCGAGGATCCTGAGCTCGGACCGCAACTGCCGTACGGCTCCGCGCTGGTCGCGCCCGGAGGCGGCGTCGGCGGCCGCGGTGATCACCGAGTGGCGCAGCCGCAGGACGTCCCGGCGGGCGAGGGCGTCGGTCAGCGTGCCGCCGCCCTCGATGAGCGCCGTGGAGTTGGTCCGGTTGATCCGACGGATCAGCCGCTCCAACTCGTCCAGCACCTCTCCGGCCTGGGCCAGGACCTCCGCCGCGCTCTCGGCCGGTTCCTCGCCCTCCTGGTAACGGGCACTGCCGACGACGCGCGCCCGCAACTGCTCCACCTGCCGCACCGCAGCCGCGCGCTGCGCGAGCGCCTCAGCCAGTTTCACCGCGTCATCACCTCTACGTCCTGCTGATCGTCCGGCAAGTATGCACGTCGACGCCTGACGGCTCGGTTCGAGGGGTGGGGTCGGCCGGCCGGGTCGGTCCGGTCGGTCAGCCGGACCGACCCGGCGGGCACCGGGCCGGTTCATGCCCCTCGACAGCGTCCGGCCGCTGCCCGTACGTCCGCCAGCGCCCTCACACGGTCGACCGGCGGCGGCGAGAAGCGCCCGGGCGCCGCCAGTACGTGCTCCTCCCAGCGGTCCTGCCAGAACTCCACCGTCCAACCGGGCCATCGCTGCGGCATCTCGTACGCCTCCGCCGATGCCCCCAGCACCCACCAGCCCACCCGCCGGCCCAGCGGATCGACGTGGATCCCGGCATCGGCCGACGCCCGGCAGACCCCGTGCTCGGGACCGCCCGCCAGCCGGTCGAGCAGTGCGGACCCCTCCCGGACCGGATGGTCGTTGACGTTCGCCAACACGTAGCAGCGCTCCGTCCCGACCGTCACCACCGCGACCATCGGCTCGGGGTCAGCCAACTCCTCGTCGCCCGGTTCGAGCAGCGGCCCCACCGCAATCCCGCACCCACGGGCACGGACGTGTTCGGGGTCCAGCCCCAGGTACGTCCTCAACTCGGCAGGGCCGTCGTACATCCACCGGACGTCCCACCCCGCCCACGCCTCCTGCAACAGTTCCAGCGTGGCTGCCCTGTGGCGCATCTCGGCGCTCGGCCCTTCCCAGGCGAACAGCATCAGCACCTTCCGCCCGAGGTCGATCAGTGCCGCACCCTGGCAGTGCACATCGTCCAGCCACCAGCCGACCGCTCTCAGGCGCCGGACCATCGAAAGAGCCTCCGCCGGCCCGGCCAGGAGGTCGAGGTCGATTCCTACCGCGCCGAACCGCGACAGGTACAGCTCGAACTCACCGCTCTCGCGGACGACGACGAAGTTCGCACGATCACCCATCCGCCCAGAATGACCACCCCCGGCACCGGGCCGCCACCGCATTTGACGCCGACGCTTGGCTGGCTGGCTGGCTGGCTGGCTGAGATCGTGCTCGGATGGGGGTGCGCGGCTGGAGCCAGCGGGCCCGCTCAGCCGTGCAGTCAGACCGGTCGCGCCGCCGCGACGGCGTCGGTGTAGAGCTCGGTGGTCAAGTCGGCTTCGTTGATGCCGAGTTCGGCCAGCACCGCGCGGACGAGGGCGAGGGCGGGCCCGAGGTCGGCCTCCGTGGCGGCCGTCGTCTCGACCTCGATGAACGTGGCGTCGTCCAACTCGGGAACGCGAACGAGCGTGGCGAGCAGGTGCCTCCCGTCGCGCTGGAAGCCGTAGTTGCGGCACCGCTTCTCGAACGCGATACGAGGGATGAAGCCCAGGCCCCGCACGATCTCGTGCGCGGCATCGGCGTCCTCGACCTCCGTCTCGGACTCCGGCTTCGACCCGGACGCCTCGTCCACCCGGGCCCCCTTGTAGGTGAGCACCGTGCGCGTGTCGTCCGGGCCGTGCACGGCCCGGATCCGCAACTCGCGATCGGCGCCCATCAGGCTGCCGTCCGGCGCGTCGTAGTACGTGTCGCGGTAGACCTCGGCGCGGCCGACACCGTGCCGGGCCTCCAGTTGCCCGCGCACGCCTTCCGGATCGCGCACGACCGCCTTGAGCTCCGCCTCGATCGCCATCCTCGCCCCTCCGTCAGATCACGCGCTCCGCGCCGTCCACCATCACATCGAACCGCCGCCTTCAGACCGACACCGGCCAGGTGCCGCCTTCAGGGCGCGATCCACGAACCGCGTCAGCTCGACTTCTCGCCGAGTGCAGCACGGAGCCAGTCGAGGGAGTCGGTAGCCAGGACGGCGTCGGCGAGTGCGTTGGCGGTCTTCGTGGTGAGACGGCCACGGCTGTTGTCGATCCAGCGCTGAGCATTCGCGTAGCCCTGTGCCTTGTACTCGACGCCCTGGATCAGGCACTCCAGCTTGTCGGCGTCCCTCGCACACACCGCCTCCGGAGAGTCCTTCGCCTCGTACTCCGCGACAAGCTCCCGGATGGTCGAGGCGAGGATCTCCGGCATGCCGCCGACCTGGTCGGCCGTCACCGCCGCCGGATCGGCGCCGGGCGCGTACTTCTTGCCCAGATGGTTGACGTCCCCGGTGCGCGTCTCCTGGGAGTCGTGCCAGACCGCGAGGAAGGCGGCCTGCGCCGGGTCCGCGCCTTCGAGCTTGGCAATGATCGAAGCGATCAACGCGGTCCGCCAGGAGTGTTCGGCGACCGATTCGGGATCGCGGACGCCGGCCATCCACCAGCCCGTGCGCTTGGTCTGCTTGAGCGTCCCGGCTTCGAACAGGAACCTCGCCACCGGTGTCAGGTCGTCTGTCACTGTCTGGCTCCTCTCACGCCTCGACAAGGCGGATCGCGTAGCGGATGCCGTCGAGTTCGCGTCGGCCGCGCCGCGACAGCTCCCGACCATCCAACAGCACCGGAAGCCGTTCGCGCAGGGCACGGGCCGCAGTTCCGGAGCGCAGCAGATCCGGCCGGACCTGGAGCAGTGACCACACACTGTGGATGTTCAACTCGGCGTACCCGCACTGCGGGCCGAGACCCTGAACGAGGTGCGCGAGGAGCTTGTCCCCGGGCCACGGGCCCGGCGCCCGGGCAGCGATGAAGTCGTCGGAGAGTTCGAGGTACGGGGCCTCGCCGAGCCAGTACGCCCAGTAGTTGAGGTTCGCCAGCGCGCCCGCCTCATCGGCGAGGGCCGTTTCGATGAAGTGGCTCATCCGATCCCGGTCACCGTGGCGGGCGGAGACCATGGCGACGGAGCGGGAGTTGAGCCAGTGGCTCAGCCAGTCGTTCGGCCGCTCGGATCGCTGCTGGTGGGCCAGCCACTCCCGCGTGTCGCCCTGTTCGTCGTATCCGGCCAGGTACAGCGCTTGGCGGCGGGCGAGGAACTGGTCCGTTCCACGCGCTTCCTCGGCCGCGCGCCGCAGGTGGGCGTAGAACCGGGTGCGGTCGGGGGCGAGGAGTTCCGGTCCGGCCGGCGCCGGGCCCTTGCGTGGACGCGGCGGGGCCGGGAGGTCGCGAACGGCCTTCGGCGCTGCACCGCTGAGCGGCCACATGAGAATCTCCACGAGGTCGCGCCGTATCACCATCGCCCCGAGGGGGCTCCCGGCAGCCGGTGACTTCTCCTCAACGATGCCGGCGAGCAGAATGTCCGCCTCGAAGGATCGCTCCAGTGTTTGGAGGAGTGCGGGCGCTGTGCCCAACTGCATCAGCCGATGGCGGTGGGTGAGCATCTGCCCGACAGGTACGGCCGTGAGTGGGCGCCGACCACTCTCCCACCCGGCGATCGTGTCGGTCGACACGGCCAACCGCCCGGCGAACTCGTCCTGGGTGGCACCGTGCTGTTCTCGGATCACCCGAAAGACGTACCCGGAGATGATGCCCACGCGTGGGCGCCGAGGCCTTCCCTGACCAGCAGTCAGGGAAGGATGCGGGCTTGACTGCATGAGAGCCCCCCACTTCGGGAGTTCGTGCCAACACACCTGTACTCGTGGTCACTTCAGGTTCCGACTCCGGGACCCTACCGTCGTAGGCGTCCCCGACCGAGAGCGGTCGGAGACTCGTCGGGGGGTCTCGCTCCCTGCGACGGCGGTCCCGCTCTCATCAAGGAGCCTATCGGCCCGGGCACGTCAGTTGGGCACTGTCACGTCCGTGCACCTGGCCAAGCGCTCCACACGATAATCATCGCGAACAGGGCAGGTAGGAGGCACCCATGGGATGGGGAACCGGTAAGGGCGGAAGCTCCGGTGGCGGCAGCGGCGGCAACGACGGCGGGCAGGGCAAGCACGCGAACAAGGACCGGAAGGACTTCGGGAAGGACAAGACGACCCCGGACACCTCGTCCGGGTCGTCGGCCAGCAAGCACCGCAAGGACGGCGACGGGAAGTGACGAGCCGGCAGAAGGACCTGGAGCAGGCCGCCACGAACGGCCTGCTCCGGGTGGTATCCCACTCCCTCGGCCACGATGTGCCCGATGAGTGGCGAAGGGCCGCAGAGGCGACCCCACGCCATCGTTTCCTCCCGGACCGGATCTGGCTTGCCGACGGTGACGGCTACCAGTTGTGCGACCGTGAACGTGAACCCGACCGCTGGTTCGCCGCCGCCGGTTCGAACGTTCCCGTGGTGACACAGGTCAACGACGGAGCGGAGCCGACGGACGTAGCCGATGCGTGGCCGTCGTCCTCGGCCTCCGAGCCGTCGATCGTCTTCCGGATGCTCGAACTCCTGGACATCACACCGGGGATGCGGGTTCTCGAGATCGGTGCGGGCACCGGGTACAACGCAGCCCTGCTTTCCCACCGCCTCGGTGGGGCGAACGTGACGACGATCGAGATCGACGCCGCCGTGGCCCACCGCGCCCGGAGCAACCTCGACGCCACCGGCTACGCACCCACCGTCGTCTGCGGCGACGGAAGTCTCGGCTGGAAGGCCGCGTCGCCGTTCGACCGGATCATGGCCACCTGCTCCGTGAAGCGCGTTCCGGGCGAATGGATCAACCAGACCAGGCCGGGCGGGCAGATCCTCACCCCTTGGTACGACGAGTGGAGCTGCGGCGGCCTCCTCCGCCTGACCGTCACCGGCGACGGCTCCGCCACCGGCCGCTACACCGCCGACAGCGCCTTCATGCTGATGCGCACCCAGCGCCACGACCTCCGCCTCTTCCGAGACGTCGTCATGGACGAGCACGTACCGGACGAGTCCACGACCACGCTCGACCCCTGGGCCGTCGCCGACTCGGAGTTCGAGACCCAGTTCGCCCTCGGGCACCGCCTCGGCGACCTCTGGTACGCCTGGCACCACGACCCCGATCTCGACGACGTCGAGACCCGACTCTGGGTGGCCACGACCGACGGCGGCTCCTGGGCCGCCGTCGACTGGGACGGCACCGAGGGCACCGAGCGGTACACGGTGTGGCAGCACGGCCCGCGCCGCCTGTGGGACGAAGTCGAGACCGCCCACCGCTGGTGGCTGGACAACGACCGCCCCGGTCCGAGCCGCCTCGGCCTCACCGTCGGTCCCGGCGGCCATCAGGCCTGGCTGGACGACCCGACGAATGCGTGGCCCCTGCCGTAGGGGAATGGATCGCCCGTCGCATTCGGCACGGCCCCGGACCGCCAGTCCGGGGCTGCTTGCCTGAATCCGATCGGGTGCGCCAGGTGGTCAACATCCCAACAACTGGGCATTTAGAGAGTGGAATTGGCGTTGCCGTGGATCGGGTGTCGAGCCGAGCCGGAGGGACGTGGTGGATCGCCGGGGATTCGTGTCCGCCTCCAGTGCGTACGCGCTTGCGGCATTGGGGCTGCCTGATCCGGACGCCGTCCTGCGGCGGGTGCAGGGAAAGACTGACAGCACAGTGAAGGTCGGCCGGGGCGAGGTCGCAGCGATCCGTCAGATGACGAAGTCGCTGGGCGACGCGGCCGCCGAGCTCGGTGGCGGCCATGCCCGCCATCTCGCCGTCCGCTACCTCCACGACGACGTCGCCCCCTGGCTGGACGGGACTTGGAGTGAAGCCGTCGGCCGGGAGCTGTTCGCGGCGACCTCCCAACTCGTCCACCTGGCCGGGTGGATGGCCCAGGACGAGGGGAACCAGGGCGCCACCCAGCAGTACTACGCGCATTCCTTCCGGCTCGCTTCCGAGGCCGGCGACGCCGAGTTGGCCGCCACCGCCCTGCGCGGTCTGGCCGTCCAGGCCATCGACCTGGGTTTCAGGCCCACCGCCGTACGGATAGCGGAAGAGTGCGTCGACCAGGCCAAACACCTGGACGATTCCCGGGCCCTGGCCTACTACCAGGCCACCCTCGCCAACGCCGCAGCCCTCGACGGCGACCGGCGCACCGCGACCAGCTCGCTCGCCGCGTCCCAGAGCGCGATCGAACGGGCCACCGGCGCGCCCGGCGGGTCGTGGGCCTCGCACTACAGCATCGGCCGGTGGGCCCACGAGTCCGGCATGGTCCTCGCCCGGCTCGGCGACTACAGCAGCGCGCAGGAACACCTCCGCCACGCGCTCGACATCCACGGCCTCGACCGCCGCCGCACCCGTGCGATCGTCCTCGCCGACCTCGGCACCGTCCGCCTCCGGCAGGACGACGTCGACGGCGCCCTCGCGTCCTGGAACGAGTTCCTCGACTGCGCGGACGGCATCCGCTCGGTCAAGGTCCAGGACGCCGTCCGCGACCTGCGGGCCCGCCTCTACCGCCTCCGCGACGTGGCCGGTGCCGGGGAACTCGACGAACGGGCTGCGGCGTTAGGGTGAATCGTGGCAGACGACCGGCCGGGCCCGTCCGACAGTCGGGAGCACTGGCGATGGGTGCGGGGCTTCCTCAACGACCACCGCTTCGAGTTGACCAAGCGGCTCCTTGCCGGAAGCGATCCCGAACGGCTGGTGCCGGGGACTCCGCTGCTGGCTCGGTGGCACTGGATTCCGGAGCGGCCGGTGCCGCTGGAGCGCGTCCGGCTGCGGTGGGTGCCGGACGCGCCGGAGGCCGGGTTGGACGGCGGTGAGCCGGAGCTCGACCGCATCCGCCCGCGCCGGAGGGACGGAACGGCCTACCACCGCTACGCCGACGCGGTGCGGGATCTCGCCAGGCCCAGGCTGTTCGAGGACCGAAGCTGCTACCGCCTGCTTGATGTCGGGACGTCTGCGGGCGATCCGACGCTGGCCTTCGGCCGCGGCCGGTACTTCGACGTGATCAACATCTGTGAGGCCGTCGCGCACGAGTACGCGGCGGCGGTCCTGGCAGGCGGGGCCGCCACGCCCTTCCGCGCCGCCATCGGCGATCCGACCGACCTCGCGCGCCGGCCGGTCATGGCGGCCATCAGTACGCTGACCATCCGGCACGATCGCAGGACCGGCGAAGCGGAGTTCGTGCTGCACTGGCGTGATCCCGGGAAGGTCGCCAGCGGCGGGGGTCTCTTCCAGGTGATGCCGGTCGGGATGTTCCAGGCCTCGCACGACGCGCCGTGGAACGAGGGGAACGACTTCGACCTCTGGCGGGCGATCCTGCGGGAGCTGAGCGAGGAGTTGCTCGGCAGCACCGAGGACTACGGGAGCGACAGGGCGCCGATCGACTACGCCGCCTGGCCGCTGGACAAGTCGCTCACCGCGGCGCGCGCGGACGGCCGCCTGCGGGTGTTCTGGCTGGGCCTCGGGATGGATCCGCTGACCTTCGTCACCGACATGCTGACCGTGGCCGTGTTCGACGCCGACCTGTTCGACGAGACGTTCCGGCGCATCGTCTCGACCAACGACGAGGGGCACCGCGTCGGGCTGGAGGACGCCACGGGACGCTCGGCCGGCATCCCGTTCGCGGCCGAGCAGGTGGATCGCCTCACCACCACCGAGCCGATGCAGCCCGCCGGCGCGGCGCTCCTGCGGCTCGCCTGGCGGCACCGGAAGGCGCTGTTGCAGCTCGCCTGACACAAGGGAGGCCCCGGACCGCCCGACCGGTCCGGGGCCGTTCACCACGTGCGCGTCAGACGGCCTTGGCGGCCGCGAAGCGGGACGAGACGTCCTGCCAGTTGACGACGTCCCAGAGCTTCTCGACGTAGTCGGGGCGGACGTTGCGGTACTGCAGGTAGTAGGCGTGCTCCCAGGCGTCGAAGGCGAGCAGCGGGGTGGTGCCCTGGCCGACGTTGCCGTGGTGGTCGTAGACCTGCTCGACGATCAGGCGCTTGGCGAGGGGCTCCCAGGAGAGGATGCCCCAGCCGGAGCCCTGCACGCCGGTGGTGGCGGTGGTGAGCTGCTTGCGGAAGGCCTCGAAGCTGCCGAAGTGCTCGGTGATGGCGTCGGCCAGCTCGCCCTCGGGGCGGTCGCCGCCCTCCGGGGAGAGGTTCTGCCAGAACAGCGAGTGCAGCACGTGGCCGGACAGGTGGAAGGCGAAGGTCTTCTGCAGGCCGACCAGGCCGCCGAACTGCTCCTTGTCGCGTGCCTCGGCCAGCTGGTCCAGGGTGTCGTTCGCACCCTTGACGTAGGCGGCGTGGTGCTTGGAGTGGTGCAGTTCGAGGATCTCGGGGGACATCGCCCGCTCGAGCGCGGAGTAGTCGTACGGCAGGTCGGGAAGCGAGTAGGTGCCCATGCTGGGACACAGCCCCTTTCGATGAACAGTGATGATCGTGCCGGGACAACACTATTGCGTATGAGTTGCAGGAACGAAGCATGGGCTCCTGCTTATTCCTCACGTCTCGTCGGGCACAATGGTCGCGAGTGCATGTAATGAGTGATGAGGGTGAGTGACTGTGACAGGGTCACCGGTGGTGCTGGGGATCGAGTCCTCCTGCGACGAGACCGGCGCGGGTCTGGTCCGGGACGGCGCACTGCTCGGGCAGGCGGTGGCGTCGTCGATGGACGAGCACGCCCGCTTCGGCGGGGTGGTGCCGGAGATCGCCGCCCGGGCACACGTCCACGCGATGGCGCCGGTGGTCGGCGAGGCACTGGCGCGGGCCGGGCTGACGCTCGACGACGTCGGCGCCGTCGCGGTGACGACCGGCCCGGGGCTGGCCGGGGCGCTCCAGGTCGGGGTGGCCGCGGCCAAGGGCTACGCGTTCTCGCTCGGCGTCCCGCTGTACGGGGTGCACCACCTGGCCGGGCACGTCGCCGCCGCGACGCTGGACGGCGGGCCGCTGCCGAACCCCTGCGTGGTGCTGATCGTCTCGGGCGGGCACACCTCGCTGCTGCTGGTGCGCGACCTCGCCCGCGACCCGATCGTCCACCTCGGCGACACCCTGGACGACGCGGCCGGCGAGTGCTTCGACAAGGTCGCCCGGATCCTCGGCCTCCCCTACCCCGGCGGGCCGGCGATCGACCGGGCGGCCCGGGACGGCGACCCGAAGGCCGTCCGCCTGCCGCGCCCACTGACCGGACCGCGGGACGACCCGTACGCGTTCTCGTTCTCCGGGCTCAAGACGGCCGCCGCCCGCTGGGTGGAGGCGCAGCGCTCGGGCGGCTCGGCCCCGTACGTCCCGGACGCGGCGGCCGGGCTGCAGGAGGCGATCGCCGACGTGCTGACCCGCAAGGCGGTGCGGGCCTGCACCGATCACGGGATCGGCACCCTGGTGGTGGTCGGCGGGGTCGCGGCCAACTCCCGGGTGCGGTCACTGGCCGAGGAGCGCTGCGCGGCGGCCGGGATCGCGCTGCGGGTGCCGCCGCTGAGGCTCTGCACGGACAACGGGGCGATGGTGGCGGCGATCGGCGACCTGCTGGTCCGCTCCGGCGCCGAGCCGGCTCCGGCGGAGCTGTCGGTGGATCCGTCGGCGCCGCTGGAGTTCGCGGCGTTGACGCCGTTGGCGCCGTTGGCGCGGACTGCCGCGGCCTGACGGCGCGTCGGCCCGCCGTCGGGTTCATCCCGACGGCGGGTTGAGCTGACAGCCGGTCGACCCGGCACTCCGACCTGACAACGGTTCGATCTCGCCCGACGCGAATCCGTTCCCAAGCCTTCCCCCAGCCGCAACGGGTGTGACATTTTACATGTCACACATCAGGAACCGTGTGCCCCCAACCGCACGGCAACCCTCAACGGCCCCGGAGGCCCCCACAGATGCGTCCCTCCCGGATAGCGAAGGCCGGCGCGCGCAGACTCCCTGCGCTCGGCGTCGCCTTCTTCCTCGCGCTCGGTCTCTTCGCACCCCAGGCCCACGCCGCCGACACCCCTGCGGCCCGCCCCTCGACCACCCCCACCGGCAAGGCGGCCGCACCGCACTCCGTGCCCGTGCCCAAGTCCCCCGACACCCCGAAGGACGCCCGCCCGCTGGCCGCCGACCAGCAGGCCAAGGCGACCGCCCCGACGGCGGCCAGTGCCACCGGGGCCGGCCTCGACGCCAAGGCCGACAAGGCCGCCAGGCAGCTCGCCGCCGCCCCCGCCTGCGACGTCTCCGCCTTCACCGGGAACACCGGGGCCGCGCTCGTCCAGCGGGTCAAGGCCGCCGGCCTCGACTGCGTCAACACGCTGTTCACCCTGACCGGCAACGACGCCAAGGCCGCGTTCAACGAGGCCCAGATGGCCACCGTCGCCAACGCCCTGCGGGACGTCTCCGCCACCTACCCCGGCGACGACTCCACCTCCGCCGGCCAGCTGGTCCTGTTCCTGCGCGCCGGCTACTACGTGCAGTGGTACAACCCGGACGTGGTCGGCCCGTACGGCGCCACCCTGCAGACCGCCATCCGCGGCGCCCTCGACGGCTTCTTCGCCGCCCCGCACAGCAAGGACGTCACCGAGTCCAACGGCGCGACCCTCGCCGAAGCCGTCACCCTGATCGACAGCGCCCAGGAGAACGCCCGTTACACCGGCGTCGTCAAGCGCCTGCTCACCGACTACACCGGCTCCTGGACCGGCTCGATGGCCACCGCCGTCGCCAACACCAAGACCGTCATCGAGCGCGGCTTCGACCTCCCGGCCTTCACCGCGGCCCTCCAGGCCGACCCCTCCTTCGCCACCACCATGGCGTCCTTCGTCACCCGCAACAGCTCCCAGCTGAACGGCTCCGACCTGGTCACCTCGATCGGCATCCAGATCGGCAACCTGGTCGCCAACGACGCCACCAGGGCCCAGGGCCGGCCGATCGTCAAGGACCTGGTCAACCGGTACCCGCTGGTCGGCGCCACCGCGCCGCTCACCATGAACCTGGTCTGGTTCGCGGAGAAGAAGGACACCGGCAACTGCGCCTACTACGGCACCTGCGACCTGCCCACCCGGCTCGTCCCGCTCGTGCTCACCGTCGACCACACCTGCAACGCCAACCTGCGCATCCGCGCCCAGGACATGACCGCGCAGCAGCTCGCCGACACCTGCACCAGCCTGATCAACGAGGACCAGTTCTTCCACAAGGTGGTCAAGGACAACGGCCCGGTCGCCAACGACAACAACACCAGCCTTGAGGTCGTCGTCTTCGACGACTACTACGACTACAGCCTCTACGCCTGGGAGATGTACGGCATCGCCGTCGACAACGGCGGCATGTACGAGGAGGGCGACCCGGCCAAGCCCGGCAACCAGGCCCGCTTCATCGCGCACGAGGCCGACTGGCTGCGCCCCGCCTTCCAGATCTGGAACCTCAACCACGAGTACACCCACTACCTCGACGGCCGCTACGACTTCTACGGCGACTTCGACGCCGGCATGACCACCCCGACCGTCTGGTGGGTCGAGGGCCTCGCCGAGTACATCTCGTACAGCTACCGGGGCGTCCACTACGACGACGCCGTCGCCCAGGCCGCGAAGGGCACCTACACGCTGAGCACCCTCTTCGACAACACCTACGACAACTCCGACTCCACCAAGGTCTACAACTGGGGCTACCTGGCCGTGCGCTACATGCTCCAGTCGCACCCGCAGGACGTCGACGCGCTCCTCGCCAAGTACCGCGTCGGAGACTGGAACGGCGCCCGCACCCTGCTCAAGACCACCATCGGCACCCGCTACGACGCGGACTTCGCGACCTGGCTCAAGGCCTGCGGCGCCGACAACTGCGGCAGCCTGCCCACCAGCCAGGCCCCGCTGTGCACCGCCGGCGACACCCGGCAGTACGACAAGAACTGCCGCCGCGACGGCGTCGCCGCCACCACCGGCAACTACAGCTACAGCTTCCTCAACCTGCCCGCCGGCGTGAAGCAGCTGACCATCACCACCACCGGCGGCACCGGCAACGCCGACCTCTACTACAACGGGGGTACGTGGGCCACCACCGGGTCGAACCTGGCCAAGTCCACCAACGCCGGCAACGGCGAGACCCTCACCATCACCAACCCGCCGTCCGGCTGGGTGTACTTCAGCCTCTACGCCCAGCAGGGCTTCGGCGGCGTGACCGTCACCACCACGTACAACTGACCCGCGCACAAAGGACATCGAGGAGGGCCCCGCGTGCGGCGGGGCCCTCCTCGCGCGTTCGGGCCCCTCGCGCTCAGCCCTCCGCCGACCAGGTCACCACGGGCGGGCGGACGGCGGCGCACAGCGGACGGCCCTTGGCGTCCGTCAGGCGCAGCCGGGCCACCAGGACGCCGCGCTCCACCGCCGCCCCGGCGACCTCCCGGTCGACCGCCGCCAGCAGCAGCTTGGCCCGGCGGAGCAGCGCCCAGCCGTCGCCGTCCCTGGTCACCCAGTTCAGGTAGACGAACCGGGCGCCGGGGCCGCCCTGCACGTACCGGCCGGTGAGGTCCACGCCTCCGGGGAGGTCCGCGCCGCCCGGCACCGGCCTCGCCTCGCACTCCAGCGACCAGCGGGCGCGCGGCGCGTCACCCGGGACCGGGTCGAGCAACTCGGCCGGGCGACCCCGGCGTTGGACGGCGACGTGCAGGTCCCGGTAGCCCGGGAAGCCCGGCGCGGCGGCACACTCACGCCCCGGCAGGTCGGTGGCCTCAATCCTCAGCTCCATACCGATATGGTCCCCCACCGCACGCCCTGGAAAGTTATAACGATCGGCCATCTAATGCGCCGCGCAATCCGGACCGGCAGTTGGTCATCCTTTGTCAAAAGAGCGTCAGGAACACTGGCTTTCGGTTAAGGTCCGGGGTTAGATGAAAGTCGGTTCGGGGTTCCGATCGGAATGCCGAATTTCCGCCAAGCCGCGGGCATCCTTGCTCCACCGTGCCTGCCATCCCGGGAATGGAGAGTACCCATGAAGATGATCAAGGCGATCGTGAAGAAGTTCAAGCGTGACGAGGACCTCGCCGACCACTCGTGGATCGCGCACGTCATCTGACGTACCGTCACCATCGGGGGCTGTGGCCGGGCCACGGCCGGGCCGCGGCCCCCGCCGGCGCTGCAGAGCGCCCCACCCGTTCACCTGCCCGGAGTTCTCCCGGCCGCCCGAGCTCTCCGCCCGCCGGGGGAATCCATTTCATCGCCATTTCATTGGAGGCGGGATTCTCATGGAAGAAATGGCGCCGACAGCCGGGCGCGCCCATTCTGTCGTTTACGCCCCGAAGATCCAGGACCTGCTGACCAGGGAAGAAAAGGTATTCCGGATCGACGCCCGCACGGTCGGCGTCTCCGACAGCGGGCTGATGGCCGAAATCGTCGCGGCGCGCCCCGTGCGGTCGGCGGAACGCTCGGTCTACAAGCCCGCCGCGGGAGCGGACATCCACCACGACAGCGCGACCCGGACGATCCGCGCGCTGGGGCAGGACGTCATTGCGGGCATCAGGACCCCGCCGCCCCCGGCACCCGGGCTCTCCGGCGCCTGGCCCTACGCCGCCACCTCCTACCTGCGCCGATGGCTCTTCGCGTCCGACCCGCTGCCGGTCTCCCTCCTGTCGAAACGCGGTGTCACCCGCTCCGACCGGCTCTCCCGGATCGTCGACCGCGCCGTCACCGTCTGGCCGGGGTCCGCTGCCGAGGGCAGGAGCACCGCGCTGGCCGGGCAGATCCGCGACGCCGACGGCACCCGGGAGCGCAGGCAGGCCATCGCGCTGTACCGGCGGTCGACGGCCACCCTCTGCGACGGGGTGGCCGCACTGGCCGGCAACGCCCTGTGGCTCATGGGGCCGGACCGGGAGCGGGAGGGCGCCCGCGCCGACCTCACCGAGGTCCTGTGGGAGACCCTGCGACTGCTCCCGCCCGCGTGGATGCTGTTCCGCAACGACGGCCACGCCTACACCGGACTGCACCCCGAGATCCGCCCCGAGGACCGCGTCGCGCTCTTCCCGCTCCTGATGCACCGCCATCCGGAGCACTGGTCCGACCCGCTGGAGTTCCGGCCCGAACGGTGGGCCGGGGTGGCGGACCCGGAGAAGACGCCCGGGTTCATGCCGTTCGGCTTCGACGGGGCCCGCTGCTGGGCCAAGCACCTGATCGTGCCCCTGGCCGAACGCCTGCTGAACGTCGCCCTCGACCACCGGCTCACCATCCGCGGCCCGCAGCAGGAGACGCACGTCCCCCTGCGCTCCCTGCTCTCCGTACGGTTCGACGCCGGGATCAGGGCCTGACCCACGAGCCCCGAACACCCTGACACCACGGGACACACCATGGAATCGCCCACGCTGGCCGACTGGGTCGGCGACGTCCGCAGCTTCACCGGCCACCAGTGGCAGCGCAAGCCCGCGGTCTTCACCCCGGAGAAGCTCGCCTCGCCGTTCGACCTGGACGCGTTGGACGCCGCCTTCGACACCGGGCTGCTGCGCACCCCCTACCTGGAGATGGTCCGCTCCACCAAGGTGACCGTCCCGCCCGAGGCCTACACCACGTCACGCACGGTCAACGGCGTGACGTACCACGGCTTCGCCGACCGCGCGAAGGTCCTCGCACTCCTGGGCGTCGGGGCGACGCTGCTGCTGCGCTGCGTCGACCAGTGGCACCGCCCGACGGGCGAGCTGGTGGCGCGGCTGTCCGAAGAACTCGACCGGCGCGTCGAGGCGTTCTTCTTCGTCACGCCCGCCGGCGGCCAGGGCCTCGCGGTGCACCGCGACGACGCCGACGTGTTCGTCCTCCAGGCGGCCGGACGCAAGACCTGGTACGTCCACGACGCGCCGGGCACGGCGGACTGGTCGCCGGGAGAACTCCCCGACGACGAGCACTCCCCGCGCCTCCTGCACAGCGTCCTCGAACCCGGCAGCGTGCTCTACGTCCCGCGCGGCTTCGCACACCGCGCGGTCGGCGCCGCCGGCCTCTCCGCCCACCTCTCCCTCACGATCCGCGACGTCTCCGTGCCGGACCTGCGGGCCGCCCTGGAGCAGCGGTTGACGGACGGGCTGGGCCTCCCGGCGCGCCCGCTGGGCGAGGGCGCGATCGACGACTCCTGCGCCGCGCTGCTCGACCACGTCCGGGCCAGGCTCGACATGATCGAACCGGAGGACCTGCGGCTCACCGCCCGGGCCGCGCAGGCACGGGCGGCCCGGGCGGAGGCGGCGGAGAACGCGGAGCGCGCGGAGACGTTCGCCGAGGCGGCCCGGGGCTGGGAAGGCGGCGGGACCGACGCCGGGCGGGCCGGGCTGGCGTCCGTCAGCCGCACCTGGCGCAGGCTGCGCGACGCGGCACGCACCACGCACTGACGCGCTGGCGCAGGTTCGTCAAAGACACACACCGCGCCCGGCAAGCGCCGCCCGTCCTCCGTACCGCCGTGATGACGACGACGGTACGGAGGACGGTCGGCACCGGCCCTCGACGGCCGAGGACGCTAGACCCGCTGCGCCGGGACCGTCCGGTCCCGCTGGAGGTCCAGCAGCTCACGGAACAGCCCGTCCGGGCGCGCCGCCAGCTCCGCCCAGGTGCCGGTCTGCACGATCCGGCCCCGGTCCATCACGATCACCCGGTCCGCCACCGCCGCGTTGGCGATGTTGTGCGTCACCAGCAGCGTGATCCGCCCCGGGGCGAGGGCCCGCAGCGCGTGCAGGATGCGGTGTTCGGCGCGCGGGTCCAGGTCCGAGGTCGGCTCGTCCAGGATCAGCAGCCCCGGGCTGCGCACCGTCCGGTACAGCGCCCGGGCCACCGCCGCCCGCTGCCAGCCGCCGCCCGACAACTCGGCGCCGCCCCACCAGCCCTGGGCCAGCAGCGTGCGCCAGCCCGACCGCAGCCGGGCCACGATCTCGTCGAAGCCCGTCCGCGCGGCCGCCCGCTCCACGTCCGCCATCACCTGCTCGGTGAGGTGCCCCAGGTGGACGTTCTCGGCCGCCCCCAGCGGCCAGCGCGCGAACTCCTGCGGCACCCGGGCCACCCGCGACCACATGCCGTCCGCGTCCAGTTCCTCCACCGGCACGCCGTCCCAGCAGATCCGGCCGGACTGCGGCAGGTAGAGGCCGGACAGCAGCTTCAGCAGCGTCGACTTGCCGCTGCCGTTCTGCCCGATCACCGCCACCACCTCCCCGGCCCGCAGCGTCATGCTGACCCCGCACAGCGCCGGCTCCTGCTGCTCGCCGGGGTAGGCGTGCCCGAGGTCCGCGACCTCCACCAGTTGCGGCGCGTCCGGCACGATCCCGCCGCGCCGGATCCGGTGGCCGCCGGCCTCGTCCAGGAAGGTGAAGTAGTCGTCCAGGTACAGGCCCATCCGGTACAGCCGGGCGCCGTTGCCGACCAGGCCCTGCAGCCCGGACGAGGCCGTCCGCAGCGCGAACGTCGCCGTACCCGCCGCCGCCAGGTCGATCCGGCCGCTCGCCACCAGGTACAGCAGCGTGCCCCAGACCAGCGCGCTGCCCGCCCCCGTGCCCAGCGAGGCCAGCAGGGAGACCTTCGCCGCCTCCCTGGTCGCCCGGTCCGTCGCCTCGACGATCTTCTCCTCGGCGCGGCGGTACTTGGCCATCAGGAACGGCGTGACCTGGTCCGAACGGACCTGGTCCGCGCGGGTCTTGTCGATCAGGAACCAGCGGTAGACGCGCAGCGCGCCACGGTCCTCGTTGGTGGCCACGGCCGCCAGGTAGTGGATCCGGGCCGTCCGGACGGCCGCCACCCCGGTCGGCACCGAACCCAGCAGCAGCAGCGGCACCAGCCACGGGTGGAGCGTCGCCAGGACGCCCGCCGCGGCGGCCAGCGAGACCGTCGAGGCGATCACGTCCTGGGCGTTGGAGAGCAGGTCCGGCGTGGTCGAGGCACCCCGATCGGCCGCCTCCCACTGCTCGTTGTACGCGGGCTCGTCGTACGCCCGCAGCTCGGCCGCGCACCCGGCGGCGATCAGCGCCAGCTCCGCCTCCCGGGTGACCCTCGGCGACACCCGGCCGGACAGCCCCACCACCGCGATCCCCAGCACCGCGCGCAGCGCGGCCGAGACGGTCAGCAGGAGCAGCGACGGCGCGGCGGTCCGCAGGTGCTCCCCCACCGGGCCCGCCACCAGCAGCGCGCCCAGGGTGCCGGTCGTCGCGTACAGCGCCAACGCCCCGAACACGCCCGCCAGCGCCTGGCACACCAGCAGCAGCACGGTGGACGTCCGGTCCGCCGCCCACGCCAGCGCCAGCGCGCGGCGCACCAGGTGCGGGAGGCGGCGCAGCATCGCGCTCGCCGACATCGACGCGCCGGCCTCGGCGCGGCGGTCGCCGGGGAAGCGCAGGCGCAGTTCCTCGTCGTGCTGGTCCTCGTCGTGCTGGTCTTGAACGGGCTGGTCGGGCGGGGTGTGGGGCCTCTCGGGCTTCACGATCTGTTCGGACACAGTGCTCCCTGCTCCCTGGTACGACGGCCGGTGGCCGCAGCGGATCCGCGCGCGGGCAGCCCTCACCGCCGAGTGGGCGTGTGGGGTCGGCAGCGGTGCCGGAGGGCACTCTGCGAGGGGCTGGCTGCGGTGCGGACCCCGATCCTGGCAGCGGTCCGCCGGGCCGTCCGGCGTGTCCCGGCCGGTCTCACTCGATCCGGGCGATTCCGTGTCGGCGGCGGCGAGTTGGTGGCAATCGATCACCGGGAGGGTCCGCGATGTTCGATTCGGGGCCGGTTGCGGCTTTCTCCGGACGTGCGGTCCGACGATCACAGGACCATCCCGGCCGAGCCCGCGCCGTCCGACCTCACCGACCTCGCCGACCTCGCCGAACGTCTCAGGGGGTCGGCGGGTGGAGCGCGAGGAGGGAGGGGGTGGTGGGGGCGGCGAGGCGGAGCAGGCCGTGACCGGTGCCGGCGAGGCCGACCATCAGGGAGGGGCTGTGGACGCCGTGCGGGAGGCCGCAGATCCAGCCGCGGGTGTCGAGGTCGTCGAGGGTGGCGTGGGCCTGCCGCAGAGCGGCGGTGCGCCAGCGGTCGCCGGCGAGCAGGAGGGGTTCGAGGTTTCCGAAGTCGCCGTGGCAGAGCGAGAAGTTGTGGCCGAAGCCCTCGCGGAGGACAGTGGTCAGGGCGGTGTCGCGTTCGGCGAGGAGCAACTCACGGGATTCGGGGAGGAGTTCGGCGAGTTCGGTGCGGGCGAGCGCGATGCCCGAGGCGCCGTGGCACCAGAGGGACGGGTAGTGGGGCGCGTCGGGGCCGCCGTCCTCGCGGACGTCGCGCCAGTTGGCGACGGCCCGGTCGAACAGGGTGTTTTCGTACTCGACGGCGGCGAGGGCGAGTTGGGGCAGTCGCGGGTCACCGAGGTGCCGGCCGGCGCGGGCGAGCGCCCAGGCGATGCCGGAGCCGCCGTGGGCGAAACCGGCCAGCGGGCGCTTGGCGGTGCCGGCGAGGGAGGCGGGCAGCCAGCCGGCGCCGCCTTCGGGGCGCGGGGCGGCGGCCCGGACGAGGCGTTCGGCGCAGGCGGCGAGGGCGTCGGTGACGGCGGGGCCGGGGCGGACGGCCGCCCAGGCGAGCAGTCCGCCGATGGTGCCAGCGTTGCCGGCGAGCAGGTCGTGCTGGGCGTCGTCGGCGGCGGTGACGGCGCTGCGGCGCACCACCTGGGCGGCCAGGGCGTCGAGTTCGGCGTCGGGGTGGTGGGCGGCGAGGTGGGCGAGGGTGTAGAGGACGCCGCCGACGCCGGAGAGGCCGCCGCCGAGGCGGTCGGCGCGCCGCCGAATCTGGTGACGTAGCGTCAGTTCGACGGCCCTGGCGGTGTTCCGGTGCTCGCGATCGCCGGTGACGGTGGCGAGCTGGTGGAGGAAGAGGGCGACGCCGGCCGTCCCGCTGTAGAGGTCGGGGCCGAGTTCGGCGGGCGCCCAGCGGCCGGGCGGGGCCCAGTTGGGGCCGGCCCAGGCGAGGTCCGCGCTTCCCCGATAGGCCTCCCGGAGGAGTTGTTCGCCGGCGTCGACGGCCTTGGCGAGGGCGCGGGCCGCCAGGTCCAGGCCTTCGGCCGGCTTCCCGGGCAGCGCGGGAGGGGACGTGACCGGGGGGCGGCGCGGCTCGCGGGCGCCGTCCGCGGTGGCCACCGACAGCCGCAGCAGCTGGAGTTGGCGGGCCAGGTCCGGTTCACTGAGGGCGTCCGCCTTGGCGAGGGCGAGGTCGAGTGCGGGCCGGTCGGTGACGCCGGGGATCAGGGCGCCGGTGGAGGAGCGGGCGTCGACGCTGTCGGGGCGGATGGTGAAGACCGGGACGTCCCCGCGCCAGAGGTCGGCCCGTTCGTCGTCGACGTAGGCGAGCGCGTGCTCCTCCCAGGCGGGGAGCGCCCAGAGCCGGTCGAGGTGGCGGTCCTGGTCGAGGCCGTCGCGGAGCAGGTCGGGGTGGCAGGCGGTGGCGAGCAGGCTGCGGTACTCGAAGGTGTCGCGGCGCAGCATCCTGGTCTCGTCGGCGGCGAACGCCCGTATGAGCTCCCGGAGTTCACCCTTGTGGGCGGCGAGCAGCCGGTAGGCCTCGGTGAAGCCGGCTTCGAGTTCGCCGACGTGGTCGGCCAGGCGCAGCGGCCGCCCGGGCGGGACGGGCCGGCTGCCGGGCGCCGCGACGGGCATCCGGCGGTACTCCAGGCGGAGCCGGTCGGTGCCCTGGTCGACCAGGACGGGGGCGGGGCGCGGCGGGAGGCTGCCCGGATCCCAGCCGAGGGCGGAGAGGTCGGTGCCGCCGTTGCCCTCGTCCCACATGCGCTCGGGCAGCAGGCCGGAGCGCAGCACCGAGTGCCGGGCCTGGTGGCGGGCGAGCCGTTCGGACTCGGAGAGGTCCTTGGCGGGTTCGGGCAGGTCGGGGTGGAACAGCGCTTCCAGGTCGATCAGGACCGGCTGGTCGCGGACGGCGATCAGGTTCTGGGCGTGGCAGTCGACCGCGTCGAGGGTGTGGAGCAGCGCGGCGAGGGTGCCGGCACGGTGGTAGAAGTCGCTCAACTCGGCTTCGTCGCGGGCCGGTTCGGCGGTGACGTGGGCGACCCAGCCGTAGCCGTCGCGGGCCAGGTGGGCGAGGTCGTGCAGCGGCAGCCGGAGCATGGGGTTGAGCCAGCGCAGGAGGTGCTGGAAGTGCGTCTCGGCGCCGAGCGGGCGCGGCTTGTAGACGATCCGGGTGCCGTGTTCGAAGCGCAGGGCGCTGACGGTGGCACCGCCCCGGTGCGGGTCGCCGAGGCCGGTGGCGAGTTCGGTGAGGCGGCCGAGCG
This sequence comes from Kitasatospora sp. NPDC057940, assembly GCF_042887425.1. Taxonomy (NCBI): domain Bacteria; kingdom Bacillati; phylum Actinomycetota; class Actinomycetes; order Kitasatosporales; family Streptomycetaceae; genus Kitasatospora; species Kitasatospora sp. NPDC057940. The sequence goes on from NZ_JBHVPH010000005.1 coordinate 324,794, forward strand.
GGCGGCCGTCGGCGAAGGTGCGGGCGAGGGCGGGGAGGTCGGCGGCGAGGCGGCGGTAGAGGGTGAGGCAGGTGGCGGTCCACTGTTCGGCGGCGGTGGCCAGCCGGTACGCCAGCACCGGGTATTCGGCGAGGAGTCGGACGGCGCGGCCGGGTTCGGTGAGCCGGTCGAGGAAGGTCCGGTAGCGCTGTTCGGGGGTCTCTCCGGTCAACTCGCCGGAGAGGCGGGCGACGTGGAGTTCGGTGATGACGGTGCGGACGGCCGTGGCGTGCGCGGTCGCGGTGAGTGCGGGCAGCACGAGGGCGACGAGCTGGTCGGGGGTGCCGAGGCTGGCGGGGCCAGGGGTGGCGGGACCGGGGGAAGCCGCGCCCGGGGTGGCGGGGCCGAGTTCGGCGAGGCCGGTGCGCAGACGGTCGCGGGCGTCGGCGAGCAGCGGGGCGACGAGCCGGGCGAAGGCGTGCTCCTCGGGGAGGTCGAGGGTGTGCCCGGCCTCGAAGGCGGCGGCGAGGCGTTCGGCCCAGTCGGGGGTGCCGAGGCGGTCCGCGAGGTCGGCCGGGTGTTCGGCGAGCAGGGCGCGCAGCCCGTCCGGGTCGAGGCGGTCGGCGGCGAGGCGGCGCTCGAACCAGTCGTCCCGGTCGAAGGGCGGCTGGGCACGCCAGCGGTCGAGGATCCGCCCGGCACGGTCGGCCCGTTCAGCCCGTTCGGCGCGTTCGGCGCGCTGGGCCTCCGGGTCGGGCAGCGGACGGCGGGCGGCGAGCGGGACGGCTCGGGCGGCGGCCCGACGGATTTCGGACGCGTCCACCACGGGCGGTCTCTCCATGCTCGGTTCGTGCGCGACGGTTGCGGTGCTGTGCGCTCGACGGTTGCGGTACCGGGCGGACGCGCCCCGGCGGTGCGGCCGGGCGCGCGCTCACCGGCCGTATCGTGCGTCCGCGGCGCGGGCCCCGGCGGTGCGACCGGGGTCCGCGCCGCGGACGGCGGACTCAGAAGCTGCAGACGTGGGCGCAGCTGCTCCAGCCGCCACAGGTGCTGGACTGCACCGCGGCGGTCACGTAGAGCTCGTCCGACAGGTCGCCGGCCGGGTGGACCTGGTGGCCCTGGCCGAGGGTGAGCCGGAAGTCCTCGTCCTTGAGCGCGCGGACCTGCTCTGCCGTGGGCTGCATGGTGCCTCCTTCAGACATTCGGGTCTGGCACGGTCGTGCCGGGTCGGGATCCTGGCACCGCCCCACCCACCGCACCAGGGGTCTGCCGCGCACCGGGCACAATTTCGGCCAGGGTCGAAATAGGGACGAGGTCTCCCCTCCCGTCCGGCTCCCGCAGGCCGCACCCACTCCCCCGGCCACCCGGCGAACCTCCCGTCGCCCTACACCTGTCCGGAATCCGGGCGGTGACGGGACCCTGAACCGGGCCCCACGTTTGAACGGCCGGACCCCGGGCAGTCCGCGCCGCCCGTCGCTCCTGTGGCCGGGCCGGGCACCGAAGGTCACGATGGAATCCGGCGACCCCCGCCCCCGGCCCGATCGGAGCGCGATGAGCGAGCAGCACAACGTCGTCCTGCTGACCTTCCCGGACGCCGCCGCCTGGCGGACGGCCTTCGACGGGGCGCAGCACCTGCCGGGCCTGCGGCAGCTGGCGGCGCTGGAGCGCAGCGCCGACGGCCTGTTGGAGGTCCAGGACGCCTTCACCCGGGGCGCGGGCGTGACCACCGTCAGCTCCGGCGTGCTCGGCGGCCTGGTGGGCCTGGTCGGCGGGCCGATCGGCGTCCTGCTCGGCTTCGCGGCCGGTGCGGCGCTCGGCAACGCCGCCGAGGAGGGCCGGGCGACGGAGGGCGGCGCCGGGCTGATCATGCTCTCGCCGCGCGTCCCGGACGGCGGCGCGCTGCTCGTCCTGGAGCTCCGGGAGTCCTCCCCCGACCGGGCCGACGACCTGGCCTCCCGGCACGGGGCCACGGTCGAGCGGATCGACGCGCAGGTCTTCGCCGAGCAGGTCCGGGCCGCCGAGCACAAGGCGGAGCAGGACACGGCGGAACAGGACGCGGCCGAGCAGAACGCGGCGGAGGAGCCCAAGACGGAGGGCCACCGGCCCGGCGAGGGCGGCTGACCCACCGCCCGCGCAGCGCCCCGAGCACCGCGATCAGCACCGCGGCGCACCCCCGGTGGCGGTCCGCCATCGGCCCGGAGGCGTACACCTCCGGGCCGATGGCGGATCCTCACCGCCCTCCGGACGATCAGGCGGGCGCGGGCTCAGGCCCGCGCGGGATCAGGCGACGTCGAACCGGTCCAGGTTCATCACCTTGACCCACGCCGCGACGAAGTCCGCCACGAACTTCTCCTTCGCGTCGTCGCTCGCGTAGACCTCGGCGACGGCGCGCAGTTCGGAGTTGGAGCCGAAGACCAGGTCGGCCCGGGTCCCGGTCCACTTGAGCGCGCCGGTGGCCGCGTCCCGGCCCTCGAAGGTGTGCCCGTCCTCCGGGGTGGCCTTCCACTCCGTGCCCAGGTCCAGCAGGTTGACGAAGAAGTCGTTCGTCAGGGCCTCGGGGGTCTCGGTGAGGACGCCGTGCGGGGACTGCTGGTAGTTGGCCCCCAGCACCCGCAGACCGCCGACCAGGACGGTCAGTTCGGGCGCGCTCAGGGTCAGCAGGTTCGCCTTGTCGAGCAGCAGGTACTCGGCGCCCAGCCGGCTGCCCTTGCCCACGTAGTTGCGGAAGCCGTCCGAGGCCGGCTCCATCGCCGCGAAGGAGTCGACGTCGGTGAGCTCCTGCGTCGTGTCCACCCGGCCGGGCGTGAACGGCACCACCACGTCGCGGCCGGCCGCCCGGGCGGCCTTCTCCACGCCGACGCCGCCGGCCAGCACCACCACGTCCGCCAGCGAGACCTGCTTGGCGCCGGACCGGGCGTTGAACTCCTGCTGCACGCCCTCCAGGGTGCGCAGCACCGAGGCCAGCCGGTCCGGCTCGTTGACCTCCCAGCCGATCTGCGGCTGGAGCCGGATCCGGCCGCCGTTGGCGCCGCCGCGCTTGTCGCTGCCGCGGAAGGAGGAGGCCGCCGCCCACGCGGTGGACACCAGCTCGGAGACCGACAGCCCGGAGGCGGCGATCCGCTCCCGCAGGGCGGCGACGTCCGCGGCGTCGATCTGCTGGTAGTCGACCGCGGGCAGCGGGTCCTGCCACACCAGTTGCTCGGTCGGGACCTCCGCGCCGACGTAGCGGGCGACCGGGCCCATGTCGCGGTGGGTCAGCTTGAACCAGGCGCGGGCGAAGGCGTCCGCGAGCTCCTCGGGGTGCTCCAGGAAGCGCCGGGAGATCGGCTCGTAGATCGGGTCCAGGCGCAGCGACAGGTCGGTGGTCAGCATCGTCGGGGCGTGCCGCTTGGACGGGTCGTGGGCGTCCGGGACGGTGCCCGCTCCGGCGCCGCCCTTCGGCTTCCACTGGAAGGCGCCGGCCGGGCTCTTGGCCAGCTCCCACTCGTAGCCGAACAGCGTCTCGAAGAAGCTGTTGTCCCAGGTCACCGGGGTGGCCGTCCAGGCGCCCTCCAGGCCGCTGGTGATCGCGTCCCCGCCCTTGCCGGTGCGGAAGGTGCTCTTCCAGCCGAGGCCCTGCTGCTCCATCGGGGCGTCCTCGGGGTCGGGGCCGACGTTCTCCGCCGGGCCCGCGCCGTGGGTCTTGCCGAAGGTGTGGCCGCCGGCGATCAGCGCGACGGTCTCCTCGTCGTTCATCGCCATCCGGTAGAAGGTCTCGCGGATGTCGCGGGCGGCGGCGAGCGGGTCCGGGGTGCCGTTGGGGCCCTCGGGGTTGACGTAGATCAGGCCCATCTGGACGGCGGCGAGCGGGCGCTCCAGCTCGCGGTCGCCGGTGTAGCGCTCGTCGCCGAGCCAGGTGGTCTCCGGGCCCCAGTAGACGTCCTCGTCCGGCTCCCACTCGTCCACCCGGCCGCCGCCGAAGCCGAAGGTGTCGAAGCCCATCGACTCCAGGGCGACGTTCCCGGCCAGGATCATCAGGTCGGCCCAGGAGAGGTTGCGGCCGTACTTCTTCTTCACCGGCCACAGCAGGCGGCGGGCCTTGTCCAGGCTGGCGTTGTCGGGCCAGCTGTTCAGCGGGGCGAAGCGCTGCTGCCCGGCCCCGGCGCCGCCGCGGCCGTCGCTGATCCGGTAGGTGCCCGCGCTGTGCCACGCCATCCGGATGATGAAGGGGCCGTAGTGCCCGTAGTCGGCCGGCCACCAGGCGTGCGAGGTGGTGAGGGCCGTCTCGATGTCCCGCTTCACGGTCGGAAGGTCGAGGGATCCGAACGCCGCGGCGTAGTCGAAGTCCGCGCCGAGCGGGTTCGCCACGGCCGGATTCTTCGCGAGGATCTTCAGATTGAGCCGCTCCGGCCACCACTGGCGGTTTCCGCCGCCCTGGGTGGGGTGCGGCGCGCGCCCGTGGGCCACCGGGCAGCCACCCGCGCCCTCCGCCTGCGGCTCGGGTTCGGTAACGATCGGATCGTGGTTCTCAGACATGGAAATCCTTCCCTACAAGGCGGATCACGGTGTCTTCACTGCTACTTCCTGCTACCCAGGCTATCGCCGGAGCCGATCCTACGATGGACACGATCCACGTCAAGATTGACACCAAACGCATATCCGATCGGGAACCGGAGAGAAGCCGAAATCACTTGGTAAAATCCTGGCCTCCCATTGACCTGAATAGGTGAACCGATATGAGTGACCTGCTGGAGCGACTGCGCGGACGCGGCTGGCGCCTCACCTCCCAGCGGCGTGTCGTGGCGGAGGTCCTGGACGGCGAGCACGTGCACCTCACCGCCGACGAGGTCCACGCCCGAGCCGCCGAACGCCTGCCCGAGATCTCCCGGGCCACCGTCTACAACACCCTCGGCGAACTGGTCACCCTCGGCGAGGTCACCGAGGTCTCCACCGACGGCCGGGCCAAGCGCTACGACCCCAACGCCCACCACCCGCACCAGCACCTCGTCTGCACCCACTGCGGCACCATCCGCGACGTCCACCCCACCGACGACCCCCTCGCCGCCCTGCCCGCCGACCAGCGCTTCGGCTTCACCGTCACCGACGCCGCCGTCACCTACCGCGGCCTCTGCCCGGCCTGCGCGGCGGCCTGACCACGGGCCCGGACCCACCTCCCCGCCCGGACCGCGGACCGGGGTTCCCTGCGAAGATCGGGGGATGGAACTGACGATGGTTGACGTCACACCGGGGAGCGCCGCCATGGCGACCGATGTCGGGCCGCTGATACGGCAGTTGAGGCCGGCCCTGACCGCCGAGGGGTTCGCCGCCTTCGCCGCCGAGGCGCACGCGCAGGGGCTGTCCTTCACCGCCGCCTACGACGGCCGCGGGCGGTGCGTCGGGGTGGCGACCCACCGGGTGCTGGCGACCAGCCGCGGCCGGCTGCTGTTCGTCGACGACCTGGTGACCGACCGCGCGGTGCGGTCGGCGGGGGTCGGCGGGCGGCTGATGGCGGAGCTGGACGAGCGGGCCCGGCGGGCGGGGTGCGCCCGGATCGAGCTCGACTCCGGGGTGACCAACCACGGCGCGCACCGCTTCTACCACGCGGCCCGGATGTCGATCGTCGCCATGCACTTCGCCCGCGAGATCCGGGCCGGTTCGTAACGCTCCGAGGGGACGGCCGGTTCGCGGCCCGCGGTGCCGGCCGGTTCGTGCTACGCGATGCCGGCCGGTCCGTGGCCGTTCACCGCGGCGCCGGACCGGAGTTGACACGGAACCACGGAGTTGACGGACCCGCCGGCCCGCCCTTGACCCCCGCCGGGGCCGGGCTGGGACGATCCCCGGCATGGGCGAAACCATCAACGAGAAGCAGCCGATATTCTCCGCCGACGCCGACATTCGCATTTCCGCGACACCGATCGAGGTCTACGCGGTGATCAGCGACCTGCCGCGCAGCGGCGAATGGAGCCCGGAATGCCTGGGCGGTGAATGGACGGTCGGCGAGCCGGCCGCCGTCGGGTCCGTGTTCCGCGGCGACAACCTCCGCGGCGACGACATCGTCGCCTGGGCGCCGGTGGTCCGCGGCCGGTGGACGACCCAGTCCGAGGTGGTCACCGCGGAGCCGGGCCGGACCTTCCGGTGGGCGATCCACAACTCGGCCGGCCAGAAGCAGGAGAGCGTCTGGGGCTTCGACATCGAGGCCGCCGAGGGCGGCGGCAGCCTGCTGACCCACCACTTCCGCATGGACTCGGCCACCCAGGGCATCAAGGGCATCACCGCGGAGATGGACGCGGCCGAGAAGCAGCGCTTCTTCGCGGAGTGGGGCGACAAGATCTCCGGCGATCTGGCCGCCACCCTGCAGCGCATCAAGGCCGTCATCGAAGAGGCGTGACGCCGGGCGGTATCCGGCCTTTCCGCGATTCGCCCGGAATTCCCGGGCCCGTACCCGGGCACGCGGCCATTCGGACGCCCGGGCACGCCAATTCACCTCGGACGGTGTCCCTTTCACCGCGGGTGGTGTCCATTCCATTCACGTCAGGCGCCGACGGCGCACAGCCGAGGCCCGGGAGGCGTACAGGTGCTTCTTCAACGTATCGGAAACCGGGGAATTCAGCTCGGGATGCTCTTCGAACGCGCCGCGGCCAGACACGGCGCGAACGTCCTCATCCTCGACCACGACCTCGACGCGGCACCGGAGTTGGGCCGCAGGGCGACCGTCGCCGAGGTGTCGGACCTGGTGGACGACCTGGCGTCCCGGCTCTGGGCGGCGGGCGTGCGGCCGAGCCGGCGGGTGGTGGTCTACAAGGCCGACGGCTTCGACATCACGCTGCTCGCGTGCGCGGCGGCGCGGATCGGGGCGGTCCCGGTCCTGCTGTCGCCGGCGCTGGACGGCGCGACCGTCGCCGAGCTGGTCCGCCGCACCGACCGGCCGTTCCTGGTGACCGACCAGGAGAAGCTGGAGAACGTGCTGCCCGAGACGGTCTTCGACCTCGCCGACCGGGTGGTGCTGACCTCCGGCTCGTACCGGGACGCCGTCGAACTGCGGGCGCTGGCCGGGGTGGAGAGGGTCAGGCCCGTCATCATGCCGGCCGACCACCCGACGCTGATCACCCACACCTCGGGCACCACCGGGACGCCCAAGCTGGCCGTGCACACCGGGTTCAGCCTGCAGTCCCGCTACCGCCCGCAGGCCTCCGTCATCGCCCCGCTGATCCCGGGCCGGGAGACCATCGCCATCCACGTCTCCTTCGTCCACTCCCGGCTGATCACCGCGCTGGCGATCTCGCTCTACCGCGGCTTCCCGCTGGTCGTGCTGCGCGAGTCGGACCCGAAGCACGTCGGCGACCTGTTCGCGCGGCTGAAGCCGGGCATCCTGGAGGCGCACCCCAACTCCTTCATGGAGTGGGAGGAGTTGGCGCAGGACCCGCGCGGCCCGCTGTCCAACGTCAAGCTGTTCAGCAGCACCTTCGACGCGATCCACCCGCGGACCGTGCACCGGCTGCTGCGCGCCACCCGGCGCCGCTCGCCGCTCTTCGGCCAGCTGTACGGGCAGAGCGAGGTCGGCCCGGCCATCGTCCGCGGCTTCACCCGGCGCCGCACCCTGGACGACGACGGCCGCTGCGTCGGCATGCCGTTCCCCGGGATGACCGACGTCCGGGTCGTCAGCCGGAACGGCAACCCGCCGTCCGAGCGGAACCCGGGCTTCATCGAGGTGCGCAGCGACGGACGCATCGTCACCTACCTCGGCGAGCAGGACCGCTACGACGCCCAGGTGTCGGCGGACGGCTGGTGGCGGATGGGCGACGTCGGCTACCGCACCAAGTGGGGCTGCGTGCACCTGCTGGACCGCGAGGTCGACCTGATCGAGGGCTTCGGCAGCACCCTCGCGGCCGAGGACACCCTGTTCGGCCAGCTGCCCGGCCTCGCCGAGGTCATCATCATCCCCGGCCCGGACGGCAGGGCCGTGCCGGTGGTGTGCACCAAGGACGACGAACCACTGGACCTGGCGGCCTGGCGCCGCGCCACGGCGTCGCTGCCGCCGATGGCCGAGCCGGTCCACCGGCGGCTGGACGAGCTGCCGAGGACCGCCACCACCAAGATCAAGCGCCTGGAGCTCGCCCGCCTGCTGCTCGCCGACGCCCCGCAGGGCGCTCGGGCGGACGTGGAAGACGTGGAGGACGTGAAGCCGTGAGTGAGCGAACCGAGCCCGTCATCGAGAGGTGCGCGCGGGCGGATGCCCCTGCCGAGCGAAGCGAGGTGGGCGCATGAGCGGAGTGGGCAGCAAGGCGGCACTGGAGGTCTGCGTCATCGGGGCCGGCCCGCGCGGCCTGTCCGTTCTGGAGCGGCTCTGCGCCAACGAGCGCGCGGCGCCCTCGCACGACTCCATCACGGTGCACATGGTCGACCCGGCCGCGCCCGGCGCCGGCGCCGTCTGGCGCCAGGACCAGTCACGGCACCTGCTGATGAACACCGTCGCCTCGCAGATCACCGTGTACACCGACGACAGCTCCCGGATCGACGGCCCGATCGAGCCCGGTCCGAGCCTGTGGGAGTGGGCGGTGGAGGTCGCCGAGGCCGGCGCCGCCTCCGGGCAGGACGAGGAGTGCGTGGCCGAGGCCCGCGCCCTGGGAGCCGACAGCTACCCCACCCGGGCGTTCTACGGGCGCTACCTGAACGCGAGCTTCCGCCGGGTGGCGGACGGCGCGCCCGCGCACGTCACCGTCCAGGTGCACCGCTCGCGGGCGGTGGCGATGGCGGACACCCATGGTGTCCCCGGCGGCCCGCAGGGCATCCGCCTGGAGAACGGCAGCCGGCTCAACCACCTGGACGCCATCGTGCTCGCCCAGGGCCACGTCGCGGCCCGGCCGACCCCGCACGAGGAGCGGACGGCGAGCCTGTCCCGGATCCACCACCTCACCTACATCACCCCGGCCAACCCGGCGGACCTCGACCTGAGCGGCATCCTGCCGGGCCAGCACGTGCTGCTGCGCGGCCTCGGGCTGAACTTCTTCGACCACATGGCCCTGTTCACGGTCGGCCGGGGCGGCGCCTTCGTCCGCGCGGACGGGCGGCTGGAGTACCGGCCGTCGGGCCGGGAGCCGAAGCTGTTCGCCAGTTCGCGCCGCGGCATCCCGTACCACGCCCGCGGCGAGAACGAGAAGGGCGCGTACGGCCGTTACTTCCCCCGGTTGCTGACCGCCGAGTACATCGCCGGGCTGCGCGAGCAGTCCGCGGCCGGCGAGCCGGTGCAGTTCCGCACCGACCTGTGGCCGCTGATCGCGCGCGAGGTGGAGAGCGTCTACTACGGCACGCTGCTCGACGCGAAGGGCCGCGGCGCCGAGCGGGAGCCCTTCGTCGATCGGTACCTGACGGTCGCCCACGGCGGCGGCTTCGCGGCCCTGCTCGACGAGTACGGCATCCCCGAGTCGGAGCGCTGGGACTGGGATCGGCTCTTCCGCCCCTACGGGGGCCGGGAGTTCACCGGACCGGAGGACTTCCGCGACTGGCTGCTCGGATACCTGGCCGAGGACGTCGAGGCGGCCCGCGCCGGCAACCTCAGCGGCCCGCTCAAGGCCGCCCTGGACATCCTGCGCGACCTGCGCAACGAGATCCGCCTCGCGGTGGACCACGGCGGGCTGGAGGGGAACTCGCACCGGGACGACCTGGAGGGCTGGTACACCCCGCTCAACGCCTTCCTGTCGATCGGCCCGCCGGTCTCCCGGATCGAGGAGCTGATCGCCCTGATCGAGGCCGGGGTGGTCGAGCTCACCGGCCCGGGCACCGAGATCCGGATCGACACCGAGGCGGCCGCCTACGTGCTCACCTCCCGGGCGGTGCCCCAGCCGCCGGTGCGCGCCACCGTCCTGATCGAGGCCCGGCTGCCCGAACCCGACCTGCGCCGCACCACCGACCCGCTGCTTCAGCACCTGCTGAGCACCGAGCAGGCGACCGCGTACCGGATCCCGGGCACGGGCGGCACCGACTACGAGACCGGCGGCCTGGCCGTCACCAAACGGCCGTACCGGCTGCTGGACACCCGGGGCCGGGCGCACCCGCGGCGCTACGCCTACGGGGTGCCGACCGAGTCGGTGCACTGGGTGACGGCGGCCGGCATCCGGCCCGGCGTGGACTCGGTGACCCTCGGCGACTCGGACGCGATCGCCCGCTCGCTGCTCGCCCTGCCGCCCACCACCCAGCTGCCCTTCGGCGTCCGGCCGGACGCGGCCGTCACCGACCTGACCGGAGTGCTGATATGACCGACCCTGACGAGCCGGACGCCCAGGACGCCCAGGAGGCCCTGGAAGCCCCGGACGCCCAGGACGGACCCGGCGGCCCGCACGACGAGCACGACCCGCACGACGCGGCCGACATCCTGACCGACGCCGGGCTGCTCTCCCCGGTCCGCGCCGGGACGCCGGTCGAGGCCGCCGTCTGCGACCGGGCCTGGCTGCAGGCCATGCTGGACGCCGAGGCGGCGCTGGCCCGGGCCCAGGCCGGGCTGGGCACCCTGCCCAAGACCGCCGCCGACACCATCACCCGCCTGGCCCGCGCCGAGCTGCTGGACCTGCGGGCCCTCGCGGTCGAGTCCCGGGAGACCGCCAACCCGGTCGTCGGGCTGGTCCGGGCGCTGACCGGGGTGGTGGCGGCCGAGGACCGGGCCGCCGCCGAGTACGTCCACCGCGGCTCCACCAGCCAGGACGTCCTGGACACCGGCGCGATGCTGGTGGCCGCCCAGGCCCTGCGGATCATCCGCGCCGACCTCACCCGCACCGCGCGGGCCCTGGCCGTCCTCGCCGCACGGCACCGGGACACCGTCCTCCCCGGCCGCACGCTCGCCCTACAGGCCGTACCGACCACCTTCGGCCTCAAGGCAGCCGGCTGGCGCCTGCTCGTCCTGGACTCCGAGCAGCGGCTCGGGCAGGTCGCCGAACACGGCCTGCCGGTCTCGCTCGGCGGCGCCGCCGGCACCCTCGCCGGGTACCTGGAGTACGCCCGGATCGACGGCGCGGCCGCGGGCGGGGCGAACGGGGCGGCGCCGGACCCGGGCGACTACCTGGACCGACTGCTCACCGCCTTCGCCGCCGAGACCGGGCTGGCCCGCCCGGTGCTGCCCTGGCACGCGCTGCGCACCCCGATCGCCGACCTCGCGGGCGCGCTGGCCTTCACCGCCGGCGCCCTCGGCAAGATCGCGATCGACGTGCAGTCGCTGACCAGGACGGAGGTCGGCGAGGTGGCCGAGCCCACCGCGGCCGGGCGCGGCAGCTCCTCCGCGATGCCGCACAAGCGCAACCCGGTGCTGGCCACCCTGATCCGCAGCGCCGCGCTGCAGGTGCCGGTGATCGCCGCCGGGCTCACCCAGTGCCTACTGGCCGAGGACGAGCGCTCGGGGGGCGCCTGGCACGCCGAGTGGCAGCTGCTGCGCGAGGCGCTGCGGCTGACCGGGGGCGCCGCGCACACCGCGGTGGAGCTCGCCGAGGGGCTGGAGGTCCGGCCCGAACGGATGCGCACCAACCTTGAGTTGACGGGTAGTCAGATCGTCTCGGAGCGGGTCGTCGCCGTCCTGGCGCCCCGGCTCGGCAAGGCGGCGGCCAAGCAGCTGCTCACCGAGGCGTCCGGAGAGGCCGACCGCGACGGTCGGCCGCTGGAGCAGGTGCTCGCCGAACTGCCCGCGCTGGACGGCGTGCTCGGCAGGGCGGAGCTCTCCCGGCTGTGCGATCCGACCACGTACACCGGAGCGGCCGGCCCCCTCGTCGACCGGGCCCTGCGCGAGCCGTGAGGCCGGCCCGGTGTCCGGCGTCCCGACGCCGGACACCGGACGCCCGAGCGATCTGCGACCAACCGAAGGGGAAGAGGAGCATGTTCCTGCAACGCGTCGGCAACCGAGGCATCCGGCTGGGCACGGTCTGGGACCGCGCGGCCGCCCGTCACCCGGCGAGCCCGGTCTACCTCGACCACGACCTCGACATCGCCCCGGAGCTGGGCCGGCGGGTCACCCTGACCGAACTCGCCGACCTGGTCGACGACTTCGCCGCCCGGCTGTGGGCTTCCCAGGTCCGCCCCGGCTCACACGTGGTGATCCACAAGTCGGACAGCTTCGACATCTCCCTGCTCGCCTACAGCGTCGCCCGGGTCGGCGGGGTGCCGGTACTGCTGTCCCCGAAGCTGGACGGCGCCACCGTCGCCCGCCTGCTGGGGCGACTGTCCCGGCCGACGCTGCTCACCGACGCGGCGAAGCTGGAGCAGGAACTCCCGTCCGAGGTGTTCGACCTGACCGAGCGGGTGCTGGTGGCCACCGGGGAGTTCCCGGGCGCGACGGCGCTGGCCGGGCTGGCCGGGGTCGAGCGGGTGGCGCCGGTGACCATGCCGCAGGACCAGCCGGCGCTGATCACCCACACCTCGGGCACCACCGGCCTGCCCAAGCTCGCCGTCCAGACCGGCATCACGATCCAGGCCCGCTGCCGCCCGCAGTCGGTGCTGCTCGCCCCGGTCGGGCGGCACGAGCCGATCGCCGTGCACGTCTCCTTCGTCCACTCGCGGATGATCAGCGGGGCCGCGCTGTTCGCGCTACGCGGCCACCCCATGATCATCCTGCGGGACGACGAGCCGGAGCACGTCGCGAAGCTGTTCGCCCGGATCCCCCCGGGGGTGATCGAGTCCCACCCCAACACCCTGCTGAGCTGGGAGGTCCTGGCGGACCACCCGGCGAAGCCGCTGGCCAAGGTCCGCTGCTTCAGCAACACCTTCGACGCCATCCACCCGCGCACGGTCGACACCCTGCTGGGCGCGTCCGAGCGCAGCCTGCCGTTCTTCGCCCAGACGTACGGGCAGAGCGAGACCGGCGCCATCGCCGCCCGCACCTACACCCGGCACCGCCGCAGCGGCGCCGACGGCCGCTGCGTCGGGCGGACCTTCCCCGGGATGACCGAGGTCCGGGTGGTCAGCCGGGACGGCCGGCCGGTGACCAAGAACTCCCCCGGCCACATCGAGGTGCGCAGCGGCGGGCAGATCGTCACCTACTTCGGCGAGCGGGAGCGCTTCGAGGGCCAGTTCTCGCGGGACGGCTGGTGGCGGATGGGCGACCTCGGCTACCGCACCCGGTGGGGCTGCCTGCATCTGCTGGACCGCGAGGTCGACGAGATCCCGGGGATCAACAGCACCCTGGACCTGGAGGACAAGCTGTTCACCCGGCTGCCCGAGCTGCTGGAGGTGATCATCGTGCCCGGCGGGGACAAGGCCCCGGTGCCCGTGGTCTGCACCCGGGACGACCAGCCGCTCGACCTCGCCCGCTGGAACCGCGCGGTGGCCGGCCTGCCCGCACTGGCCCCGCCGGTGCAGCGCCGGCTGGACGAGCTGCCGCACACCGCCACGACCAAGGTGAAGCGGCTGGAGCTGGCCAGGGAGCTGGCCACGGCCGAGGAGGCCTGAGCCGAGAAAGCCTGAGCCGAGAAAGCCTGAGCCGAGAAAGGCGTCGGCCCCGGCGGGGGGGCCGCCACCCCCCGGGGCGGCCCCCCGGCCGGGGGGGCCCTGGCCGGCCCGCGCCCCACGGCCGGCCCCCGGTCCACGGGGCC